>CAZLGG010000077.1:0-18362 GCA_964559135.1 uncultured Planctomycetia bacterium
CATGCCGGGGGCAGGTGACGAGGTGGTCGTTGACGAGGCCCGCGGACTGCATGAAGGCGTAGCAGATGGTGGGGCCCACGAACTTGAAGCCCCGTTTCTTGAGAGCCTTGCTCATGGCATGGGACGCGGGCGTCGAGGCGGGCACGTCGGCTTGGCGGCGCCAGCGGTTTTGGACGGGCCTGCCCTCCACGAAGGACCAGATGAAATCGGTGAAGGACGCGCCGTTCCGTTCGAACTGGAGAAATGCGCGGGCATTGGTGACGGCCGAGGTGACCTTGAGCCGGTTGCGAACGATGCCCGGATCCGCGAGAAGCGATGCGATCTTGCCGGCATCGAAGGCCGCGATGGCCTCCGGGTCGAAGTCGGCGAAAGCGCGTCGATAACCCTCGCGTTTCTCGAGGATGGTCGACCAACTCAACCCCGCCTGCGCCCCCTCCAGCAACAACAGACCGAAGAGTCGGACATCGTCCCGCATCGGCACGCCCCACTCCTCGTCGTGGTAGCGCCGCATGAGTTCCGAGCTTCGCGCCCAGGGGCAGATGTCGTTTCGGGGCGTCCGCATGGCGACTCAGTGGAATCTGCGGGGAGGACAGGGCGGAGCAAAAGACATCGCCCGCTCATCCTCGAGGATGAGCGGGCGATTTGAAACATGACGCCCCGATGATGCCGTCCAGGGATTGAGTTTCTACCCGACTTCCAAACGTGGGAGCCTCACGTGCCGTCGTTGGAGTCCCCTGCTCGGGGCATGCCTCGGTGCGGCCGACTTGGCGCCCTTCGGGTGAGTTATAGGGTGGAAACTTTTGACCCTGATAGACGAACACCCCAGGCAACGTCTTGTCTTTCTTCGTCTCATTGTGACCCACCACATGAATCGCGCAACCCCCTCGCCGGCGTCTCGGAGACATGCGAAGATTCCTGCTCGAGCGGCGATAGGAGAGAGAATGGGATCGCGATCGATTTCGAATTCCCAAAGCAAGAAATCCTTGGGTTTTTCCGGTGCGGTCGCCATCGGAATCGGAGGCATGGTGGGAGGAGGGATCTTCGCCGTCTTGGGCGAGGCGGTCTCGCTGGCTCACGGGGCGACACCGGTGGCGTTCGCCATCGCCGGCGCCCTAGCGCTCATGACGGCCTACTCCTACGCGCGCCTGTCCGTGGCCTTCCCCAGTGAGGGGGGCACGGTGGTCTTCCTCGATCGCGCCTTCGGTGTGGACCTCGCCACGGGCACGCTGAACCTCTTGCTCTGGATGTCCTATCTCGTGACTCTGGCGCTCTACGCGTCGGCGTTCGGGGCCTACGCCATGACCTTTCTGGGCGACGGTGCTCCCCCATGGATGAAAAACGTGCTCATCAGCGCCGGCATCATCCTCCCCGTCGCCATCAATCTCTTCGGCTCCTCCCTCGTGAGTCGCTCCGAGACGGCGGTGGTGATCGTGAAGCTGGCGCTCCTCTCTTTGGTCATCATCGCGGGTTGGCCCGCCATGGAGCCCGGTCGGCTGGCGATCTCCCGGTGGGACTCGCCCCTGTCCATCGTGGCGGCGGGGATGGCCATCTTCGTGGCCTACGAGGGATTCGAACTCATCGCCAACTCTGCGGCGGACGTGGAGAACCCGCGCCGGACTCTGCCCCGTGCGTTCTTCACGTCGGTGGGGCTGGTGGTGCTGCTCTACGTCCTCATCGCCATCGTGGTCGTGGGATCCGTGGCGCCGGACCGCATTGCCGCCGTCAAGGACTATGCGTTGGCCGAGGCCGCCCGACCCGCGTTGGGCGAGCTGGGGTTTCGGATCGTCGGTCTTGCGGCCCTGCTCGCCACGTTTTCGGCGATCAACGCCACCCTCTACGGTGGAGCGCGGCTGGGCTATGTCCTCGCCAGGGACGGCGAATTGCCGGTCGCGCTCGAGCGCCGCGCGTGGAACGAGCCCGCATTCGGCATCCTCCTGATCGGAGCGGTGTCTCTTCTGCTGGCGAATCTTCTCGATATTGCCGCCATCGCCACGGTGGCGAGTGCCGGCTTCCTTCTGGTGTTTGGCGTCACCAACATCGCCGCGGCACGGCTCGCGAAGTCGATCGGTGGGAACCCATGGGTCCCCTCGCTCGGCGCCCTCTCGTGCCTCGCCGCACTCGTCGTGCTTTTGATCAGCACATGGGCGCACACTCCGATCGTCATCGGGCTCCTCGTCGCTTTCGTCGGCGGCGCCCTCATCTTCGAGCTGACCTACGGGCGCTTGAAGCGAGGCCCCTTTCGTCTTTGGGAAGATGTGGAGGACATCGTTCATCGCCTCGAGGAGTTCGAGACCCACTCGTAGACGAGGGCTTTCTCCTTGGCGTTGAGGTTGGCTTCGCGTGACATGTCGTCCAGGACCAAGCGCCATTCGGCGGGCGTGCGACGGGCCGGGCTCGGCAGGGCGTGGCAACTCACGCATCGCCGGCGGGCTATGCGCTCGCCGGGATGCACCGGTGTGCGCTCCCCTGCGGAAGCAGTTTGCGGGCCGGAGGCGCACGCCTGGCCGAACGCCAGGGCGAAGAGCAACAAGGCCGAGAGGATTCCGTACTTCATCGTGGTTGTCTTTCTCGATTCTCTGTGCATCAGAAGTAGGTGGCGAAGGAGATGACCAAACGGTCGTTGTCGGCGTCGGGGAGTCCGCTCTCTTCGAAGAAGATCTGATACTCGATGCGCATCACGGTCTTCTCGATGGGCCGGAAATTGATCCCGAACGTGAGGCGTTGAAGGTCGTCCCGGAAGGCGTCGCCGCGAGCTCCTCGGTCGATCCCTTGGGTCGCTGTGTCCGTGTCGATGTTGCCGAAGCGGGCGACCAGCGTGAACGTCGATTCATCGGTGAAGAAACTCGATGTTCCCCGCCAGCTCTCCGGGAAGAAGTGGAAGGCGAGTTCGACGTAGTAGCCCTCCGCGCCGTCCGGCGCACCGGCTGCGCGCTCGGCGGGCCCCCGGTCCAGCTCGAAGCGGACGTATTCGCCCTTCAGTTCGAAGGGGCCCTTCTTCACGAACCAGTCGAAGGCCGCCATGAGGATGTCTTGGTCGTCGTTGTCGTCGTACTTGCCCCATCCGAAGGAAAAGCCGAATTCGGCGGCGTCCAGGAAATCGAAGGAAGGGTGGACGCCGATGCGCCCCAGAATCTGTTTGGAGTCGTTGTTGTCTTCGCGGAAGGAGCTGCGGTTGCCCCGGAAGCCGCCTCCCGGTGTGGCCGAAAAGTCGTCGTCGAAGCCGTTGGTCACGACGATGTCGTAGTCCACGACCCAGTCCGCGACGTCGAAGGCGCCGTAGATGCCGACGCCCGCTTCCTGCCAGGTGGTGGGGATGATGCGTCGGTCGACGAGTGGGCGATCCTGGAGATCCTGGAGCGGTGAATCATGCAACGCGTTGAAGCGGCCGAACGGCACGAGGAGCGCCCCCACCTTCACGTTGAAGGCGCGGTCGATGTGGAAGTGAAGTTCGGCGTATTCGACGACGATTTCGTTGTCGGTCAAGAAGGATGCGTCGGCGCCGCCGCCTTCGATTTCGATCTCCGCCTTGAAAGTGATGGCGTCCTCCAGGATCTCCGAGGCCACTTGCAGCACGAAACGGTGTTGGCTGAAGGTGGGGTGGGACACGGCCCGATCGTTCCGGACGTTGAAGTCGAAGTAGCCGCCCAGGGAGAGCGCGCTTCGGGCGCCGCCGGAACTCTCCAGGGACGCGACGCGATCGACCAGTTCATCGAGAGTGGGGCCCGGGGCGCCGTCGGCGAGGCGCGCTTCCAAGTCATGGATGCGGGATGCGTTTTCCTCCGATGCGTTCAGCCGTCTTTCGAGATCGGTCACCCGCCTGAGCAGGTGAGCCTCCCGATCGTGGGACGCCTCGAGGGCTTGCTGGAAGGCCTCCAGCTTCTCGAGCAGCGACTGCGGATCGGCCGAGACGGGGCGCTCGTCCTGGCCGAGAGCCTGGGGGAGCGCAAGAGCCAACGCGAGCAGGCACAGCGGGATGCGAGTCATCAATCGGGACCTCCTTCGTGTTCCTTGGGGAGCCCAGTCCGTGGGCTCCGGGGTCGTCTGATGCCCTTGATAACGATAATGAGAATCAGTCTCAATAAGAAGGGCGGGGACGGCGGCGGCCGGTTGTCCTGGTGGTTTCACGCTCTCGAGGAGGGTCTTCCGCTGCACCCGTTCCTCGCCGGGCGCGGGTCATGATTCCGCGAACTGCTTCAGGTCCACGGAAGAGGGAGTCTTCCGCTCTCCCCGCGGCGGCACCGTTGCTGCACGTGCAGTATTGCGTGCCGGGGGTGTCTCCCCGGGGGGGCAAACTGAAGGGGCCAACCTGGGGGTCGGGGTGGCTCGGATTTTCTGGAAGTCCTTATCCATGAAGACTTTGAAGACGTTCTTGCCTGTCGGCATCGTCGCTTTTCTGGCGGCGTCGTTCCTGTTTTTGGATGGGTGGCCCTTCCGGAGCCCGGCGGAAGAGGCAGGCCCCCGGGAGGACACCCCGGCGTTGAGCCGGACCGTATCCCCGGGGGACGTGTCTCCCGTGGCGGGGAAGGAAGGCGTCGAGGAGAAGGAGCCGAAGCCCTCTCCGGTGCCGGAGGACGGGGCATCCGCTCCCCAACGGGAGGATGAGAAGGCGCTCCGTGAGCGTCTTCGGGGCCTGAAGAAGGATCGGGACGGGTATCGGAAAGCTCTGGGGGAGGCGCTGTTGAAGGGGATTTTGCCGGGCGACTTGCTCGCCGAATGGCGCCGGATCATCCAGAAGGACATCTTCACGCCGCCCCCCCGCATCGCCCATGAGAAGGTGAAGGTCCGTCCCGGTGACAACCTCACCCGCATGGCCCGCCGGGTGAAGAAGGCCCATGGAGGCAACGTCACTCCGGCGCTCATCCGGCTGGTGAATGGGCTTCCCAACGATCGGATTCGGGCCGGCGCCACCCTGGCGGTCCCCATCGGACGCATTGCGATAGAAGTTCATAAGAAGGCCTATCGCCTGTTCGTGACCCTGGACGGCGAGCCCATTCTCGAGCGGCCCGTCGGCCTCGGGAAAGAGGGTTCCACCCCCGTGGGCCGGTTCACGATCCAGGGAAAGACGAAGAAACCGACTTGGACCAAGCCCGACGGCACCGTCGTCGCCTATGGGGAGCCGGGGCACATCATCGGCTCCCGGTGGATGGGTTTCGCCAATGACATGGGACGGACGGGCTACGGGATTCACGGCACCTCCGACCCGGCCAGCATCGGCCGGTCGGTCAGCGAGGGCTGTATTCGCCTGAGGACGGAGGACCTGGAACTTCTTTTCGACCTGGTCCCGGAGGGAGCCCCCGTGCGCGTGCTGCCTTGAGATCGCCGCCGCCCTGGTCCGTCCTCTTCGATGCCACTTTTGAGCCCCCCCCGTTCTGATATAGTGGCGCCCGATCCGGAGGTGGGAGTCGGACAACCCAACTTTTCCGGTTCGCGAGGGGAGTCATCCCCGGGATTGGGATGATCTGAATCTTGTTGGAGCCCGAGGGAACAGGGTGGAGCCCCGTGGGTCCGTCCCCACCTCCTATCCGAGTCGCCACATGCTCTTTCAATACGCACATGCTCTGATCGGGTTCCTCTTCGGGATGCTTTTCGTGGCCCTGCAGGTCTTCATGCTGGTCCGTCTGCTGGCGCCCCGCGTGAAGGAGCCCATGAAGGATTCCACCTACGAGTGCGGAGAACCGCCCGTGGGGGACGCCTGGGTTCGCTTCGACATGCGCTTCTACACGATGGCGCTCATCTTCATCATCTTCGAAGTCGAAGCCGTGTTCCTCTTTCCGTGGGCGACCGTTTACAACGACCTGATCGCCGGACTGAGGGCGGCCGGCACGGGCAACGTGCTCTTCCCGTTCATCGAAGTCTTCGTCTTCATCCTCGTTTTGGGCGTGGGGCTCGTCTACGTGTGGAAGAAGGGGGACATGGACTGGGTGAAGGCGATGCGGGGGCAACCGAAACAGAACTGGCCTCCAACCGAGGGATCGACCGGGGAACGTGACGTCGAAAAGGACGTCGCTTGAGGGATTCCATGAGTACAACGACCCCTGACATTCAAGAGATCAATTTCAACACCGACGCGGCGACGCGGGACAACGTGCTCATCACGTCGTTGGACAAGGTCCTGAATTGGACGCGACGCTCTTCGGTCTGGCCCATGACGTTCGGACTCGCCTGCTGCGCCATCGAGATGATGGCGACCGGAGCGTCCAACTACGACATCGATCGGTTCGGCTCGGGCCCGTTCCGCGCTACGCCGCGCCAAGCGGACCTCATGATCGTGGCGGGAACCGTTTCGTTGAAGATGGCGCCCCGCGTCAAACTCCTCTTCGAGCAGATGCCGGAGCCCAAGTACGTGATCGCCATGGGGGCCTGCACCGTGTCCGGAGGCCCCTACATCAAGTACGGGTACCACGTCCTCAAGGGCGTGGATCGCCTGATCCCGGTGGACGTCTACATCCCCGGCTGCCCGCCTCGCCCGGAGGCTCTTCTCGAGGGCCTTTTCCGCATCCAGGAGAAGATGAAGTTCGAACGCATCCTGGACCGCGAACGCAAGAACCTGAAACCCGCTCTCTTTGTGGACTGAGGCCGAAGCCATGAGCATGACACCCGAAGAGATCGCGAACGGCCTGAAGGAACACTTCGGCGAGAAGATCCTCGAGACGGTTCTGGACACCCACGATCCCTACTGCCTCGTGGAGCCCCAGGCCCTGGCTGATGTCGCGATCTATTGTCGTGACGAGCTGGGTTTCAACTACCTGCGCTGCCTGAGCGGCGTGGACTACATGGACAAGAAGAAGACGACGGACGACTTGGGCGTGGTCTACCATCTGGGGGCCATCCCCGACGCGTCCCACCTGTTCTGTCTCAAGGTGCGACTCTCCCGGGACAATCCCGTCGTTCCCACGATCTCCAAGATCTGGCCCACCGCGGATTGGCACGAACGGGAAGCCTGGGATCTCGTCGGCATCGTCTTCGAGGGACACCACAATCTCACCCGGATCCTCTGCGCGGAGGACTGGGAGGGGCATGCCTTGCGGAAGGACTACACGTCGCCGGATACCTATCACGGCATCAAGAACAACGTCGTCTGAACGGAAGCGAATCAGGATGACCGACGCAGCCGAAATACAACGCATCAAGGATCACGGCGACGTTCGATCCGAGGAGATGCTCCTCAACATGGGGCCGCAGCATCCCTCGACGCACGGCGTGTTCCGCGTGGTGATTCGAAGCGATGGGGAGATCATCCTCGACGCCGAGTCCCACATCGGATACCTGCACCGTTGCTTCGAGAAGATCTGCGAGAGCGTCAACTACACGAAGGCGACGCCCTACACGGATCGCCTCGACTACCTCATGGCCATGGGTAACAACCTCGGCTACGCCCTGGCCGTCGAGAAGCTGCTCGGCGTCGAAGCGCCCGAGCGCGCCCAGTACATCCGGGTGATCGTCACCGAACTCTCCCGCATCGCGTCGCACCTTCTCGCGATCGGCACCTACGGCATGGACATAGGCGCCATCACGCCGTTCCTCTACTGTTTCCGCGATCGCGAGAAGATCCTCTACATCCTGGAGACCATCTGCGGGCAGCGTCTCAACTACAACTACGTCCGCATCGGCGGCGTGGCCTACGACGTCGACGACGCGATGCTGAAGATGACGCGGGAGTTCTGCGACTATTTTCTGCCGCGAGTGATGGAGTACAACGATCTCCTCACCTACAACGGCATTTTTCTCGATCGCACGGGCAACGTGGGGGTTCTCCCGGCCGACCTGGCGATCGCCTACGGCTGCACGGGACCCGTCCTTCGAGGTTCCGGTGTCAAGCGCGACCTCCGCAAGGACGCCCCCTATGCGGTCTATGACCGTTTCGACTTCGAAGTTCCCGTGGGCTCCGGCGAAGCCGGAACCGTCGGCGATTGCTTCGACCGCTACATGGTGCGCATGCGGGAGATGATCGAGAGCACGAAGATCATCCAGCAGGCCCTCGACCAGATTCCGGAAGGGGACTTCAAACATCCCAAGGTCAAGCTGAAGCCGAAGGTCCCCGCAGGCGACGCCTACACGGCCGTGGAGAATGCACGCGGCGAGTTGGGCTTTTACCTCATCGCGGACGGCTCCGACACCGCCTTCCGCCTGAAATGTCGCAGCCCGGCTTTCTCGAACGTCTCCGTCCTGCACGAGATCAGTCGAGGAGCCATGGTCGCGGACATGGTGGCCATCATCGGCAGCTTGGACATCGTCATGGGTGAGATCGACCGATAACCATGGAAAGCTACTTCACCTTCGTATCGAGCGTCCTGGGGTTGGAAGGCTCGAGCCTTTGGGGGGTCGTCGGGGCCATTGCGGTGTGGGCGTTGCCCATCACCGGATTCGTCTCCGTCGTGGGGCTCGTCAGCATCTGGTTGGAGCGGAAGATCTCTGCCCACATCCAGTGTCGCGTGGGCCCCATGGAGGTGGGCCCCCACGGCGCCCTCCAAACCATAGCCGACGGCATCAAGTTGTTGGGCAAGGAAGACCTGGTCCCGGCCAACGCCGACCGCATCCTGTTCGGCTTGGCTCCGATGCTCGTCTTCGCCTCCACGTTCGTCGGATTCGCGGTGATCCCCTTCTCCCAAAAAGCCGTCATCGCGGACCTCAACCTCGGTATCTTTTTCCTCGCGGCCGTGGGATCCTTGGAGGCCATCGGGGTCGTCATGGCGGGCTGGTCATCGAACAACAAGTGGTCGCTCTTCGGCGCCATCCGCGCGGCGACCCAGGTGGTGAGTTACGAGATCCCCTTGGGGCTTTCGCTCCTGGCGGTCATCGTCGTCGCGGGCTCCATGAGCCTCAATGACATCACCGAGGCTCAGTCCGGTTGGATTTGGAACTGGTTCCTCTTCCGTAATCCGTTCATGTGGGCCGTGTTCCTCATCTACTTCATCGCTTCGCTGGCCGAGTGCAAGCGGGCCCCCTTCGACCTGCCCGAGGCGGAATCGGAGCTCGTGTCCGGCTTCCACACCGAGTATTCGGGCATGCGTTTCGCCATCTTCTTTCTGGCGGAATACGGCGCCATGTACATCGTGTCGGCCATCGCCGTCGTCCTGTTCTTCGGTGGTTGGTACACGGGCATCCCGTTCCTCGACCACATCAGCGGAAGCATCGGCGGCACGACGGGGGTCGTCGTGGAGAACCTCATCGGCGCGGGCTCCATCATCGTGAAGTCCTTTCTCCTCATCTGTGTTCAGATGTGGATTCGCTGGACGCTGCCTCGCATCCGCCTGGATCAGATGATGGACCTCTGCCTGAAGTACCTTTTGCCGTTCTCGCTGGTTCTCCTCGTGGCGGTGAGTCTGTGGCAAGCCTTCCAGGGGCCCGTCGATGGCGGAAACTCCGTCATGGGGATGATCATGCTCGTTGCCACGGTGGCCTCCATCGTTTGGATGCGTCGCCTCGCCGGTCGTGTCTCGAAGGCTTCGGAACTAAGGCGCGAACTCCCGGTCGTGAAGACCGGACTTTGAGGGGGAGGGAAGCGGGACGATGACCACCATGAACACCTACTTCGGAAAGATCCGCGAGGTCTCGCGCTCGATCATCATCGGCATGGGATTGACGTGGCGGTATCTCGTCAATCCGAAGGAGATCGTGACGGTTCAATACGGGTCGAAGAAGTACGGTCCTCAGAAGAACTACCTGCCGGCGCGCCACCGAGGGATTCACTACCTCGAGACTGAGAAGTGCATCCAGTGCGAGATCTGCGCGAAAGCTTGTCCCGTCGACTGCATCGAGATGGAAGGCACGCGTGACGGAGATCTCGAAGGGGCTTGGCAGGGCGACAAGGTTCAGATCAGCCGTTTCGTCATCGACCTGAACAAGTGCATTTTCTGCAACCTGTGTTGCGAGCCGTGCCCGAAGAACTGTATCCACATGGGCCAGGAGTTCGACCTGGCGGCGTACACCCGTTCCCACGGCGTCAAGAACCTGTTGACCGACAAGCCCTGGAGCGAAGCGGATGCCGAGGCGGAGGCGTGGCGACGCGACGAGATGAAGCGCCTCGCCGAGGAGAAGAAGAAAAAGAAGGCGGCGGAGAAAGCCGCGAGAGATGCGGCCAAGAAGGCCGCTGCCGAGAAGAAGAAGCCTGACGGCGACGACACGAAGAAATCTTGAGAGATGTCGGCCGTGGGTTGCGGCCGTGAGGGAGAGTGGGCTTTGAGCTTCCACGCCATCATATTCTGGGCCTTGGCCGCGATGACCATCGTTCCGGCGATCGGTATCGTCGTGAGCAAGAACATCGTTCACATGGCCTTCTGGTTGCTGGGGACCCTCATGGGGGTCGCCGGCCTCTACCTCCACATGGAGGCGGATTTCTTGGGAATGACCCAGGTGTTCGTCTACATCGGGGGAATCAATGTGTTGTTGTTGTTCGGCATCATGCTGACCAACCGGGAGCCCCTGTACGTCCGCGCCGCCGTGAAGCGGCCGGCCATCGCCTCGGCGGTCCTGCTGGGCGTCGTCGTGGCGGTCGGCCTGATCCAGTCCTACGGGGCCACGGAGTGGCACACCGCGAAGGATGTGGTCATCGAGGCGGGCGCTTCCGGTTCGGCGGAGTCCATGGGGAGGCCCTCGGTGAAACCGATGACGGCGCCGGGTCTGTTGGATCCGGCTGCTGCGGAGGGCGTCACCAACGGCGACGGCACTGCGGCCACGCTCGGCACCTATCTGCTCTCCGACTACATCCTGCCGTTCGAGATCGTCTCGATTCTTCTCCTCGTCGTCCTCGTGGGGGCGGCCTACATCGCACGACGCGATCCGGAAGGAGGGTCAGCCTGATGGGCGGCAACACCTTCATGGACATCGGCCTCGGCCACTACCTGGCCGTCTCGGCGATTCTCTTCGCCCTCGGTCTCGTCGTGGTCATGACGCGGCGCAATGCCATTGGAATCCTCATGGGATTGGAGCTCCTCCTGAATGCCGCGGGGATCAACTTCGTGGCCTTCAACCGCTTCTCGGCGCCCGAGCGCATGGACGGTCAGATCTTCGTGATCTTCATCGTCATCCTCGCCGCCGCGGAAGCGGCGACGGCGCTCGCTCTCGTGCTGAATATCTACCACCAGATTCATACGGCCAATGTGGATGAGGCCCATCTCCTCAAGGAATGACGCAGGGAACCGACACGATGACGCACTCCTCCACGAAGCGGACGAACTGAGCAAGAACCCATGGATCAAACGCCTATCCTCTTGGCTTTGTTGATCACCGCGCTGCCTTTGTGCGCGTTCGTGATCCAGGTCTTCTTCGGTCGCTTCTTGCCGCGGCAGGGAGACTGGCTGCCGACCTCCGCGGTGGGGGCCGGCCTCATCATGGCCCTCTACCTGTTTTTCACGCAGGTGTTGGGCGCGCCTCACGGCATGGAACACCCGGCCTTTTGGAAGATGACCTGGCTTTCCGTCGGCGAGACGAGTCCGTTCGTGGTCAACTTCGAGGTGATGATCGACAACCTCAGCATCGTCATGCTGGTTGTCGTGACCCTCGTCAGCTTCCTCGTTCACCTCTTTTCGACGGGCTATATGAAGGGGGAGGAACGCTACAATCGTTTCTTCGCCTACTTGGCTCTGTTCACGTTCTCGATGCTGGGGCTCATCATCACCTCCAGCATGCTCATGCTTTTCATCTTCTGGGAGCTGGTCGGTCTCTGCTCGTACCTGTTGATCGGGTTTTACTTCACCAAGGACTCGGCGGCCGCGGCTTGCAAGAAGGCGTTTCTCACCAACCGGGTGGGAGACACGGGTTTCTTTCTCGGCCTCATGATGATCGCCGCTGTCGTGGGATCGTTTTCGTTTCCCGACATCTTCGACAGCGTCCGGCAGGGTATGTGGAACCCGACTCTGTTGACCATTGCGGGGGTCTGTATCTTCCTGGGGGCGGTTTCCAAGTCGGCGCAGTTTCCCCTCCACGTCTGGTTGCCCGACGCCATGGAGGGCCCGACGCCGGTCTCCGCCTTGATTCATGCGGCGACGATGGTGGCCGCCGGCGTCTACATGATCGTCCGCATGTTTCCCTTCCTCGCCGGCTGGGACGCCGAGGCCGGTCAGTCCGCCATCATGACGGGCAACTACTTCGAAAGCGACACGCTGTTCATCATCGCCATGGTGGGAGGCTTCACCGCCATCTTCGCAGCCACCATCGCGGTGGCGCAGTACGACATCAAGAAGGTGCTCGCCTACTCGACCGTTTCCCAGCTCGGTTACATGGTGATGGGTGTGGGCGTGGGCTCCCCGAGCGCCGGCATGTATCACCTTTTCACCCATGCCATGTTCAAGGCGTGCCTGTTCCTCGGCTCCGGCTCGATCATCCTGGCGATGCACCATGAGCAGGACATGAGGAAGATGGGCGGTCTGCGCAAGAAGCTTCCGATCACCCACATCACTTTCCTACTCGCCACGTTGGCGCTCTCGGGCGTGCCGTTCTTTTCGGGAATGATCTCGAAGGAAGCGGTCCTCACCCAGGCCTATGCCTATTGGGAGTACCACAAGCACCTGACCGGCGGGCTTGCCTTCGCGCGCTTCTTGCCCTTCCTGTTCTGCCTCGTCGCCGCGGCGTTCACGGCGTTCTACATGTTCCGACTCGTGATCGGCATCTTCTACGGGAAGCCCCGCGACCAGCACGCCTACGAGCATGCACACGAGTCGCCGATGACGATGACGATCCCGCTCATGGTCCTCGCAGGGGTCGCCGTCATCGGCGCTGGAATCGCCATCCCCGGCGGGCCCGGAACGGATTGGTTCGAAAACCGCAACGCGCCGGAAGTGGTCGTGGGCGGAATGATGTCGAGCGAAGCCATGGTGCCCTCGACGGAAGTGAGGGAGGCTTGGGAGACCGGGGCCGCTTGGCACGATCTCCACGTGGAGGAAGTGGCGGAGACGGCGCCCCCGGCCATCAAGGAATTCCACCACGCTTACCACCTGGCCCATTGGCCCACGTTCCTGCTGGCGACCCTCTGTGGCCTCTTGGGCATAGCTCTCGCCTACTGGGTCTTCTTCTTCAACCGGGGGAAGGAATACGTCAGGCCCGGGGGCTTCCTGGATGCTTGGCGCGTCTGGCTGGTGAATCTCTACTACGTGGACGACTTCTTCGCGGCCGTCCCCATCGCCTTCACCCATTGGACCGCCAGGCTCTGTGCCGCGATCGATCGCGTGATCGTGGACTCGGTGGTCAACGGAGTGGGCATTCTCGGAATGGCGGTCGCCTGGGTGGCCGGCAAGGTCGATTACTGGGCCGTGGACGGCACCGTGCGGGGAACGGGGGAACTCGTTCTGGCCGGTGGCGATCGGGTCCGCAGGATTCAAACGGGACGGATTCAAGACTACGTCGGACTCACCGTGTTCGGCATGACCATTGTCTTCGTCGTCGTGATGATTTGGACGAATTGGAACTGATGGGCGTCGTGCGGCACGACGCCCGCGACTACGATCTGGAGCGTGCGGTTCGGATGACCGCCTTCTTCAGGAAGGGAACACGATGCTTTTGACCCTCGTCACCTTCATCCCGCTGATTGCGGCCCTGGTGGTGCTCTGCATCCCCAAGGAGCAAAAGGACATCATCAAGTGGACGTCGCTGGGCGCCACCGTGGTGACGTTCATCATCGCGTGCCAGCTCGTCATGGGCTACAGGTCCGGTGGAACGGATTCGGTCGTCGAGAAATTCGACGCCCAGATTCAGTCGGTCATCGACAAGGATGTCGGCGATGCAGCGCTGAAGGCGAGTTTCCAAAAGGGCGTGCAGGCCATCGAGGCGGACAATGTCGACGACTCGGTCGGCGCCGACCGAGGCCCCGCGCACTACGCCGCGATCGCCGGTATCGACCTGCAGTCCCTCGACGAGACCCAGTCCAAGGCCTGGCACGAGACCTGGGAACTCTCGATGGCCAAGGGCGCCGCGGCGAGCGAGCACATTCGCTTCGTCGAATTCGGAACCTGGATCGACGGCTTCAACATCCGCTATTTCATGGGCGGTGACGGGCTATCCCTGCCGCTCATCTGGTTGACGGCCCTGCTCAGCGTCTTGTGTCTCGCCTACTCGTGGAACATCACGAAGGCGACCAAGGCCTACTTCGCTTTGTTCCTCATCCTCGAGACGGGACTGATGGGGGTCTTTTTGGCTCTCGACTTCTTCCTGTTCTACGTGTTTTGGGAAATCGTCCTTTTGCCGATGTACTTCCTCATCGGCTTCTGGGGCGGCCCTCGTCGCATCTATGCGTCGATCAAGTTCTTCATCTACACCTTGGTCGGGTCGGTCCTCATGCTCATCTGCATGTTGGCTCTCTACTTCCACGACGGTTTCGACACCTTCAACATCCTGACGTTGATGGAAGCGGCTCCGGGTTTCTCACAGACCATGCAGATGTGGATGTTCCTCGGCCTCTTCATCGCCTTCGCGATCAAGGTGCCGATCTTTCCGTTCCATACATGGCTGCCCGACGCCCACGTGCAGGCGCCCACGGCGGCCTCCGTCATCCTGGCGGGCGTTTTGCTGAAGATGGGCGGCTATGGGCTCTTTCGTTTCAATTTAGGGCTCTGCCCTGACGCGATGAGCGGCGCCATCCAGTTGCCGATGTGGTTGGGCGGCAACTTCATCATGTTCCTCGCCATTCTGGGAGTGATCAACATCGTCTACGGCGCGCTGTGCGCCATGGCTCAGAAGGACTTCAAGAGCATGGTGGCGTATTCGTCCATCAGCCACATGGGGTACGTCCTTCTGGGCGTGGCGGCGATGACCGACGCCGGCGTCCAAGGCGCTGTGCTCCAGATGTTCAATCACGGTCTCAGCTCGGCCATGATGTTCCTCATCGTCGGCGTGATCTACGAGCGAGCCCACCACCGCAACCTGAACAAGTTCGGCGGTATCGGCGCCCAGATGCCCTACTACACGGGTTTGGCGACGATCGGCTTCTTCGCTTCCCTGGGTCTCCCGGGTCTCAACGGCTTCGTCTCCGAGGCTCTCGTGTTCATGGGGGCGTGGAACTCTCACACCGCCGCACCCGCGGTGGGTGTCTTCGGACTCCCGACCTGGATCGTCTTCCTTGCCCTTCCCGGCATCGTGCTCACCGCGGCCTATATTCTCTGGGCCGTCCAGCGGGTCTTCATGGGACCTCTGAAGAGCGAAACCTACAAGACCTTCAAGGATCTGAGCTTCCGGGAGGTTTTCGTGCTCGCGCCCTTGGGGCTTCTCTGTATCGTTTTCGGGGTCTGGCCGCAGCTCATCTTGGGATTCATGAACGACACGTTGAATACCTTGGTCAGCTCGGTCATCGCAGTGGCCGGTAACTGATGATGTTCTTCGCACTCAGCAAACAGGCCGGCCAGATCGCGGTGACCAACGCCGACGTCCAGGAGAAGTTTCCGGGACTCGTGCAGGAGATCACATCCAATCTGGGGGCCTTCCTTCCCGAATTGATTCTGGCCGTGGGGGTCATGTGGGTGATCATGGCGGATCTTTTCACCCGCCGTGAGCACTCGCGGAGGATGGGCTTTCACGCCTTCACCTTCGTGGCCGTGGCCCTCCTGTCGGTCATCTGCCACGGTTTCTCGGGCGACCAGGAACTCTTTCGTGGGATGATCGTCGACGACGGGTTCGGTGCATTCTTCAAGGTCCTCCTCCTCGTGGGGACGTTGATCTGCATCCCCATGGTCATGATGACCAAGTCCTTCGAAGGTCGGCGCATGGGCGAGTTCTATGGGCTTCTCCTGGGAAGCGTGCTGGGCATGTTCCTCATGGTCACGGCGAAGAACATGCTCATGTTTTTCCTCGGGATCGAGTTCGCGAGCTACACGTCCTATCTCCTCACCGGCTACCTCAAGGGGGACCGTCGCGGCGCCGAGGGCGCGCTGAAGTACGTCATCTACGGTTCCGTGGCGTCCGGGGCGATGGCCTATGGGCTTTCCCTGCTCTACGGATTGACCGGCAGCCTGGACATGGCGGACGTGGCGCAGGGGCTCATCGTGAGCCGCACCACCGACGTCACCGTGCTGATCGCGGGGCTGCTTTGCTTCGCGGGTTTCGGCTACAAGATCGCCGCGTTCCCCATGCACTTTTGGTCGCCGGACGTCTATGAAGGCGCTCCGATCCCGTTCACCGCTTTCCTGTCCGTGATCTCCAAGGCGGCGGGCTTCGCCGTGCTCCTTCGATTCGCGGAGGGAATGATGGGGACGGGCCGTTGGGAATTGCCCCTCGCGAACGGCGACGTCGTCGGTGTGAATTGGCCCCTCGTTGTCGGCGTGATCGCTGCGCTCACCATGACCGTCGGCAACTTCGCGGCGCTCTTCCAGCGGAACCTGAAACGCCTCCTCGCGTATTCGAGCATCGCCCATGCGGGCTATCTGCTCATGGGCATCGCGGCCCTGGCGCCCCACGCGGAGAATGCCCTCCCTGGCTGGCAGCCGATCCTCTTCTATCTGGTGGCATATCTCTTCATGAACCTCGGCGCCTTCCTCGTCGTGTCCATCATCGCGGAGAAAACGGGGCGAGAAACCCTCGACGCCTATCGGGGCCTCGGTGCTCGCAGTGCGCTCCTTGCGGTCGCGCTGGGAATCTTTCTGATCTCGCTCATCGGATTGCCCCCCACGGGTGGATTCACGGGAAAGGTGCAGCTGATCAAGGCCGTCGTCGACGATGGGCAGATCTGGTTGGCCCTTGTCGCGGTGGTGAATACCGTGGTCTCGGTCTACTACTACGCTCGCATCATTCGTTTGATGTTCCTGGAGGAGTCGGACGATACCTCGAAGGTGCCCTTGAGTGCGCCCGTGAGCGCTTTCGTCGTTCTGATGGTCGTCCCGGTCCTCTGGCTGGGCGTGTTCTTCGGATCGACACTGGACTTCATTCGGGATCTGACCCTCACCCTCGGTTGAGGCGGACGGAGACTCAGAAGACATGATCGCCAACGACATCATCGAAACCATGCACGCTGCCATGACCGTGGAGGCGCGCTCGGTTCTCAACTATGTCCTCCACAACACGTGGCCCACCGTGATCGACGGCCGCGACGAGGCGGCCATGCAGATGTTCAAGGATGCCTGGGCCGAGGAAGAACCTTTTCTCTCCCGTTTGGTGGTCATGATCGAGGAGTTGGGCGGCGATCCCACGCCCGAGGCGGCGTTCCGATTCGCGCCTTCCCGTCTGAATTTCTCCGTGGCTCATCATCTGCTGGGCGTCGTGCCGCCTCTCATCCAGGACGAGATCGACCTCCTCGGGCAGCTCGCCGAGGACGTGGCCGGCGCGGCCCCCTTGGGCAAGCTTTTGAGCGACCTCATCGCGGTCAAGAAGCGTTGGATGGACCTGATGGTCGAAACCAACGAGAAGAACGAGGAGGCCAAACGCCGGGAGCGGGAAAGCGGAGAGCAAGCCGCGGCGGCCACGGGAGCGGGAGCGAGCAGCGACGATCCGATGTCGTTCCGCGACGCGGACATGGAATTGGAAGATCGGATGGCGCGGGTCGAGAACCAGCCGTTGGACATGAAGCTCTGGGCCGCCATGGCTCAGACGGACTGCACCGCTTGCGGCTATGACTGCGAGGGCTATGCGAAGGCTCTCGCCTCCGGCGAGGAGAAAGACCCCAACAAGTGCGTCCCCGGCGAGGACGACACCGCCAACATGGTCAAGAAGCTCCTCGAGAAGTCCTGAAGCGGCAAGAGGAGCAGCGCGCTTTCGCCACTCGCGTGCCTGGGAGGTGACGCGAGCCTCAGCGGACGATGACGCGGAGCGCGTCGGTGATGGAGGCCCCCATCCGCAACACGTCCGTGGTGTTGCCCCCCGGCAACAGCTGGGTCACGTTCCCCTCCGGCGCCTGGAGATCGAACAGCGTCGTTCCGGAACGAATCCGCACGTCTTGTCTGTGCTTCGCTTCAACGCGCAGAGCAAGCTCTGCGTCCCGGAGGGTGAAGCCGTCGCGACCCCAGGAAAATGACATCTCACGGAGCCGCCGAGGCACGGAGAGGCATGGGACGAGCGGCCTACGAGCTGTCCTCTCCTTTCTCTCCGCGGCTCTGTGCCTCCGTGAGACAAAAAACGAGGACGTCAATGGAGGCCCGAACCTCGACGCCTTCGTCGCGCAACGAGGAGGTTTCGATGACGTGGAGCGAAGAGCTTGCTCTTGATGCCGCGTCGCGGGGTGTCGATCACTTCACCACCGTTTGTAGGCGCACCAAATTCTGCGCCATTTGTCCGCGCTTCGCTTCAATGTGCAGAGCAAGCTCTGCGCGCCAAATGATGATGCCTCGGCGGGATTCGAGGGGACGGGGAGTTCCCTCTTCAGAGAGGAAGGACTCATAGCTCGGAACGTTCCTCAGCGGACGACGACGCGGAGCGCGTTGGTGATGGAGACCTGGGGCCAGGGTTTC
>CAZLGG010000078.1:0-18174 GCA_964559135.1 uncultured Planctomycetia bacterium
CGGCGGACCCGAGCGCATGGGTAAGTTCGAAGGAGGCTCTTGAGCGGGCCCTGGCGTTCGCGCGGACCTGGCCTCCGGAGCATCGTAGATTCTTCCTGGACATTGCTCTCGGAAACGCGAAGTTTGGGGACGTGGGAGAGTACAGACTTGGTGGCATCCATGATCGACGACAAGGCCGTCGCCTCTGGCACCGATTGCGGAAGGACATCCGAAGAGCCCTTGAAGAGTGATACCCCGCGAAGGTCTATTCTCGAGCTTCGCGGATCCTTGGCCCCCTGTAGTCAAAATCCCCGAGTTTTTTCGTGACAGGTCGCCATCCCGACATCCAACCATTAATGGTGAGTCCATCGATTCAGTGGATGGACATCAACACAAATCGACTTCGAGAGGAGACTATCATGCGTTCCATGACCTTGATCTTCGCCCTCATGGGCTTCCTCAGCCTGTCACTCGCCTTTCCCACGGGATGGACGGGTGCGCGCGCCCCCGCCAAGAATCAAAACCACATCATTCAGGATGTGGTGTTCAAGACGAGTTCCGCCACGGTCAGCTTCGAAATCGACCCCAATGCCATCGACGTGAAAGGGGCCGACAATACCCCCGAGGTCCTGTTCACGATCAAGAACGACACGAATCGCCCCATCGACGACATCACGGTGACGGTCCTCGCCCAGGGCACCAACGGAACGCCCCCGACAGTCGGCAAGATCAAGGTGAAGGAAGGCGACAAGGTCGTGGAAGAAGAGTCAGGGGGAACGCCGGACAATCGTGGCGAGACCGCGACTCTCAACTTCGGGGGCGGGGGCCCGCAGCCCCTCCCGAGCGGCAACACCTACAAGGGTGGCTCCATTGAGATCGATAACGTGGGCACGGCCTCGACTCTGATTTTCAGGTACACGGCTTCCAGCAAGGACAAGCCCAAAGCGACGGGTTTCCATGCCGACCGCATGGCGGATTTCGACTTCGAATCGAGCCGAACGTCCCACCGCAACGTGGTGGACGACACCTCTCACGACCGGATCGCCGCCTACGTGAAGAACACGGACGTCACGCGCACGATCACCCAACTGACGGGGACTGTCGCGCTGCCGGCAGGCGTCACCCTGTCCGATGTGATCCTGGAGGATCCGATCACCGGATTCGACCCGGTGGTGGGGGTGACGCAATCCATGAGCGGCTCCACCTTCACGTTGACCGGCCTCACCCTGACCGCGGGCAACAGCTACGACCTGGTCTTGGTGTTCTCCACCCCCGCCGGAAATCGCCCCGTGAGCCTGACCCTGGACGCTCAATTCCAGCAGTGACACCGCTTCCCTCCTTCCCCTGGCCCGGGTTGCGGACGAGACGAAGGTCACGAAGCTGATGGGGTCTCCTGATCCAGGAACCTCGATCGTCGGGAGGATTCTCGCTCGACGGCCCGATGCCACCCTGGGTGCCCTTCTTGCGGTCTCTGCCCTCGGGGTGGGTCCGTTTCATGGACTGCCTCGATTTCCCGTCACCCGCAGCCCTCCGCGAGCGTCTCGAGAGATGACTCGACGTTCACGAAGGCCGGGAAGGTGAATTCATCATGATTCCGGCCGCGATCGTTCTTTTTCTTATGACACTCCTGCCCCAGAGCTTCGTGAAGCTCGAGGGCCCGCGGCTCCATCGTTTCTACAAGACGAAAGGCCTTAGTGAGCTCGGGCGTCCCGTTCTGATCCGCATTGCGCCCAAAGCGTTGAACGCGCTCCGGCGCCCGTGGAAGGGCTCCGCCTACCGCTCTTTTCGCTACAAGGGCGTGACGTTCCTCGTCCACGGTCGCGACCCTTCACTGATTCAGACGCTCAGGAAGATCCGCCGCAACAAGAAGTTGGACATCCGGATTCGAGGCGTCCCACGAAGGATGCGCAGAGAGGGCAAGACGCTCCTCTACCTCCACATCCATTCCATGAAGGCGGTGGGCCTGCTTCGCCGTCGCAAAAAAAGAACCGGCCCTCGTTTCTTGGAGCAGAGAAACGAGGGCCGGGCCAACTTGCCTGAGGATGTCATGAGTCGCGTTTTCTCGATTCGATCGCGTGGAGCCGTGCGTTCGAATCACCTGGGAAGACGGACGGGCCCCCACCGAGCGGACACCTTTTTCCCATGAATGTTCATGCGGCCCTCTTCCTTCTCCGCCGCCACGAATGCTGGAGATGAGGCTTCAGGCTTCGCATGCCGCCACCCCCCTTCACCCTCCCCGGTGACCGAAATCACCGCTCCACGCGTCACGTATCAGTCGCCCGCTCCTTCAGGGTGCGGATGCGGGCCTCGAGGTCCCAAAGGCGCTGCTTGAGTTTCGCCTCGAAGGCCTTGGCGGCCGCCTCCTCGAGGAATTGGAGTTCCTCGTCGCGGTCGCCCAAGGCGGCGTGATAATCCGCCATCGCGGTCTTGGTCTCCACCACCTGGAGGGGATGTTCGGAGCGGTCCAGGGCCTCGCGGGCCGCCGCCGCGAACCGTTCGGGATCTCCGGCACGCACGGCTCCCCTCATCTCCTCGCGCGCCAACTCGTAGAGATCATGGTTCCGCCCGTGCTCCGCGAGGATGCGGCGCGCCTCCCGAAGCGCCGCGTCCGCAGTGGAAAAATCCCCCTCGAGATGAGCCTGCACACCGCGGAGAAAGCTGAACAGTCCACGGAAGCGCTCAGCCTCCGGAAAAGTGGTGTCGGTCAACACCCCCCGCGCAGCCTCCAGATCCTGGTCCACGGGGACGTCGAGCCCCTCTCTCATCGCCAGGAGAGCCCGGGTGTAGAGGGCCAAGAGCATCCTCTCCGGGCGAATCGGGGTCTCGGCCCGATAGGCGTCCACAGCCTTGCCATACAATTCCCAGGCCTTGCCGAGTCTCTTCTTCAGAAAAGCCTCGGAGGCCTTGCGCATGCGACGATCGGCCGGCTTCATGGTGATGCGATCCTCGTTTCGACGGCCCATCGTAACGAACACCGAACCGAAAAGTTCGGGTGACCATGGTACAACAGGACGTTGGCCCCTCGGTCCCGGAGAACTCATCGCCATGTCGTTCAAACTCGGAATCTTCCTCATTCTCTCCAGCTTTGTCGTCGCCCAGGCCCCGGATCTCATCGTTCATGGGGCGCGTATCGCTTCGATGGATGCTCGTTACCCCGCCGCCACGGCGATCGCGGTCTTGGGCGACCGCATCCTGGCCCTCGGGTCGGACGAGGACATCCTCGCCCTGGCCCGTGCGAAGACGCGAAAGGTGGATGCGCGAGGGGCTTTCCTCTGCCCCGGCTTCATCGACAGCCATGCCCACTTCGCAGGCGTCGGCCGGAGCCTTCGCCATCTCGATCTCGTGGGCTGCCGGAGCTACGACGAACTCGTGAAACGCGTGCAGGCCGCCGCGGCCGCGAAACAGCCCGGCGCCTGGATTCTCGGACGGGGATGGGACCAGAATCTCTGGCCCGAAAAGGTGCTTCCTCACCACGATAAACTCAGCGCCGCGGTTCCGGATCACCCGGTGATGCTGCGCCGCGTGGACGGCCACGCGGCCCTTCTCAACGCCGCGGCTCTTCGGCTGGCCGGCATCGATGGGAAAACGCCGAACCCGCCGGGCGGTGAGATCCTGCATGACGACAGGGGCCGGCCGACCGGAGTGCTCGTCGATACGGCTGTGGGGCTCGTCGGGAGAGTCCTCCCGAGAGAGAACGACGAGAGCGTCCTCCGCGAGGATTTGCTGCGGGCCCAGGCGATTTGTTTCGAGCGCGGGATCACGATGGTCCATGACCCGGGAGAGAGCTGGGCCATGGTGGACCGGATGTCCGATCTCATGGAGCAGGGCAAGCTGAAGATCCGCCTCTACGTGATGCTCAGCGGCTCCTCGCCCGAGCAAGTTCGACGTGTGGCCCAGAGGCCGCCGCTTCTCGGCGCCCACGACCACAGGTTGTTCGCTCGAAGCTTCAAGTTTTACGCGGACGGCGCGCTCGGCTCGCGGGGCGCAGCGATGCTGGAGGAATACACCGATCGCCCCGGACACATGGGGCTACTCATCACCCCGCTCACGGACCTGGTGGCCATGGGTGATGCCGCCACGCGACAGGGGTATCAATTCTGCGTCCACGCCATCGGCGACCGGGCCAACCGGATGGTATTGGATGCGGTCGCGATTCTGGAAGGACTGGACCGAAGGGTCCGAGAACTGCGTCCGCGCATCGAACACGCGCAGATTCTCGACGAGAAGGACATTCCCCGGTTCGCCGAGCTGGGCGTCATCGCCGCCATGCAGGGGGTTCACGCCACCTCCGACGGTCCCTGGGTGCCCACGCGGATCGGACGACGCCGGGCGGAAGAAGGCGCCTACGTGTGGAGGAAACTTCTCCAGTCGGGAGCCCGCATCTGCAACGGTACCGATGCGCCTGTGGAACGCATCTTGCCCCTCGCCTGCCTCGAATCCACCGTGAGAAGGGTGACGCGTACAGGCCCATTCTTTCCCGCGCAACGGCTTTCCAGGCTGGAAGCCCTCGCGACGTATACGGTGGAAGGGGCCTACGCGGCTTTTCAGGAGAACATCCTCGGTCGTCTGGCGCCCGGATGCCTCGCGGACTTCATCCTGCTCGACAAGGACCTCATCACGTGCCCCGAGGATGAAATCGACGAAGCCCGCGTGTTGCGGACATACGTGGCGGGAAAGTTGGTTTTCGAGGCCGCCAAGTGAATAAGGAGGACTGTCTGCGAAGGTGGGAGCCCGAACTCGGAAGAATCAGTACTCGATGATGAGGACCGTGATGTTGTCCTTGCCGCCGGCCTCGTTGGCCGCATCCACCAGCGTTCGACACGTCTCCTCGGAAGGAAGGCCGCGCTCGAAGATCTCCTGAATCCCCTCGTCGGGCACCATGTCGGTCAAACCGTCGGAGCAGAGCAACAGGCGATCCCCGGCGACGATGTGGGGATAACGAAACTCCGGCTTCACGTGGAGGCCTGTTCCGATGGCGCGCGTGATGATGTTCTTCTGCTTGCTCTCTTGGGCCTCCTCCGCGGTCATGGCGCCCGACGCCACCTGACTGTTGACGAAGGAGTGGTCGTGCGTGACGAGTTCCAGGTTTCCGTCATGGAAGAGGTACGCGCGGCTGTCACCGATGTAGGCCACGACGGCCAGCGAGGGAAGGGCGTAGGCCAAGACGAGCGTCGTACCCATTTCCTTGTAGCGCTCGTCGTTTTGCCCCTTCTTCCACACCAACGCATTGGCGTGACGGATCCATTCGTCGAGGAGGCAAGTCACCATGTCGGCGCAGCGGGATTGATCCGTCCGACGGATCTCGTCGACCGACGGCGGGAAAAACGTATCGAATTGCTCACGGATCGAGTCCACGGTCATGTTGGCCGCCACTTCGCCGTAGTGTCGCCCCCCCATCCCGTCGGCGAGGATGCCGAAACGTCCTGCCTCGGACAGGAAGTACGCATCTTCGTTGTGATCCCGGCGACGTCCGACGTCGCTCAGGCCAAAGAATCGAATCGGCTTTTCGACCGCGACCATGGGCGGCTCCTCCAAGACTCGCTCCAGACAGTATATCGACTCATTCCCCATCTTGTGAAGTCGGAACTTGGCAAGGATGTCAGCGGCGACGGAGTCGAAGGGCCAGGGAGCGCAAACCCCAGCGCAGAGCAATCCCACCCTGAACGGCCCAATTCACGAAGAACGGGTAGTGACGTTCGAGATGCTTGTTGTGGAAGATGAACATCGCCCGATGAAAATGGGTATTCATATCCAAGGGGTTTTGGCGCGTGCTCGCCCCCTTGACGTGAAGGACCTCCTGGCTGCCGAGGTAGAGGACCTTCCATTGCCGGCGCTTGATCCGCCAGCACCAGTCCAAATCTTCCCCGTACATGAAGAAGCTCTCATCCAAGAGCCCCACGTCGTCGACCACCTCGCGCCGCATGAACATGAAGGCGCCGACGACGGCATCCACCTCGTAGTCCCCGTCAGGGTCTTTCCAGGCCAGATTGTAGGCCCCGAACGTCTTGGGGAAGACGCGATCGAGCCTCAGGAACTTCCCCACGGCGTTGAGAGGAGTCGGAAAACTCCGACGACAGGCTTGATCCATGTCGCCGTCCGGGCGAACGAGCTTGACCCCCGCCAGCCCCACTTCAGGGCGCTCGTCCATGACCTCCACCATGTGCGCCAGCGTCCTGTCGCGAATACGGGTGTCCGGGTTCAGGATCAAGAGGTATCGCCCGGTGGCTTCTCGAATGGCCCGATTGTTGGCCCTGGCGAATCCCAGATTCTCGTCATTGACGAAAAGCCGAACCTGGGGAAAGCGGTCCCGAATCATCTCCGGCGTGCCGTCCGCGGAATCGTTGTCCACGACGAAGACCTCGAAGGCTTCGAGGTCCCGTGAACGATAGACCGACTCCAGGCATTCCGCGAGCAGGTCGCGAACATTGTAGGTCGTGATGACGATCGAGACGTCCATGGTTCCGTCCCATTCCCATCCGCAAAGGATCGCCCTGAGCCTCGAAGAGGAGCGTCCTGTCGGGAAGGCCTTCGGGTTGACTCAGGGCACCAGGGGAATCGTCGGAGACCGGGAGAGATACTCCCGCCCCAATCCCTGGACCCGTTTCATCAAGGCGCGACGTTTCTCGAGCATACGCGGAACCAGCTTCAGAGCCAGGAAGTATCCTTTCATGGTCTTCGGCTCCCTGAGCGCCAGAGCCGCGAAAAGGAAGGCCTCGAAGCCCACGAGGAACGGCAGAGTCCAGACGTGTTCACGGAACCGCCAGTGCTTGAGTAGGATGAGGTATCGATTCTTCAGCGAATGCTGGCGAAGCTTCAGACCGATTTCTTTCCTTTGAGTCTCGGGGGCCCATCCTCTGCGATGTCGACCCCGGATGGCGGGTTCGAGGATGAGGCGCTGCCCGATCTCCCTCAGCCGGATGCAGAGGTCCTGATCCTCCTTGTACATCCAGAAGTCTTCGTCGAGGATTCGCCCATCCTCGGCCACCTCCCGCAGCGAATCCATGCGAAACACGGTGGCGGCGGCACAGACGCCGACGACACTCTCACGCTCGGTGAAGATGTCGCTCCCCTGGGCCCCCGAGCCGCGATCGACGATGCGCATCCAGGGCTGGGTGACGAATCCCGCCGTGTCGAGGGTCTCGATCCCTTCACACCCGGACGGGCGGAGCAGGAGTCCGGACACCCCCGCCACGTTCTCCTCCTCGTCGAAGACTTCGAGACAGCGTGCGAGATAGTCCGGATCGAGTTCGACGTCCGGATTGATCAGCAGCACATGAGAAGTCTTCACGTGGTCCAGGCAAGCGTTGACCGCCGTGCTGAAACCTGGATTCTCCGGACGGTGCAGGACGGTCACTCTTCCACCCAACGCGCGCAGGCGCTCGAGGACGCCTCCATCCGGGCCGTTCACGCAGGCGACCAGGTGATCCGGAAGACGCGTTTGTCGTTCCAGAGTGTGGAGGAGCGGCGCCAGATCCTCTCCGCTTTGATGCAACACGAAGCAGGCTGTGATGCGAGAATCGGACGACATGGCTTCAGGCTACCACTCCGGGGGTGCGGGGGATAGGAGAACCGGTCGCCTCAAAGCCATCCCTCTTCCCGATACCAAGAGGCCGCGAGGGCCGTCCCGTGGACGATATCCGTCGGGCAAATCGGGCCCAAATCGGCGGCCAGGGCCGATCCATCACAGATCCATGCAGGCTGGGCGATGTCCAACATGCGCTGTAAAGTGAATAGAGGCGGCCGTTTACAAAGCGGACTGACGAAGAAACTCGAAAATGCGCCGAGGGTCCACCCCAAGGCGAGAGGGAGCCGCGGCTTCCAGGCCCGCCGCGCGAGAGCCCCTTCGACGGCTCGGACGAAATCCAGGTCCGTGACGATCTCGGGGTGGCAGACGAAGTAGCGGCGACCGACCGTCGTGGGTGCGACGGCCGCCCGCAGAACGACATCCACGAGGTCGTCCCCGTAGACCAACGAGAGGCGTGTGCGGCGGAACCCCAACAGGGGCGCCACCCTTCCACGGACCATCTTGAAGAACTGGAAGAGGTCGCGCTCGCCGGGACCGTAGACCGCGGGGGGGCGGAGAATGGTCCAGGGGCGATCGCCCAGCCCTCGGAGGAGAGCCACCTCGCTTTCGAGTTTCGAGCGCCCGTACCAGGTGACGGGCTCAGGGGGGGCCTCCTCGGTGAGCGGCTCGCCGTCGCGAGCGGGTCCGACCGCGGCCAAGCTGCTCATATGGACGAATCGGCGCAGTCCAGGCGCTCTCGCGGCGACGGCGCGCGCCAAAAGTTCAGTTCCCTCCGCGTTCACGCGAAGGAACTCCTCCAACCCCTTCGCCCGCGTCAGACCCGCCAGATGAAAGACGTAGTCGACGCCCTCGGCGGCTGCTTCCAAGGAGGCCGGGGACCGAAGATCCCCTTCGATCACGCGAAACGGAGCCTCTTCCAGACCCTCCCGCCGCGATGTCTTGCGCAGGAGCAGACGCACCTCCATGGGACCCTCGCGAGCGAGCGCGAGAGCCAAGCGACGCCCGATGAAGCCCGAAGCCCCCGTGATGAGCAAGCGGGTTCCGGACAGACGAGCGGCGGTTCGGGACCGGCCGTCCGGCGTCCCCCCCGTCATGGATGCTCAACCCCATGGTTCACAACGATTTGAGTTCCATATTGGATGCCTCCTCGAGATTTGACATAAACGGGCGGCTGGGATAGAACGATCCCGGCTTCGGCATCCTCGGAATCCCGGGGATGCCGTGTTCATTTTTCGCACGCTTGTCAGGAAGGTACGGGCTTGGATCTCTTCGACAAGTGCCAACGCTTCGATCGAGCGAAGAAGCTGATCAACGCCGGGTTGTATCCGTTCTTCCGCGAGATTCAGGAGTCGGGGTGCACCCGCGTCACCGTCAACGGTCGCGAACTCGTCATGGTGGGTTCCAACAACTATCTGGGACTCACACATCATCCCCGCGTCCTCGAAGCGGCGCGAGAGGCTCTGGGGCGGTATGGGTCGAGTTGCACGGGCTCGCGCTTCCTCAACGGGACGCTGAGTCTCCATGAGGAACTCGAGGAGCGGCTGGCCCGGTTCATGGGCTATCCCTCGTGCGTGACCTTCCCCACCGGATTCCAGGTCAACCTGGGCGTGATCTCTGCACTCTGCAACAAGGGCGACATCATCTTCTGCGACAAGGAGAATCATGCCTCCATCGTGGATGGATGCCGGTTGGCATACGCCGAGGTCTTGCGATTCCGCCACGGCGACATGGCCGATTTGGAAGCGAAGCTCGCCAACGCCCCCAAGGAGGCCGGGAAGCTCGTGGTCGTGGACGGCGTCTTCTCGATGCTGGGGCGCATCACGAACCTTCCGGAGGTGGTGAGGATCGCCAAGAAATACGGCGCCCGAGTGATGGTGGATGACGCCCACGGCGTGGGCGTCCTGGGCGCCCACGGCAAGGGGACCACCGAACACTTCGACATGATGGGCCCGGAGAACGGCGTCGACATCGTCGCCGGGACCTTCTCGAAGTCGCTGGCCTCCATCGGAGGATTCGTCGTCGCCAACGAGGACGTGATTCACTACGTCAAACATCTGGCTCGTTCACTCATGTTCAGCGCCAGCGTCTCGCCGCCCAACGCGGCCTCGGCCCTGGCCGCCCTGGACGTCATCGAGACGGAACCCGAGATCTTGACCCGACTGTGGAAGAACGTGGACAAGATGATGGACGGCTTGGCGACGCTCGGTTTCGACACCATGGGATCGTCGACACCGATCATCCCGATCAACATCGGCGGCGAGCTGGAGACCTTCCAGGTGGCGCGCAACCTCTACGAGGCCGGCCTCTTCGTCAACCCTGTCGTTCCCCCGGGGGCGCCGCGGGGGCTCATTCGCACCAGTTACATGGCGGCCCACACCGACGAGGATCTCGACTTCGCACTCGACGTGTTCCAAAGACTCGCCGGTCGATTCAAAGTGGCAGCCAACCAATGAGGAGGTTCAAGACCGTCGCGTGACCGCCTCCGGCGAACCGATAACCGTGTCTCCCGTCGTGGGGCGGCGAGACCTCGAGACCTTCATCCGTCTTCCCTATCGCCTCCTCCAAGACGAGCCCTGTTGGCCTCCACCCCTCCTTTTCGATGTCCGCAACCGGCTCGACCGCTCCAAGAACCCCTTCTTCGAGCATGGCGAAGCGGAGTACTTTGTGGCCCGTCGCGGGCGGGAAGTCGTAGGGCGCATCGCCGCCATCCGTAATCATCTCCACGAGGAAGTCCACGGGGAAAAGCTGGGCTTTTTCGGTTGGTTCGACCTCATCGACGACGAGGACGTGGCCCGAGCCCTCTTGGATACCGCCCGCGATTGGGTCGCGGAGCGGGGCTTGGAGGCCATCAGAGGCCCGGTGAGTTTCAGCCTCAACGACGAGTGCGGGTGCCTCGTCGATGGATTTGAACACCCCGCCACGATCATGACTCCGTGGAATCCCCCCTGGTACGGCACGCGGATCGAAGCCGCCGGCTTCAGGAAATCCAAGGACCTGTACTCCTTCGCGCTCCCGGTCATGGACTTCGGGGCCGAAAGGATTGGTCGCATCGTGAAGCGCATCAAGAAACGGGAAGGCGCCCGCCTCCGAGAATTCGATCCGAAACACTTCGACCAGGAGGTGGCCCGGATCGAATCCATCTACAACGAAGCCTGGACCGACAACTGGGGCTTCGTCCCGATGACCCCCGCCGAATTCCGCCACATGGCGAAGGAACTGAAACCCGTCCTGGTCCCCGAATTGGCCCATTTCGTCGAGATCGAGGGACGCCCGGTGGGATTCTCCCTCGTCCTCCCCGACGTCAACGTGATTCTGAAAAAGCTCAAAGGCCGCCTTTTCCCTCTCGGAATCCTCCGTCTGCTCTTCGGCCTGAAGCGCGTGGAACGCATCCGCCTCATCGCCATGGGAGTGGTTCGCAATCTCCACATGAAGGGCTTGGACTCCGTGCTCTATCTGGCCGCCTTCGAGGGCGCCCGGAAACTCGGGAAGACCTTCAGCGAACTGGGCTGGGTCCTCGAGGACAACGCCGTCATGATCAACACGATCGAGAGAATCGGCGGCCGCCGATACCGAACTCACAGGCTCTATGATGCTCCCGCGGTTCGCCATGGAAACTCAGAAGGAGCCCATTAGAATGAATGGTCCCACCAATCCCGCACATGAGAATCGAGAGGCACGCCGATGGCTCGCTCTGAATCGATGAAACGGCTCTCGGAGCTGGCATCCAAACACGACTTGTCCGCATTCGAAGAGGCGTGGTCTGAAGCCCTCGCCGAGGGGGCTCAAGACGTCCCCGCCCTTTTGGATGCGGTGACCGCATTGGAAGCCCAAGGACACATCCAGAAGGCCTTCAATTACCTCCAACTACTGCTACCGGCCCTGGTTGAAGCAGGAGGGCGAGACGAGGAGGCGTTCAAGGTCTTGCGTCGCATGGCGAAGTTGAATCCGCGGGACAAGAAGCTCCGCGGCCACTTCACCGACATTTTTCGACGCATGTACCCCGATCACGAGGGAATGGACGACCTCATTCGCCATTCTCGAATCGAGAGCGATCCCGAGCTTTTGAAAGCCGCCAACCGACTCCACAGCTTTCTCCGATTCCGAGTCGGCTGCTACGTTCAGCACCCCGCCGGCTGGGGTGTCGGGATCGTGAAGAGCATCGACTACCACGATGCCACCGTGGTCATCGACTTCGACGAAGCGAAGAACCACGAGATCGAGATGGAGGTCGCCTGCCGCATCACACGCCATCTCGACCCGGAAGGCTTCAAGGCGATGAAGCACGACCGCATCGAGAAGTTGATCGAGATGGCGGACTCCGAACGCGCCGCCCTCGTGAAGATGGTCGTTGTCGAACGTGATCGGCCGACGACGGTCCGCGACCTGAGAGACCGCATCACCGACGGAATCGTCCCCACGAAGGAATGGTCCCGTTGGTGGTCGAAGGCGCGTTCCCAGCTCAAGCGCGACCCTCGCGTGCGCCTGGGCACCGGCGTCAACGCTCGGATCGAAGTCACTGAACGTGACCTCGCGTTCGAGGACACGATTCTCTCCAACATGCGCTCGTTGCCGAATCTTCCCCGGAAGATCAAATACATGCGGGAACTCTTCCAGGACACCGAGACTCAGCCCGAGAATCGCCATGGGCTCGTCGTCGCGGCGGGCGTGCTGGCGAAGAGTGCCGCAGAAGAGAAGGAACGCTATCCCGGCGCGATGCTCAGTCTCGCGTTGATGCTCGAGAGAGTCGCCGAGACCGTGAACGAGTACCAGATCCCGGACGAACTCAAGATCGACTCGGTCATCACGGATCCCCGAGCGATCCTCGACGCGCTCGCCACGGTCCCCGTGGCCGCGGACAGAAAAGCGATTCTCGAGCGGATCAAGAAACGCTTCCCGGAGTTCTGGCCGGAATTCCTCGAACGGGCCTTCCTCGTCGGCGCCGCGGACGTCTGCGACGTCGCCACGAAGGAGCTCATGCAGCTCGGCGAGTTGGAACGACTCAATCGGGTCATGGAACTCGTCATCGACCGTTTCCGAGAGCACCGCGGTTCGTTCCTCTGGGTCGCCAAGAGCGTCCTCAAGGGCAATCTTCCGGACGTCCTTCCCCAGCCCAAGCTCACAAGCCTTTTCGAGAAGATCCTCCTCATGCACGCCCACTGCACCAATCTGGAGCTGCAGAAGGAAGACCTCGCCTACCGCAAGGAATGCCGCACGATCGAGAAGTTCCTCACCTCGAAGACCAACGCCCTCGTCCGTCGCACCCTCGAGGAGTGCACTTTGGATGAGGCCATGAATTTCTACTCCATGGTCCGCGGAAGCCGCAGCCTGCCCGAGGACGTCCAGAACAACCTCGTCGCGATCATCCTTCGGACGCGCCCCGACGTGGCCAAGCGGCGGGCGCAAGACCAGGAGCGGGCGAACCAGATTCTCGACCAAGCCCCGGTGGACGAAGGCGTCCTGTGGGTCACGGCCGAGGGTTATGCCCGGTTCCAGGGGGAGTACAACAAACTCGTCAACGACGAAATCCCGTTGAACGCCGCCGAGATCGGGAAAGCCGCCGAACACGGCGACCTCTCGGAGAACGCGGAATGGAGCGCCGCCATCGAGAAGCAGTCGCTCCTCACGCGGCGCGAAGAGGAGATGAGTCAGGCCCTCGCCAAGGCGCGTGTCATCGACCCGGAGACCGTGGGCTGCGACCACGTGGGCGTCGGATGTCGCGTCCAACTCACCAACTTGGACACAAATGAAAAGGAAGCCTACGTCCTCCTCGGGCCGTGGGATGCCGACATGAAAAAACGGGTCATCTCGTACCTCTCCCCCATCGGGCGAGCCCTGTTGGACAAGAAACAGGGTGAGGCCGTGACCGTCACACTGCCCGGCGGAACGACAAATTTCCGGATCGACGCCATCGAAGTGGCCAGCGACCACTTGGGCAGCAACTACGACTCGGCGCCGTCGGCTCAGGGCTCATGACCGCTTGGCTCTGGGTCGGATTCACGGTCTTCATCCTTTTGATGTTGGCCCTCGACCTCGGGGTCTTCCACAAGAAGCCGGAATTGATGCGTCCCAAGGAGGCCTTCCTCTGGACAGGCATTTGGGTCGCCCTCTCTCTTCTGTTCGCGGCGTTGATCTATCCCATGTATCAGCACGACTGGCTGGGCGTGGGAGAGACGACGGGTCGCCTCCTCGAGGGGAAGGAAGCGACGCTCGAATTCCTCACGGGCTACATCATCGAGAAGTCGCTCAGCCTCGACAACATCTTCGTCATCGCGCTCATCTTCACCCACTTCAAGGTTCCCGCGAAACTCCAGCACAACGTCCTCGTCTGGGGCGTCCTGGGCGCCCTCGTCATGCGCGGGCTCATGATCTGGGCGGGAGCCGCGCTCATCCTCCGCTTCGACTGGATCACCTACGTCTTCGGAGCGCTGCTGCTTTTCACCGCCGTGAAACTGCTCCTTGCTCGCCACGACGACTTCGATCCGGAGAAGAACATGCTTTTCCGTTTCGCGCGGCGCCTGTTTCCGGTCACGAAGGGCTACGAGGACGACAAGTTCTTCACTCGCCTGGACGGCAAGCGGGCCGTGACGCCGCTCTTCTTGGTCCTCGTCGTGGTGGAGAGCAGTGACGTGCTGTTCGCGGTCGACTCCATTCCCGCGATCTTTTCCGTGACGAAAGATCCATTCCTGGTCTTCACGTCCAACGTCTTCGCCATCCTGGGCCTCCGATCGCTCTTCTTCGCCCTCGTCGGCGTTCTCGACAAGTTCCGGTATCTCAAGACGAGCCTCATCTACATCCTCTCCTTCGTGGGCGTGAAGATGCTGCTCGCTCACCACTACGAGATCCCCATCGTCGTCTCCCTGGCCGTCATCCTGGGTATCCTCGTCGTCGGCGTCGCCGCATCGGTGGTCAAGAGCTCCGAAGAGCCCTGACCCCCCTCGTCGACACGCCACCCTCCCCTGGATTGTGGACGTCCCCGTCCGCCTTCCTCTCCCCAAGCCCCCATGCGACCCATCAGCTCCATGGCCTCGTCGACACGCCCCGGCCCCCGGCTATACTCCCCCCGTGGTCTTCACCTCCTACTCATTCCTTTTCCTCTTTCTCCCGGCGGTGCTGCTCGTCTACTACGCCGTGGTGCGGCGCCAGAACCTCCGCCTCGTCGTCCTGCTGCTGGCGAGCTACCTCTTCTATGCCTGGCCCGATTGGCGGTTCTTGGGGCTCATCCTCTTCTCCACGGTCCTCGATCTCACCTGCGCCGGACTGATGACCGAATCCGCGGGCCGACGGCGGAGAAAACTCCTTCTCCTCGTCTCCCTCGCCGGCAACCTGGGTCTCCTCGGGTGGTTCAAGTACCGCAACTTCTTCGTGGAGAGCCTGAACGGGTTGCTCACGCCCCTGGGCATGGATGCCCTTTCCCCCATTCGTCCCGAGATCCTCCTGCCCATCGGCATCAGCTTCTACACTTTTCAGTCGATGAGCTACACCATCGACGTGTACCGCGGTGAGGCGAAGCCACTTCCCTGGCGCCAGGCCCACGGGTTCCTCACCTACGTGGCGCTTTTCCCTCAGCTCGTGGCCGGCCCCATCGTGCGGTTCAAGGAACTCGCCGATCAGCTCTTCCAGCGCGAGCATTCCTGGGACAAGATCACCCAGGGGCTTTTTCTCTTCATGTTGGGGTTCGTGAAGAAAACGCTCCTCGCGAACGACCTGGCCTATTTTCCCCGCGCGCTCTTCGGGGGCGAGCACGCCGGATTCCTGGATGCCTGGACCGGCCTCACAAGTTACACCCTCCAGATCTATTTCGACTTCTCCGGCTACTCCGACATGGCGATCGGCTTGGGCCTCCTCTTCGGGTTCACCTTCCCCGTCAACTTCAACTCGCCGTACAAGTCGGAGAGCATCACGGACTTCTGGCGGCGGTGGCACATCTCCTTGTCCAGTTGGTTGAGGGACTATCTCTACATTCCGCTGGGAGGGAACCGAGGCGGAGGGCTGAAAACGGCGCGCAATCTGCTTCTCACCATGCTCTTGGGAGGACTGTGGCACGGGGCTGCCTGGACCTACGTCCTGTGGGGCGCGTGGCACGGTCTTTGGCTGGGATTCGAACGCTGGATCGGCAAGCGCTCCCCCCTGTTTTTCCTGCCGAGGATCACGCGACGCGCGGCAACGTTTCTCATCGTGACCTTGGGTTGGTTGCTCTTCGAGGCGAGGAGTCTCGGCCAGGTGCGAACTCTCGGAAGGAGCCTTCTCGCCTGGAATGACGGTAAGCCTTTCCTTCTGGGCACGCCGAAGGACCCGAGTCTCGGCTTGTTTGTCCTCGTCCTCGGACTCCTCATCGCCTGGTTTGCCCCCAACAGTCAAACCCTTGCCGCGAAGATCACACCCATGAAGGCGGCGCTGGTGTTCATCGCCTTCATCTTCGGCGTGGCGCACATGCTGCAGATGGGCTTCAATCCTTTCATCTACTATCGGTTCTGAGGACATGCCCCGACTTCGATCACTCCACGTTCTCCTCGCCCTGGCCTTCTTCGGCTTCCTCATCGGCGTGCCGATCTACGACGCGTCGCACGGGGTCTACGGAGACTTCCTGCGCATCGAACGGCATCGCAAGCCCGGCGAGGGGAGGGGCACGATCGGCGAACGCTTCAATAACTATGTGGAGAAGAAGTCCCAGGTCCTCCTCGACACCCGCGGATCCTGGAACGCGATGACGCTCACGCTGTTCCATCGCACGCCCGGTTTCGTCGTGCCCGGTCGAGAGAACTGGTTGTTCGCCGAGTGGGCCCTCCTCGACCTCGATCCGGGGAGAACGGAGAGGGAGAAAAACAAACTCGTCGAACTGCTCGAGGCCGGCCAACGGCTGGCGACCCTAGGTCACGCCCGCTACATCTGCCTCGTCATGCCCTCCAAGTGGCGCATTGCGCCCGAGTTCCTCCCCCGCATGCGGCTCACCCCGGCACGCCGCGGCGTCTACAAGGACATCCTCCGCCTACTCCGCGACATCGACGTCGAGACCCTGGACGTGGAGGCTCTGCTTCTCGACGCCGCGAACCGTCACCCCGAGCCCTGGCTCTTCCCGCCCGCGGACACCCATCTGTCCCGTCGCGGCGTGGCCGAGGTGCTCCGACGGGGTTTGCTACCCCTTCTCGGCATCGACGAAGACCTGGTGCGAAAGCGCTTCGAGGCCATCCCCGCCGAGGAGATCACCGAGTTCGGCAACCTGGCCAAGTTGCTCAGTCTCGATCCTGAAGGCCTCGTTGGCCGGCGGTATCTGCATACCGAACCGGCATTGCCCACACCCCCTCCGTTCAGCGCTCCGGGCGCGGACATCCTCGTCCTCGGCAACTCATACACCTGGTATCACGACCGGCTCTTCCCCCGCCTCCTCCAGGCTCTCACAGGCCGCACCGTCGATGACCGTTACGCCGGTGGCCGCCTCGGCCAAGGCGGCCTCCCTCGACTGCTCGCCGAACTCCGCACCTCTCCCCCGCAAGTCATCCTCTCCCTCCTCGACGAACACATCTTCGCCGCCCCCCGCCGCCCTTGAGCGAAGGCGCGCCTCATCGACAAATCCGGGCTGCGGTCGGTTCAGCGGAAGAGGATGACGACGGCGTTGGAAAGCGAAGTCTGGAAGGTGGCCGTAGGGTCGAAGACGACGTACTGCAACGAGAGCGCCGTCCCGCCCGGGAAGACGCCGCCCAGGAACGTGAGGTCCACGTTGCCGTTGGCGTCGGTGAGGAAAACACCGGGCACGATAGCGGGGACGGGCGCCAGAAAACCGCCGAGGAAGGGCGTGGGATTCACCATGGTGCTCAGCACCATGACGGCGGCCACACCCGCGGGCGCGTTGGAAAGGCGGAAGAGTGCGTCTTCGCCGGGAGCCAAGCCGCCCAAGGCCCCCAGACAGGGCGCGCTCGCGGCGCCGGTGGCCTTGTCGATCGTCCACGTCTCGCCCGTCGTTCCGTCACAGGCGGCGTTCGTGGAACCGATGAGAGTGCCCGTGAAGGGTTCGATCGCGAATGCGTTCATGCCCCGGACCGGGAATCCACCCACCACGCCGAAGGACTGGGCCACTGCGCCCGCAGCGAGGTCGATGCCGAGGAGTTGGGTTTGGGTCCCCATCTGAGGATTGAGCCCCAACAACTCTTGGGCGGCGAGAGGAACGGACACGAGGGCCAGAATGAAAAGGCACGCGAAGGCTTTGCGGATCATCTTCACATCTCCTTCCGGTGGGGGCGCGACCGACCTCTATCCCAACCGGAATCGGACGGGGTGGGCGGCGAGCGACCATGAATCACAGGAGAAGGAGGGAGGATCGACCAGGACCTCGGGGATGCCCGGTCGTCTCCCGATCGAAGGGCGGGGGTCAACGCCAGACGGACTGGAACCAGCAAGCACAACGGGCCCAGTCGGCCAACGAAGAATGCCCCTCCGCCCGTCGGCCATCCCGTGTCGTCGCTTGGGGCACCCCATGATGTATCGAGCGATCTCTTCATCACACCGAGGCGGATCAACGGCGAACGCGATCCTCACCAGACATCTCTAAGAAAGAATCTCTCCATGCCTCAGAAAGTCCTTGACTTTTCGGCATGAAAGAGCTACCTGAAGAATTGTCAATTTTGACTTTTGCCAAGGAGACTTGTCATGCAAGCATGCCATCCCTCGCGCCTCGC
>CAZLGG010000079.1:0-18114 GCA_964559135.1 uncultured Planctomycetia bacterium
TGTCACGCCCACAACAAGTCACGTTGGCCGTCTCGGTCACGCCCCACGCGGATCGGGAGCTCCAGCAAATCTTCGCCGAATTGGACCGCACGTATCAGGAGGGGGGCGTCCAAGCGATCGGGAAGATCTTCTCTCGAGGACAGGAGCAGGACATTGTTTTCGCGGAGCACTGGTCGGCTCGTCGTCGGCACGGGAACCTGATCGGTGTTCTTGTGGGCGCGCTCACCGATCCGCGCATCAAGGTGCGCACGGGAGCGCTCGCGGCGCTGAGGCGTATGTCGCCCCTTGGGGTCAATCCGTATCAAAACGGGTTGAATCTTGCCGCCACCTCGGAACCGGACCCGCAGTTGGCTGGGGCGATTTAGGGATTCGCGCTCGAGGTTTCCCAGGCGCGTTGAACTTCTTCTCGCTTCGGGGAAGAAGGCCCGTCGGGGTCAGGGCCGCGCGAGGGCGCGGAGGTCGGCGTCGTCGAGGAGGCGGGGGGAGGCCTTGGCGTGCTCGAGGATCCTCTCCACGAGGTCGGCGTCGTCGGTGGGGAGCCCCAAGCGTTCCAGGCAAAACAGGACGTTGGAACGGCCCGACATGGGCCCGACGCCGATCCTCTGCTCGAGACCGAAGTCGCCCGCGGGAACTCCCGAATAGACCCGGTCCGCCAACCAGGCGTCGCCCTTCTTCAGCGCCTTGATGACGGCCGCCGCGTGGACGCCCGTGCCGGTGAGGAAAGCGTCGTGGCCGAACACGGGATAGTTGGGTGGGATCGCGACGCCGAGGATCTCGGCCGCGGTGTTGCAGTATTCCCCCAGCCGCCTCAGGTCCTGGGAGATCCATCCCAAGAGCTTCAGGTTGACGAGGACGAGATCCATGGCCGCATTGCCGGCGCGCTCACCGATGCCAAGAGCTGCGCCGTGAACTTGCTCCGCTCCGGCCTCGATGGCGGCCAGGCAGTTGGCGACACCCAGCCCGCGATCCCGGTGCCCGTGCCAGTCGACACCCACCTCGCGGCCGGATTCCTTCACCACGTTCATGACGAACGCGATGAGCCGACGCGTTCCTTCCGGCGTGGCGTGACCGCAGGTGTCGCAGACGACGATGCGCTCCGCGCCGAGATCGATGGCGAGGCGATAGAGGCGCGCGATGTCCTCGGGTTTGGAGCGGGTCGTGTCCTCGGTGACGAGAGCGAACGGGACCTCGTGATCGCGAGCCCAGGTAAGAGATTTTTCGACGTGTCCGAGGATGACATCCAGCGTCCATCCTTCCGTGTACTGACGGATGGGGGAGGAACCGATGAAACAGTTGGCGAGGACGGGGACCTCGGCTTCGTCCATGATGCGGCGAACGGGTTCGACATCCGATACGAGCGTGCGGCACGCGACGTTCGGTCGGATCGCCAAGCCCTCATCCCGCATCATCCGACTGAGTTCCAGGCAGTCCCGGTAGTGGATGTCTCCAGCGCCCGGCAGACCCACGTTGACGGTGTGAATCCCCAAACCATCCATCATGCGGACGAGTTTCTTCTTCTCGTCGAGGGACGGCGTCCGCACGGACGGGTTTTGCAGGCCGTCGCGCAGCGTTTCGTCGTCCAGGAGGATGGGGCGTGTCGGCCGGAACTCCTCCGGACCGCGATTCCAGTCGTGAATGAGGTCGGCGTCGCCTTGAGGGTCGGTCATGCCGCTATCTTATGGAGCCCCGGTCACCCGGGGAAGGCCGGACGGGCCTCCAGGCCCTCCACCGAGAGGGGTTCGCCCTCCTGCGCCATGAGGAGGAAGGGCTCGATCTCCTCGTTCATGGCCTGAGCCGCTTCGACCTCGTCCGGGTCCATGACGTCTTCATCGCAGGAGTCGCCGGGACCCGGGGCCACGAGAGCCTTCAGGTAGCTCTGAGAGGCCTTGGCGAAGTTCTTCTCGGCGTGCCAGGCCCAGCCCGCATGGAGGTGGAGGTTCTTCAGAATGCGTGCGTCGCCCCAGATGTCGATGATTTCGAGCGCCGCCGCGAAGGCCTCGGCCGCCTCCTTGTACCGCCCCACGTTGAACAGAGCGTAGGCCAGGTAGTACATGTTGTTCACGGACCAGTGGCGGCCGGCGAGACTCAGCGCGTCGAGATCGCTGCAGCGCTCCAGCATCTTGCCGCCTTCCTTCCACTTCTCCCGTTTGAGGAGGCTGCGCGCCAGCCGGAAGACGTGTTCGGCGTCGTTGGGAGCGAGCGCCACCGCCTGCTCCTGGCAGGCCATCACCCGGTCCATGTCGTCTTCCAGCTCGAAGAAATCCGCGACGGCCGCGTAGAGCCCGGCCTCGTTGTCGTTGGGGTAATCGTCCCGGAGTTCCGCCAGTTTCTCCTGGATGCCCGGGTCCCTTGTTGCCTCGATGTCCATGGCCCCACCATAACCCCAACGTCGAAAGAATGCAGGCCGGGCCCTCGGGGCTTGCGATCGGTGGGCTTTCGTTGACCATGGGGCAAGGTTCAAAAGACGGGCGGGCGAGAAGACGGCCCTCGGAGGACGAGCCATGAGTGATCGCGCCAGATTGATCGAAGCCATCCGCTCCGAACTCGAGCGCGCCGTGGGTTCGGAGACGCTCGTCTTGGCCCGCCTTCCGGAGATCGTCGGAGACCGTGCCATCGAGTTGGCGGATGTCCTCGACGACTTCGACGACAAGGACATTCTGCGCATCTTCGACTCCCTGGCGGAGTCGCAGCAACTGACCGTTCTCGAGGAGGCCGGCGAACGGACCCAGGAACTCCTCGTCCGCCACCTCAAGACCGGCGGGCGCCTCCCCGAGTTCTTCCGCGAGATGGCCATCGACGATGTGGTCGACATCGTGGACGAGCGGCCCGAGGCCGAACGCGAGGAGCTCCTCGAAGGTCTCGATTCTCATCGCGCGGAACAGATCCGCGAACTCTCTCAGTATTCTCCGGATACCGCCGGAGGACTGATGACGGCCGAGTTCCTGGCCGTCTCCAAATCCACCACCGTCGGCGAGGTCAAGGAACTCATCCGCGACCACGCGGACTTCGAGTCGATCAACAACATCTTCGTCACCGACGCGGGCAAGCTCATCGGCGTGTTCTCCGTCCGTCAGTTGCTGATCGCCGACAACAACGATCGTGTCGAGGATTTCATGACCACCGACGTCCTCACGGTGGACGTCGACGACGATCCGGAAGAGGTCTACCGCATCATGGAGACCTACCACCTCACCTCCATGCCGGTGGTGGACGAGTTCCACAACCTGGTGGGCATCATCACGGTGGACGACGTCCTGACGGTGGGTGAGCGGGAGGCGAGCGAGGACGTCTTCCGGATCGCCGGTTCGGTCGATGTCCGGCCCACGAAGGACACGATCATGGGGCGCGTCAAAAAACGCCTCCCCTTCCTCATGCTCTCTCTGCTGGGGGGATTCGGCACCGCGAACGTGTTGAAGCTCTTCGGCGCGGGTCCGGAAGCCATCATCACCAAGGCGTCCTACTTCACGCCCCTCATCGTGTCCCTTTGCGGCAACATCGCCACCCAGTCGTCCGCCACGATGGTGCGCGGATTCGCCACGGGGGAGATCGACGGCAGCCGACTGTTTCGCGTCATTCTCGACGAGATCGGCGTCGGCTTCATCGTGGGAAGTGTCTGCGCTGTGATCTCCGCCAGTCTGGCGTGGATCCTCCGTGATGACGACCCCATCCGTATGGCGGCCGTCGTGTTTTCCTCTGTCGTTTGCCTGTCCTTCGTGGCGTCGACCCTCGGGGCGGGTGTCCCGACTTTGTTCCACAGGTTGCAGATCGACCCGGCGATCGCCGCGGGTCCTCTCATCACCGTGCTCGTGGACATGACGGGGTCGCTCATCTATCTTTCGTTCGTTGTGTGGTATCACGCAGGATGAACCGTCCCGACGCTCACGTTTTGGTCGCGGAAGCCGTGCTTCCCGTGGAGACGCCTGCTCTCGCTCCGGGCTGGGTTGCAGTTGCGGACGGACGGATAGCGGATCTGGGCTCCGGCGCGCCCCCGCGGGATCGCGGCCCCGTCGTGGAGCTTTCGGGGCAGGCTCTCATTCCGGCGTTCGTGAACGCTCACGTCCATCTGGGGGCGTCCTTTCTCGAGGGCGTGAGCCCCGACCTCGAATTCTGGCGGTGGCTGGAGGGTGCAGTGCAGCCCCGTGTCGCCACGTGGTCGCGAGGAGAAGGCCGCGACGAGGCGGCGGCGGACGCGGCGCGCGCCGCGGCCGCTCTGCTCGAGGGCGGAGTCGGATTCGCCGCCGAGAGTTTCCTGGACCTCATGGGGCGTGACGCCATGGTCCAGGCGGGCCTCCCCGGGATCTTCTTTCGGGAATTCTTCGGGGTCTCCGCGGAGGACCTGACGGAGGAAGCGGAGCGCGTGGTCCGTCGGGTGGACGCGGATCTCGCGACCCTCGCGGGGACCGACGGGATCGATTACGGGCTGGCGCCTCACGCCCTCTACACCTGTCCGCCGGCGATCCTCGAGGTGCTGCACGGTCTCGCCAAGAGGAACGACCTCCTCCTGACCATGCATCTCGAGGAAAGCCCCGAGGAGCACGAGGCGTTCGGGCCCCGGCGCGGGCCCCTCCACGCCTGGCTCGTGGAAAAAGGAGCGGATCGGTTCCTCCTCGATCGTCGGCCGGTCCAGGTGCTGGAGAGCCTGGGTCTCCTCGACATCCCGTGGGTGTTCGTTCACGGTGTCCAGTTGGAGGCGACCGATCTGGAGCTCCTGGGGCGCGCTGGCGCTTCGCTCGTGCATTGCCCCAGTTCGAACCTGCGTCTCGCCACGGGGGTGGCCCCCATCGAAGCGGCCCTCGAGGCGGGTCTCGTCGTGGGGCTGGGCACCGACAGCCTGGGGAGCACGGGCCGGCTCGATCTCTTCCAGGAGATGCGGCTTTTGCTCTGGAACCAGCGCGCCCAGGCGCACCGCGTCGGTCCGTGGACCGCCGAGAGGGCCCTTGCGATGGCGACCCTGGGATCGGCGCGGTGCCTGAAAGAGGAGGGATCTCGCGGCTCTCTCGCCGTGGGCAAGTGGGCCGACCTGACGTCGGTGGCTCTCGAACTTCCCCTCGAGCGCGCCGCGGCCGTCGACCAGGTGGTATGGAAGGGCTCTCCTTCCGCCGTGCGCGGCGTCTGGTTGCGGGGGCGTCGTGTGCGACCCCAAGAGTCCGCCTCGTGAAGCGGAGGAAACGATATTGGATTCTGGGCGCGCTCGTGACGGGGCTTCTCGTGCTCCGGCTGTTCTTCTTCGAGCTGCACGAGATCCGCGGCGTGAGCATGTGGCCCGGCGTCAACCCGACAGGAGGGTCCGAGTGGGTCCTCGTGGGGAAGTGGGGCGAGCCCGATGTCGGCGAACTCGGCATCTTTCGGGCCCCCGACGGTGAGACGGTCTTGAAGCGGGTGGTTGCGAAGGCGGGGCAGACCGTCCTCATTCGCGGCGGCGACCTTTTGGTCGACTCCCGGATTCCGCCCCGGACGCCGCAGCAAATCCTCGACACCGCGTGCCCCCTTTGGAACCTCGGCGACCTCCAATTCGCAAGAATCCGGAATCGCGAAGGGTGGTACGACCCCTTGGGGCGACTCGCCCTGAAACCCGTCCACGGACGATTGGGGATCTCCGACGACGGGAAGTTCTTGGGCGTCGAGCCCGAGGACGGGCGCGCCGAGCTGAGGATTCCGGCGAAGAGCTTCCGCGACGACCATTTGGCGTCGTCCGGAAGATGGGTGCGGGGACAGCACGTCGTGCGGGATCTGATCCTGACCTTCTCTTTGGCCAAGGCGCCCCCGGGGACGTCGATCCGGTGGACTCAAGCGATGCGCACCGTGAGTTCCGTGCAGCAGGTTCTGGTCCTCCGGGTGGATGCGACCGGTGTGGACATCAGGCAGGAACCGGGCTTTGCGGGGCGCTACGACGGCGATCTTGCGGACGTCCGCTTTCGGTGGATACTCGTCGACGATCGTTCGCGGCTTCAGATCTTGGATCGGCACGAAGAACGACTGATTCAGACTTTGCCAAACACAGAAAATGGCGCAGCGCGCCAACGGCTGACCGACCCGGTGGAATGCTATCTAACCTGCTTGACTGAAGGAGCTTCGGTCATTCTTGGAGCGCTTGACATCCAACGGGACATCCACTACACTCCTCAGCCGGCCGACGGCCCTGGTCTGAAAGAGCCCCTCCCGCTCGGGCCCGGTCAATTCTACGTACTCGGGGACAACAGCCCGGAAAGCCGAGACAGTCGGTTTTGGGGTCCCCTCGATCGCTCGAGTTACGTCGGTCGCCCGCAGATCTTGGTCTGGCCCTGGCGTCGTGCCTTCGAGAGTCCCTGATCTTTGTTCAGGCGAGGAAGGTGACGCGATGGGACGATGGCTGGAGCGTTTGAAGAGCGACCCGACTCCTTGGTTGCAGGAGAAGGCGTGTCCTTCCATCCGCTATCGGACCCTCACCGAGATCCACGGCCGCCCCGAAGACGATCCGGATGTGGTGGCTGTCCGACAGGAGGTCTACAAGTACAAGCCGCCTCACACCATCTCGACCGGCCAGAACGACGACGGAACCTGGCATCGCTCTCTCGACGGCTTCGAGGCCGTCAACAACATCAAGGGCAAAGGACCTGGGACGACCGTCCAATTCCACGCACTCCTGGAATACGGTTGGGATCGGGACCATCCGATCATGTGGCGGACGATCCAGCTCTTGCAGGCGATGTTGTTCGAGGATCCGAGCATCGACCTGATGGAGTTGAAGGGCTACTGCGGCGGGGACGCCTCCGTGGAGCAATGGCTTCGCAAGCGGCTCTCGTCCAAGGCGCTGGCCCTCCTGTGCCGCTGCGGTCTGTCCGACGACCCCGGCGTTCGTCACCTCACGGGACCGTTTCTCGCCCGGGTCGAAGCCTTTTACGCCGGTGATCCGGCCGGGGCCATGTACTGCGGCGAGTACGAGCGCGAGATCGAGACGCCCGACGGTCCTGACGTGGAGGTGTTTCAAAAGATCTCTCCGGATGCCGTCTATCCGGATCGCTGCCTCATGATGGTCTTCGCCCATCACCAGGGGCTGAAGAACGACCCCCGCGCCCGCGCCGTCCTCGAAAACGTCGTGTCGTACATGTTCGAGCACCCCAACCCGGAGAAGGAGGGGGTCTTCGTCGGCGGCAAGTTCTTCGAGCGGGATCAGGACTTCGGGATTCGCCGCCTGGAACGCAAGGACTACGAGGAGCGCAAGCTTTTGGGGCAGCTCCTTCAGGATCTCGAACTCCTCGCTCGCTGCGGCGTTCTCGAATCCGTCCCCCGCGCCGTGGAACTTTTGGAGTGGGTGATTTCCCTGCAGGACGACGAGGGCGTCGTTCAGGGGGACGCCTTCATCGAAAAAACCTTCAACCGGGTGGACTACCCCTACTTTCCGCTCGAGGACAACTGGCGGGGCAAGCATAAGAAGTTTACGGACATCACCTTCCGTTTGTTCCTCATCCTCTCCATCCTGGACAGCGACACCCCTTGAGCGCGTCGGAGAGCGGCGACGGGTCCCATTTTTCGAAAAGACCGGCTCCTTTTCGGACCCGCGGGGTTCAATAGGGGGTCATGAAGGGGTGCTACGCAGACGATCCGGACGTACAGCTCATGCTCAGGGTCCGCGATGGGGACGAGCTGGCCTTCGCCGAACTCGTCCAGCGACATGCGCAGGCTCTCTTCGATTTCGTCTTGCGCTACGTCGGTGACCGGCAGTACGCGGAGGACGTGGCGCAGGATTGCTTCTTGAAGGTCTTCCGGGCGGCGGGGCGCTACGAGCCGACGGCGCGTTTTCGAACCTGGCTCTTCACGATCGCCACCCGTCGATGTCTGAACCATCGCCGTTGGTCCCTCAAACGCCGTCACGTTTCCGTCGAGCGGGCGGGAGAGGAGGCGGGGCTGGGTCCGCTCGAGCTTGCGGCATCCGGCGAGGACCCGACGCGGGGCCTCGAGGATTCCGAGCTCAGACAGCGCGTCCGAAGGGCGGTGAGAGATCTGCCGCGACGACAGAGGATGGCTTTGGTCCTCCACCGTTACGAGGGGCTTCGCTTGGCGGAGATCGGCGACGTCATGGGTCTCAGCATGGCGGCCGTGAAATCCCTGTTGAATCGGGCGCGAGAATCTCTCCGGCAACGCTTGGCCGGCGACTTGGAACTGTACGCTTCGGCAGGTCAGGAGGTTTCGGAGGTACGACGATGACCGAGAAGAATGAACCCCGCGCCTTGAAGCGCGACGATCCGGAGCTTTGGGATCTGCTCGAAGTCGATGCCGCCCCGCGGGTCTTGCCCGACGAATTCGTCGGACGCTGCGTCGCGACGGCGCGCGGCGTCTCCCTCCGCCCCAGGCCATGGCTCCGCGTGGCGATCGGAACCGGCGCGGTCGCCGCGGGTTTACTCCTGTGGTGGGGGACGAGTCGCCGGGCGCGCGACACGGATCCCGGCGCAGCCGATCGGAGCCTGACGGCCCCTGACAAGGTGATCGAGAACGTGATCGATCGACTGGAGAGCCTCAACGAGTTGGACATCCTCTCTCTCGACCTCGAAGGAGCGGAAACGGTGGGAGACGATTTTTTCGGAAGCTGACATGCGAACCCTCGGTGTGACAATTCTTCTCTTCGCGGTCTTCGCGATCCCGGTCATCGGCCAGAGGAGGCCCCCCGGCCCCCCTCCCGCCGGACGGCTCCCGCGCCATGTCCCCGAGCAGCGTCGCACGTTTCACCACGAGGTCGTCCGCGCCTTCCGCAAGCTGGTCGCGTCGCGTGAGGGCCAGGAGATTCTTCTGCGCCGATTCGACCGCATCGCCTACGAAGTGTCCGCGAGAGCGACGAAGGAGGACCTCGAGCGCCTCCGGCGGTTGCCTCCGGCCAAGCGCGTTCAAGCGGTCCTCGATGTCTGGGAGGCTCTCCTCCGCCGCCAGGATGAGGATTTCCTGGCCGGGCTTTCGGAGGAAGAGGCCAAGGCGCTGCGAGAGATGGAGCCCGCGCAACGCCGCCGCCGCATCCGCGCGCTGCGCGCCGAACAGGTGTTGGATCGGGCCCTTCGGTTGGCGCTGAGCGAGGGCGTCGTCTCCGAGGAGAAAGCCGAGTCCTTGCGGGAGACTCCGGTGGGTCAAAAGCCGGCGGTGGCCCACCGCCTCTACAAAACCACCTTCTTGACGGTCTGGAGGGATCGCATCACCCCTCCCGAGAGGGCACGTCTCGAAGCCTTGCCTCCGGCCGACTTCTGGCGTGATCCCGTGGTGCGACGATTTCGCCTGCGCGGGTTTCTCGACAAGCAGGAAGAGGCCACCCTGCGGAAGCTCTCGGCCGCCCAGCGCCGACGACTCGTGGAGGTCTTGCGATCGGGGGCCGGCCTGCAGGCGTTGCGAACGGAGGGAATCCTCGGAGCGCAACTCGTCGCCAAGCTGTCGTCCCTCGACGCCGAGGACATGCGTTTTTTGGGATTCCAGTTGGAGCGGGTCGTCTTTCGTCGGCGTCCCTTGCTGGGGTTGCCGCGATTCCTCATGGAGCGGATGACTCTGGACGAGCGGCGGGCCTTTCTCGGTATGACGTCGGAAGAACGCTCGAAGTTTCTGGCGCGCCGGTTCCCGAATCTGGATCTCGAAGCGTTCAAGGTCCGCGAGGCGGCGGCGCGGCGCCTGGAGGCCCTTCTCGAGGGCTTGCCGCCGAGGATCGCGGACCGCATTCGGCACCCGGGCCGGGGGCCGGTGCGTGCCACGCTGGAGCGTTGGTTTCGGAACGAGCCCGGGAAATGGAAGGAAATCCAGAAACTGATGAAGACCGTGCGCCCTCCCCGTCGCCCCGGCCCTCGTCCGCCCGGTCCTCGCCCTCCCCGGCGGCGCTGATTCTTGCCTCCGCCGGATTCCCCCCACATCCTTCACGAGAGACGTATAATCCATCGGTCGACGTGCTGATGGACCGCTCGTGAAAGGAGCGCACCGTGATTTCCTCTGTGCCCACCGCGGGATCCCGAGCTTTCAAGCTCGCGGCCCTCCTCCCTCTTGTCTTCGCTCTGCTCTCTTTTGATACGTTCTCCTCGAGTGTTCAGGACAAGGACACGGAGATTCGCGCGGCCTACGAAAACGTCGCGAAACTCCGCGCCGCGATGAACGGCGAGATGACCGACGAGCAGCGCCGCGACAAGATGATCAACTACGAGAACGCGGCCAGGGCGTTCATCGAGAAGTACAAGGGGACACCCGGCATCGTTCAAGGGCACTTCGATCTCGGGCGCGCCTATCTCGAGGTCTTCAACCCCGAGGACGCCGCCAAGGAGTTCGAGGCCTACCTGAAGGCGGCGCCCAAGGGGGCCGACGCCGACAAGGCGATGCTCTTTCTCGGAGATTCCTATCGGGCCACCATGCAGCTGGACAAGGCCGAGGCGGTGTACCGGCGTTTCGAGAGCGCCTTTCCCAAGCACAAGGACCTGGCCTACGCCAAGCTCGGACTGGCGACGACGAAAGTTCTCTCCCTGGACTTCACCGAGGCCGAGGTCATCTACCAGGACATCCTCGCTCACTTCGCCGAGCATCGCGTGGCTCCCGATGCCTCGATGCAGCTTCTCACGACCTATCTGCGGGACTTCAAGTATGACGAGGCCCGCGACCTGTTGAAGACCCTGGAGTCGAGCGCCAAGGATGCGCCCGAACTGCTCTATATCGGCAAGCAACTCGAGATCCTCGGCAAGCCCGCTCCCGAACTCGTCGGTGTTCAGGCCTGGGCCGGCCCGCCAGGCTCCAGCATCGAACGGATGCGCGGCCGCGTTCTCGTTCTCTGCTTTTTCATGGTGAAGAACATCCCCAGCGCTCGCACCCTTCAGTGGCTGTCGAAGATGGAGCGCGATCTGGACGCGGAAGGCGTCACCGTCTGGGGACTCTCCAAGGCCTACAAGTCGTCCAAGGGTGTGCGAACCCTGGATTGGGAAACCCGTTGGTTGCAGCGCTACCGCGAGAACCCCGAGTTCGTGATCCGGCAGGAATTGAGCCTCACGGACACCGTGATTCAGCAGCAAAAGGAGCTCTTCGACTCCTTGAAGAAGCCCATCACCGTTTCTCTCGGCCTGACGAAGGACTTCACGAACCACAGGGCCTACAAGGTGCGTCGCGTGCCCTGCGTCATCGTCATCGACAAGAAGGGGCGTGTGCGTCTCATCGAGGAGGCGGGCCAGCCGGAAGGCGGATTCGTGGATCGACTCATTCGCAAGACGGTCAAGCGCTTGGCGGTCGAATGAGCATCGGCCTCAGGTGAATGCGCCGGTGGGCGAGGCGTCCCACCTCGCGATCCTCCGTCGCCACCACCGCCCCCATGCCTCGCTTCGCGAGGAGCAGGATGGCGTTCATGATCGACCCGGCCGCGAACTTGTTGCGAGGCAGCTCGCAGGCGATCACGTGGGCGCCCGCCCGGAGGCTGCGGGCCAGGGCCAACCGCCATCGCCCGTCCGGCGACAGACAGGCGGCCATGGCCGAGATTTCACGTTCCATGAACGGTCGGAGGAGGGCCACGAAAGGTCGCAGTTCCTCCGCCGGCACGGGCCGACCCCCTCGCAGCACGCGGCCATGCAGAGGTGTTTCCAGGCCCGCCACCAGGTTGAGCGCGGTGCTCTTGCCGGACCCTTGTGGGCCGACGATGGCCACGACTTCCCCCGCATGGACCTCGAGTTCCAGATCATGCACCGCCGTGACCCGGCGCCGGCCGATCTCGTAGGCGTGGTGGACCCTGGAAAGCGAAACCAGCGGGACGCCGGGGCGTTCCATTGTGTTCGCGATGTCCGTTTTCGCCCTCTCGGATCTCTCGTACGAAGGGAGCCCGCGACCGATGCGTCGCCAAATGTCTCTTGAGTCTCTCATGCCGTCCCCACTCCTATCGAGGAGCTGACGAGGACCTTACGACCTTTCCGACGGGACGTTGTCACGGTGGCCGAGCCCCGAAGAGTTCAAGGGATGGGGCGGACCGCGATGCTTCACGCGAGTGTCGCGAGGCGGAAACGAGCTATGTCTCCATCTGAATAGATCATCACGTGTGGTGTGTTTGCACCTCGCCCCATGCTTTGTCCTTGACACAAAGCCATCGGCACCTGTAACCTTCTTGCTTCAGCGCCTGACCTGAGAAAGAAGAGGAAAGGAGGACCCATGAGGGGAGATCATTCCAGGACGCCAGGACGCCAGGACGCCAGGACGCCAGGACGCCAGGACGCCAGGAGAAGCCTCTTGATTCGTCTCTGACGATGCTTCACGGAAACCCCCGCCGCTGGCTGCTCTTCGCCCTGGCGGCAACGTTCCTCGCCGGCTCCCTTTTTCTGAACTCGGGCCAAACCGCCTCCATCGATCCCGCCCAGCCCGCGACGGCGAGCGTGGTTCTTCCCGAGGACCAGGGCGTTCACCGCATCGTGACGGTCGACGCCGTTTCGATGACGGTGCAACTCGTCGATGGCACCAGCCACGCGGCCATCGCAACGGTGGGGCTCCCCTCCGGTGCGTCCACCCCCGTCGACATTCTCAACGACACCCTCCAGCAATCCGCGTGGGTGGTGGGGCAGGCCGGCGACATCCACGTCTTCGACGCGGACACGCTCCAGGTGGCGACGGTTCGGTCGGCGTCATCCTTCGACGTTTTCGCCGCGGACATGGACTCCCTCGGCAACGTCTATCTGCTGGACGCCACCAATGCTCGCATCTGGCGGATCGATCTGGCTCAGGGGGGTGAGATCGCCGCCGCGGCACCCGCTGACGCCGTCGAACTCGGCGTCGAAAAGGAGGGGCAACTCCTGGCCGTGACGTCGTCGACACCATCGGCCGGAGCGGGGGGCGTGCACATCTTCCAGGCCGCGACGTTGTCCCCGATGGGGAGCCTCTCGACTGCGGAGGGGCCGGGGGATGCGAGCTGGACCCAAGGGCGCTGCTATGTCGCTTTGAACGATCCCCGATCCACAGCTCAGGTTCTCATCGTGGACGTCCCAGGGGGTGTCCCCACGTTGTCGGGAACTCTTCGAATGAGCTGGGGCGGGCTTTCCCTCACCACGGGCGCGGATTCCGTGGTCGTCTATTCCGACAACAGCGATTCCTTGCTCGTCTACGACGCGGCGACGAACCCGGACACCCCGGTGCTTCTCGGGCAGTTCATCTGCGCCACCGAGCCGCCGGCGCCGTTCGGTCCAGGGTCCGAGCCTCCGGGACAGGGTGGGAGTGGGAGCGGTGGCAAGAAGGGCCCCGGAACGTGACCGAATTGCCCTGCATCTTCCTCCGGCGGAGGAAGCGGAAACGGCGGAAACGGCGGAAACGGCGGAAACGGCGGAAACGGCGGGAACGGTGGGAACGGTGGGAACGGTGGGAATGGTGGTGGTGTTGCGGGGGAAGGTGTTCTTCTCGTCACCAGTGTTGCTCCGGCCCCGGCGCCCGGCGAGCCCAGCCATGGCCCCGTGACGATCTACGAGCAGGCGGCCCTTCCCGGACTCGACGGGACGCCTCAGGTCACGTTTGACCGGGATACCTCGGGGTTCGATCAACTTCAGAATGCCTTGAGTGCCATGTGTGATCCGGTGGACGGTTACAGCGGAGCCACGATGTACTCTCGCACGCTCGTTCGCCTGGACGACGCCGGTCCGCTCTTCCAACTCCGCATCGAATACAACAGCCGGTCGATGTATGACGGCCCGCTGGGCTTGAACTTCCAGCACAGCTTCGACGACAGGATCGAGGTCGGCGCCCAGGAGATCGGCACGGTGGGGAAGGGTTTTCAGCCGCTCCACTATCCCTTGGGCGTGCCCGGCGTCTACGTCGGCGCAGAGCCTGGAACAGGCACGATCACCGCGCAGACTCAGAATGACCGAAAAGAGTATGTCCGCACCCTTCCGGGTGGCGAGACCCGCACCTACAACGTCGACGGTTGGTTGGTGGAAATCCGGGACGCCGTCGGAAACACGAAGACCCTGCTCTATCGTTGCGGGAGGCTCTGGCGCGTTCTCGGCACGCTTCCTGATCGCTGGCTCGAGTTCCAGTACTTCTCGTCCGGCCGTATCGCCAGCATTCTCGATCACGCGGGGCGCATCTGGTCGTTCGACTATGACGCCCAAGGCCGGCTCTTGGCGATTCACGAACCAGGCGGAATCCAGACGGCTTTCACCTGGTCGACGAGTACCGACCCCAAGCTCGCGGACAACATGCTGGCGATTCAAGACAGCACGCCGCAGACGGTGACGACATTCACCTATGACACGTCCGACCGCGTTACTTCCAACACCATGGGAGGACAGACCGCGACGCTCTCCTACGGAACGGGGCCCAATGGAGAGCCCGAGACCACCTACGTGGATTTCGAGGGCAACACGGTCATACAGAGATTCGGCGCCCAGCCGGGCCTCGCAACCGAGGACATCATTCAGACTCGGGGTCTTCATGCCGGCGAGCCCGCGTCTTACACGACGCGTTATGAGTACGACGCCCAGGGGCTCGTGAGTCGCATCATTCACCCCTCGGGTCGTGTGGTGGAGCAGACATGGAACACGGACGGTCAGATCACGTCCCGCCGCGCCTATCCTTCGCTCGGTGCGTCAACGTATCTCGAGGAAACCTGGTCCTACACGGGCCCCTTCGGATTGCTCGGCAGCAAGACCGATGCCATGGGGAGAACCACGACTTACGACTACGATCCCGCCAACGGCAATCTTCTCACGATCCACCATCCTCAACTGACCACGCCCCAGGTGCAGTCCGTCGAGGAATCCTTCACCTACGACGCATGGGGGAACGTGACTCAACACGTGGATGCCGAAGGACGGGTCACCGACTTCATCTACGCGACGCAGGGAGGAGAAACGGGAAACCTCGTCGAGGTGCGTTTCCATCCCGACGCCAACGCGATCATCTCCCGCCAATTCGTCCACGACGCGCTGGGCCGGATCATCCAGGAGATCGAACCGTGGGGAGGAACGACGTCCTACAGTTGGACGCCCTTCGACCAGGTGGCGACGAAACTGGGCCCGAACGGAGCGCTCGAAACCTTCGAATACGATGCCAACGGTCGGCTCATTCGCCAGCTCGTCGAGAATCGCATGGTAGACGGCACGCTGGATGCCGCGAACCCCGTCATCGAGACGCTTCTCGAACGTGATCTTCTGGGACGCATCACCCGGCGCCGTGCCGAAACCTCGGAGGGCGTCTATGAGGACACCTTCTTCGAATACGACGGCAACGGGAACCATACGGCGACCATCGACGGCGCCGGTGTCGCCACACGTTGGGATCGGGACGAGCGCCAGCTTCCCTACCGGATTCGCCAGGCGGCGGGCTTGCCCGAAGAGGTCACCGTGCTTCTCGACTACGATGCCGACGCACGACTGTCCGTGGAGACGACGCCTCGCGGCGAGCAGCTCGCCCTTCAGTACGACGGCTTCGGCAGACTCGTCCGCGCGGATCTGCCGGGCGGACGCTACCGCCTTCGGATCTACGACGCCAACGGTCAGGCCATCCAAGACGAAGAGTGGAACTCCCACGGAACCTCGGAACCCGCCGATGACGAGCTTCTCACACGAACATATCGCCAGTTCGATGAGCTGAAACGAGTCGTCCAGCAGGCGCAGGTCGTGGATGTGATTCAGGGACAAGAATTGCTGTCCATCCAGGAGTGGACCTGGGACCGTACGGGGAAGCTGGTGGGGTACCGTTCTCCCGCGAACACCCACACCACTTTCGAAGTGGACGGGATGGGGCGTTCCACCCGCATCGTCGACGACCTCGGGAACAGCGTTCGGTATCTCTTCAACCAAGCCCGCCTGACCGCGACGGAGATCTATGATCGCGTGGGCGCCGCCGATGTTCTCATGAGCCGACAGGTTCTCGATTACGACACGGCGGGATTCGTTTCATCCATCCGGGACATCAATCTGACGGGAACGGGCCCCACGGAACGTCTTCGCACCTTCGAGCGGGATATCTTCGGCCGAGTTCGTCGTGAATTCGACGCCAACGGCAACCCTACCGACTACACCTTCGACGGCTTGGGCCGCCTGGTCGAGGTGAAACGCCCCGATTCCCAGGGCAACTTCACCTCCGAGATGCGCAGCTATGACGCCGCGGGTTGGCTCGTGGGTGTGACGGACGCGGCGGGGGAGGGCTACACCCTTCATCGCGACCCCCTCGGGCGCGTGACCCAGGTGGACTACCCCACCGGCGCCCAGGAATCGTTTCAGTACGACGTCAACGGCAACGTGGTGCAGTTCGTGGATCGCAACGGTACGATCATCAACAACACCTACGACGCACTGAACTATCTGGTCGATCGCACCATCCAGCCCGCGGCCGGTGTCCTCGGTGCCACCCATGAAACGTTCACCGTGGATGCCCTGGGTCGGCTCACCGGCGGGACGACGGATGCCGGCGGCGGGCACACCGTCCAGTTCGGCTACGACATGGGGAGCCGGCGGATTCAAGAGACCACGGACGGATGGACCGTCACGAACACCTTCGATCTCAGCGACAACCGGACCCGCAGGGTTGCGCCTTCCGGCCGCACTCTCGACTTCACCTACGACAGTCTCTCGAGACTTCAGACGGTCACCATCCCCGGCACGACTCCGACAGCGGTCCTCGACCTGGATTACCTCGGAGCGGCGCGCATGACCCATGCGACGCTGGGCGACTTCATCGATGTCAACTGGACCTACGATGCGTTCCTGCGGCCGACCGCGGTGAGCTACATGAAGGGTCAAGACGTCCTTGCCGGCCGCACGTACGACTTCGATCCCCGCGGCAATCTTCTTTCCATGGGAAAGCAGCCCGAGGGCACCTTCGACCTGTATGCGCACAATGAACGCTCCCAGCTCACCCAGGTGGTCCGTGGCGCCGACGCTGCTCAATCCCCCACGACGCAAGACGGCGTTTTCTCCTATCAGTTGGACGCGCGAGGCAACCGTCAGTCGACCACGTGGAGCCCGACCCAGGGGACCCCTGTCACCACCAACTATGTGAGCGGGACGGAGAAGGAGAATCGTTACCAGCAGGTCGGGAACGATACGTTGGTCTACGACGCCAACGGCAATCTCAAGGACGACGGAAGCCGACTTTTCGCTTACGACTTCGCGAACCGCTTGGTGGAGGTGAGGGACAAGGCGACCAATGGCCTCGTGGCCGTCTATACCTACGGCCCCTTCGGTCGAAGGCTCGCGAAGACCGTCTATGACGCCCAGGGTGCGTCCACCACACGACGTTACGCCTACGACGGCGCCGCCATCTGCGAGGTCTACGACGCCGCCGGTCAGTGGGTGGCGGAGATCATTGTCGGCGCCGGTCTGGACGACACGGTGGGGCTTCAGAATTCCCAGGGGCTCTTCTTCGCGTTGACGGACCAGTTGGGCTCCATCATCGCGCTGGCGGACGACCAGGGGGTCGTCGTCGAACGGTACGACTACACGGAATTCGGCGAGACCACGATTCACGACGCCCAGGGTCAGGTCTTGGCGACCTCGGCCTTCGAGAACCCCTTCGGCTTCACCGGTCGCCTGTACGATGCGGAAACGGGCCTCTACGAGATGCGCGCACGCACCTACGCGCCGACTCTCGGCCGCTTCTTACAGCTCGACCCAGCCGGCCTCTTCTTTTCGACTTTGAACCGCTACCAGTACGCGGACGGCAATCCCCTCATCTTCGTCGATCCTTTTGGGCTGGGTTGGTTCAGCAAGCTTCTGAATGTCGGCAAGAGCATCGTTCACAAAGCGGCCAAAGCCATCCGTACGGTGCGAACCGCGGTCTCGAACGGCATCAACCGAGTTCTCGGCCCCACGGTCCAGAAGATTCTCCAAAACCCGATCGTTCGGGTGGCCTTGGCGGCCGGGTCCGGATTCCTCTCTGGAGGGCCCCCGGGGGCCCTCATCGCCGCCATCGTCGAATTCGGGGCGGTCGCACTCGAGCACTACGAGGACGAGATTCGGGAGTTTCTTGGCTCGATCATGGGCGAACTCGGGCTGGATGCGGAGACCATCGAGTCGATTCTCTCCAATCTCGAGACTCTCAAGGAGATTCTCGAGATCATCCGTGCGGCCCGGGACATCAAGGCCGCAATCAAAGTCATCCGGGACATCGCAGACAGGGCGCGTTCCGTGCTTGGGAGGAAGAGCCGCGGCGACCGGGGCTCCGGCTCGA
>CAZLGG010000080.1:0-17804 GCA_964559135.1 uncultured Planctomycetia bacterium
CACGGCAAAAAGCCGGATAAGCTCGTGACGGTTTTCGCGGGCCAGGACCGGGAGGCGACCCAGCGGGCTCGAGAGTACTTCGTGGGCTACCCTCCGACCTCTCCCCAGATCGGCCTCCTCAAGGACGGGCGAATCGTCGCCATGATGCAGCGGCACGACATCGAGGGCCGCATGCCCATCGAGATCGCCAACCGCCTCGTGGCCATCTTCGAAGAGAACTGCTGATTTCCCAGCCGATCACGGGCTGAAGCCACGGGCCAGCGGACACTCACCCGTCCGCATGCTCACGCTTCGGTCCCCGGCGCCGGGCCTGATACACCCGCGCCAACGAGGGCCGGATTCGTCCTCCAGACGTTCCGGCGCCGGCAGGGGTGCGTTTCAAGGCTGGAGAGCGGCACCGGGCTTTGTCCGGTGGCCGTCCCACCTGTGCCCCCCCATCGCTTCCAACCCTCTCCCCCGGGTCCCGACGGGACGCCCCTCAGTCCCCTTCCTCATTCGGACCCTCCCCCAAAAAAAGCTGCACACCTTGACTCAACCCGTGACGTCATAGGGGTGGAGTCCAGACTCCTTTCTCTCGACCACGGTCCCGAGCCCACGAAGGAAGCCATCATGAGAATCCTCCTCAATACTCTCGCCGTGCTCTTGGCCCTTTGCAGCGGGGCGCTCCTCGTCCAGGGGGCATCGCAACGCGTCCCGAACACCCCTTGCCAGCTTTCCGCACGGTACATGGGTCGTCTCGACGCCTCCCCCATGTTCACGGGACAGATCTCCTGCTCGGGAACCTGCCCCACGTCCCGCAACTGTCACCTGGCCTTCACCCGGCCCCCCGTCAGCTGGGCGGTGGCCTGGACCTGCAGCTGCCCTTCAGGAACCAACGGCGACGGATGCCGAGGTCTCCTCGTCACGCGGCCCGCCCTCCATGGGGACCACCTCGAGCACAAATTGATCTGTCTCGGAGCCTGTGACGATACGGAAGTCTGCGACTGGAGTTCCGCTCCCACGCCCGGCGGACAGACTGGAGACTGGGCCCGATGCGCCTGTCAGCCGGTCCAATGATGCGTCCCGGATCGTACCCGGAGGGCGATGCGCCGAGGGAGACCCCTCACCCCATGCGACGCACATTTCGCATCCTCCTCCTCGCGTCCTTGGGTCTGGCGATCTTCCTCAAGGCGACGGGCCCCCGTCTCGACGGACGGGGCCTCGCCGCCCTTTCTGCCGAGGTGGGGCTGGCCTTGCTCATCATGTCGGGCACACGTTCGGCTCTCTTCCACATTCTGCTCGCGGTTTACTCCACCGGCTTGGTGGTTTTCCAGTTCTTCCTCCACGCTCCCCAATCCCCCTGTTCCTGCGTGGGGGGCGCCCCGACCTGGGTGGCTCCCACCCTCGCCGGCGCCATCGGCCTCTCATCAGCCTTCCTGCTTACCGACTGTATTGCGGAGAGAACATCCCCATGACCCCACGCCGATCCATCCTCATCATCACTCTGCTGGCTCTGCTCGGAGTTCTCCTGACTCTCGTTTTTCCCACTGACGATCGGTCCCGCGAAGAACTCGGCAACGCAGCTCCTCGCTACGACCCCGACCACACCTTCGAAGTCCCGAGGCGCACCCACGTCGAGCGACCCGCGGCCCCGCCCCTCGAACCCACGCAAACCCGTTCATCCTCCCCGAGGCCATCTCGACGCGTCCGCGTCCGGAGTCTGAAAGGTGATGAACCCGTCTCATCCGCCCAGATCGAAATCCGAGACGCGGCCGGGAATCGCCTGGGGACGGGAACCACTGACGAGGAAGGACTGTGCCGGGTCGAACTCGAGGCAGGCACGCCCGCCTTGGTCCGTGTCGACCACCCGGCCTACGTCCCTCTCTCAGCAAAGATCTCCGATGTGGCCTCGGAACGAGGGGATGCCCCCATCGACGTGGCCCTCGCCCCCACGGGATCGATCCGAGGACGCATCGCCCGCAGAGATGGAACGAGCCGACCGGGCATGGTCGTCACCGCGCACATCATCGACTGGTCCCCGGAACAAAGCGCTCTTTGGAGCAGCTTCGAGAGACCCGTCCTGAAGCTATCGGCCAAGACCGACACCGAGGGGTATTTCCTGATGAAGGGCCTACCGCCGGGCGCCGGCTACAGGCTCAAGATCGATCTCCCGCGCGGAACGACCATCCAACCCAACGCTTCGGAGATCTACACCAAGGTGGATGACCCACCCCTGGAGTATCTGTTGACCGAACTCTACGGGGTTCGCGTCGAACTCATCGATGCGAAGACCGAGGAGGCCATCACGACATCCCTGGATGTTCGGGTCGACATCGCCAAGGACCTCAGCCCTCGCTTTCACTGGTTTTTCGCTGGATTCATGGCCATGACCGGCAGCGAAACGGCGGACTTCTCCAAGGAGGCGCGATCGGGACGATTCTTTCTCTTCTCCGACACGGTGGGAGGGCCTCCCGAAGCGCTGCGTGCCCAGATCACGGTCCATGTCCCCGGGTTCGAACCGGCCACCCGGGATCTTCTGATGTCACCCTTGAGCCTGGAAGAACCCGAAGTTCAACGCATCGAGCTTCAACGTCGACCGGACTGGGCCCTTGTGAGGTTGGTCCTCCCCGACGACATGTATGCCGACCGGGACACGCGGAGTCCCGTCACCCTGGAGCCCCTCGCTCGCGACCGAATCCCCCTTCATTTCATGGACTTGACGTTTTCACGGGGCCGAAGTGGGTCCATCGCCGTCCGCGCCGGTCGCTATCGGGTCGAGTACGGTTCCGTGCAATGGACGCAGGTGACCGTGGATGCAAGCAGCCGAGAGATCGTCCTCGACGGGCTCGTGCCCGGGGCCACGGTCCTGGTCGCACCGCCGCCGCGATCTCCTCCCGGCGATCCCCGCTATATCCTCTCCATGTTCCACCGAACGGACGCCCCCGGCTTGACGTACTGGGACGGGTCACGAGGTCGAAGCCCTTCCCCCTTGCGATTCCGCGATGTCCCGCCGGGCACGTATCGCGTCCAGCTCCGATACGAGGACTCCGACGAGGCCTTCACCTTCGACTGGAAGCTCACGCCGGAGATGGTGGGCCCAAGCCCCGTCCACTGCCGACCGGATCAACATTGAATCCTGTCACGACACTCCCGGGGCGTCCTCGCTCTCGTAGGCCCATGCCTCATCCACGATGCGACGATGATCCAAACGGATGATCCGGGCGCGGCCGTGGCGGCGGAAGGTGTCCGCGACGGCGGGACGACAGGTGAAGAGGAAGACCTGGCGAGTGCGGGAAATCTCCGCCAGGAGCTTGGCCGCGCGGGCGACGCGCTGGGGGTCCCAGCAGGCGAACGTCTCATCGAGGACGAGAGGACACGCCCCCTTCGGATCCAGCTCCTCCGCATGGGCCAAGCGCCAAGCGAACCAGATCTGTTCCACGAGCCCACGACTGAGAGGGGTCGCGACCGGGCGGATGGAACCCGGGTGCGATCCCTGGACGGCCAACCGCATCCCGCCACCGCTTTCGTCGTCGTTCAACGCGAAGACGCCGGCAACGCGCCCCCCCGTGAGGACCGACGCCCATTCGGCCGTCCGCCCCATGAGGAGGGCGCTGCGATCCCCCGCGACCCGATCGCACGCTTCTCGCAATACGGCGGCTTGCATCCGGAGGCGGAAGGAGCGGCGTCGAACTTCCTCGAGGCTCGCAGTGAGACGCGCGCGTCGACGTTCCAGATCGTCGAGCCCCCCGTCGTCACCGATCCCGGCGAGTTCGGCCCGCAAAGCCCGCAACACCATCTCCCTTTCGTCCTTTTTCTCGCGAAGACTCAGCCAGCGACGCGTCACGGACTCCTCGGCCAGCCAGCGACGCAAGGAACGAATATGAGGACGCCTGCGGAGGAGGCGTTCCCGCAAATCGGCTCGCCCTCGTCGCAAGTCCGCGATGCGGCGCCGAGCGTCCTGAAGGCGATTCAGACGTCTCGCCATCGACGCGATGACCGGTTCCAGATCCTTCCAACGACGTTCCGACGGGAGCCCCAGGGAACGTGCGAGGGAACGCCGGAGCCCCCGCACGCGAAGCCGTCGCCCCTCGAGCCGCCGTATCTCCGCGGACAGATCCCGTTCCCGCCGACGAAAGACGGTCATCGCATCCAGAAAACCCCAAGCGGCGGAAGCTCTCCTCAATCGAAGCGTCGCGGGTGGGCCGCCCAGAGGACGAAAGCGGACGGACCGGCCCCATTGGAAAAGGGCCAAGGCCGACGTCAGAAGCGCCCCGGCCACGAGTGCGCCCTCGCCCCCATGTCCCGCGGCCATCAGGCCTCCACCGAAGACGATTCCCAAGAGCGCGGCCATGAGAGACACATGTTCGATCGATCGTCCGCTCTGCCGAACATGGCGAAGATCCTCCTCGGTGAGACCGTCCAGAAGCGCTCGCCACGCATCGAGCTCGAGTCCCCACAGATGGGCCCCCTTGTCCACCCGCTCTCCCCAGCCCCGCGCCTCATCACGCCATCGCTTCAGACGACGACTCCAGTCGGGACGCGGACGGAGCCGTGGGCGGACTTCACGCCATCGCTTCAGAATGTCCGAGCGCGGCAACTTCGCCGCCAGATGCGATACCTCCTGCTCGCGGAGAGCCAGTTCCCTTCCGAGCCGAGCCAGGGCAGAACCATCTTCCTCCTGGAGGCGCAGCCAAGCCTGCAGCTCCGCGCGGCGCTCCAGACTTTCCCGACGGCGCTCGTCCAGGATTTCGAGTTCCTCCTCGAGAGCCCGCACCTCTTCCTCGATGCGCCTCATCCGACGGCGGATCTCGCCGGCGGCACGACGGCGCTCCGTGAGATCGAGAATGAGGCTTTCGGCACTCTGGAGTTCCTTTTCGATTCGACGGGCCAGAGGTTTTCCTCGGCGGTCTTTCCGCCAGAGGCGCCGGGCCTCCGCATCCCATGCATCGGCCTGATGCCTGGGCGATCTCTTCTTTCCCGCCCCGCCGAACAGCAGGCACGTTTCGAGACGTCGGACCCCGGCTTCCCCCACCCGACTCATCTCATCGGCGTTCAAACAGAGAAAAGCCTCGAAGGCGGGGCGATCCCAGTCGGCCAAAGTAGGGAGCGGGGCATTGCCGAGAGAGTGGGCCTGCCCCCCATCGACCCAGTCCCCGTCCGCGCGCGCCCCCAGGCTCCGGGTCACGCGACCGTGACACCCGTCATGTGTCTCGAATTCGAGGGAGCCTTCCAACGTCCCACCGCTCCACGGCGCGTAGACGTGGCGCTCCAGAGTCGACACGCTGAAACCCATCAGCATGTCCAACACGAAGGCGGCCAGGCTGGTCTTGCCCGCCTCGTTCGCGCCGAGAAACACAAGGGGTGCAGCCTGATCGAGTCCCCCCAGATCGAGGTCGCACCACCGGCCATATCGCCTCGCTACGAGACGCGTGACCCTCACGAAACGTCACCCTCGCTCTCCAGGAGGGCGGCGGCGATGGACACGTCCATGCCGTCCAAGGCCTCCTCCAGGATCTCTCGGAGATCGGGGGCGTTGGCCGAGAAGGGCACGTCGTCACCCACCAGTCGGTCGAGTGTGAGAACGCCGTCGCGAAGCTCCTGGACGATGGCGCACACGGCGGCCACGAGCGGCTCGCGCCTTGCCAGAGCCTCCATGTCCAAGACCGGATGAAGAGCGTGGGTGTCGCAGGTGACCTCGATCAGATTCCATCGGCGGCGGATCTCCTCCGCCAATTCCTCCTCGTCGACGCGGTGGGCCAACGGACAGGGGCCCGCCCATCGAACGCGCAGGCACAGCCCCTCGTCCTCCCGAGCCTCCCCCAGGAGGGCCCGCACCGGCGCCCCGACCTTCTCGATGAGGCTCATCGGATCCCGCACGTCGCCCAGGCCACCCACTTCCAGAGTCGCGAAACGAACGGGAGCCAGGGAACGGAATGCGACCCTCGGCGGACGTCCCGGCCCCGGGATTTCCACGAGAAGAGCGCCCTTCGGCCCCTCTTCCTTGAAGTGGCGCCCCTGAAGGTTGCCGGGATACCAGGCGGCGGGCCGCTCGAGGACCTGCTGGCGAAGATGAACATGACCCAGCGCCCAGTAGTCGAAGGGGCGAACCTCGAGATCCGCCACGTGAATGGGGGCGTAGGGAAGGTGTTGGCCGGCGCCCCGACTCTCCACGACTTGGGCATGGGCCATGGCCACGGCCGGGACCGATCGGGGTGACGGGGGCACGAGCGCCAGCGCCAAGGAACGGTCCTCATGCCGCGAGGCGAACCCCACACTGTCCACGGTGCCGCGGAGCGTCCCAGCCCGATCTGTCACGGAAACGCGCACGACGTTCTCATCCCGTATGAGGTGGCAACCGTCCGGCCAAGGGAGCGCGTGCATCGTCCCTTCCGATTCTCCCGGATCGTGGTTTCCGGTGGCGATGAGAACCGTGGTCCCCCGTCGGGCAAGACGCTCCAACCCCTCCAGGAGCATCACCTCCGTCGCCATGGAGAGCCTTTGCCCGTCGAGGGTATCGCCGGCCAGCAGAAGGGCATGGACGTCCTCATCGACGCACAGTTGGATCAACCTCGAGAAAGCGACGGCGAACGCCTCCCTCAGACGGGCCGCCGTCGTGGATGAGCGGGAAACGAGCGGAGAATCCAGATGCAGATCCGCCGCGTGAACGAATCGGAATGACATGCGACCTCGAGCTTCAACACTTCATTTTAGGACGAGTGACCGACACGTCTCCCGAGGATGCCCGCGGCGTCGGACAAAACCGGGAAGTCCTCTGCACTCCTCCCCCGCTCTCGCCTATGATGAGTCCATGAGTGAGGAGAGCCGCCCCAAAGCCGGACCGGGATTCGAAACCAAGTACCAGGACGAGGAGTATGCGGCTCGCTACGCCGCGAAGCATGGCACGGGCCTGGGGCGCGTCCTTGCAGACGCCTTCGAAATGCGCATGGTGGAGCGGGCTCTTCGTCGGGTGGGACGGGTCGAGAGCCTCCTCGATTGTCCCGCGGGCGCCGGGCGGTTTTGGCCCGTACTCCACCGCTACACGGAGGCACTTCATGTCGCGGACGCCTCCGCGTCCATGCTGGACGAGGCGGTGCGCCGTCACCCGAACACTCCAGTAGCGAGTCGATCCGTGGGACGGGTTCAAGATCTGGACTTGGCGGCACGCAGCTTCGATCTCGTGTTCTCCAACCGCCTCATTCACCACTTGCCGAAAACCGAGGACCGCATGGATGTCCTGGAAGCCCTGGGGCGCCTCAGCCGCGAGTGGCTTCTCGTCTCCGCCTGGACCGAAGGCAACCTCGCCCATCGCCGCCGCCGCAGGCGGGAGAGGCGGCACCCCGACCGACCATCCGGGCGGGTGTTTCTTCCCCTCGCGACCCTCGAGGAGGAAGTCGCCCGGACGGGTTTCGTCCCCCGTCGGGTCGTCTCGAAATTCCCCTACGTTTCACCTTTGGTGATGCTCGTTGCCCAGCGTCCCCCTGGTTGATGTCGGCCCGGCCCGGGATTTGCGGCTCCTTCCGGTTGTTCCGTACCATGGATGTGAGAAGGAAACCATGAATCTCAAACGAGTTACGATCGTTCTGTTCCTACTTTTTCTGACTGCCCCGCTGTCTCTCCAGGCCCAAGACGTCCAACGACTCCAAAAGGAAGTGGAAAATCTCCGCAGGGAGTTGCGGGATATTCACCAGAGGCAAACCGCCCTGGAGATCCGGAACCGGGAACTGGAGGCCAGCAACACTCGGCTCGCTGAACGCCTCGACGAGACGGAATCGGCTGGCTCGGGTGAGTTGGAAACCCGCATCAATCGCCTCATCGGCGACAGCGAATTGGTGGACGGAACCACCGTCGAGAGCATCGCCAATCCCATCAAGATCAGCGGCGAGTCCCGGGTGAGAGCGGGCTGGACCGACGGGAGAACGTTCGGCTACAAGTCCGGAGCGATCATCCTGGGACCCGGGCTCGAGGGGGCCCCTGGAGCCGCCGACAGCTTGGACGACGACGGGACGTTCGTGGACGCTCGATTCGATCTGGCGTTCGACTTCACGTTCAGCGAGGACGTGACGACCCACTTCGAACTCATCGCCAACGGACTCTTCGACAATGGCCAAACCGACCACAACACGGGCAACCTGGACGAGGTCGATCTCTACCAGGGATGGATTCTCTTCAGCAACATCTTCGATCGGAAGGAGATCGGCGCGCGCGTCGGTCGCCAGGAGATCGTGCTCGGCAACGAGTTCCAATTCGGCAACAACGACTTCTTCGGCGGTGAGACCTTCGACTCCACTTTGATCTGGTGGAACGACGAGAACTTCCGATTGATTTTCGTTTGGGCGAAACTCGGCACGACAAACAGCTTCAACGCTTCCAATCACCCCTACAACACCGCCGGAACAGCCTTCGACGATGATGAAGCCTACGTCCTCTACTTCACCCTCAAGTCCATCAAGAACCATGAGCTCGACCTCTACTACGCCTACTGGAACGGTCACATGGGGACGACCACGGGCACGCTCGGCAACTTCGTGGGGGCTGGTTTCCGCATCTACGCCCATCTGTTGGGAGCCCGCCTGGGCGGCCTTTTCCCGGATGTGGCCGAAGGTCTCGACTACAACCTCGAGGTGGCGTACGAGACCGGCAACCTCTCCGGAACGAGCATCGACGTCAAGGGTTTCACCGCCGAAGCGACCGTCGGACTCACGTTCAACGAAGACAATCTGTTCCGTCTGTACGCCATGTTCCTCTTCGCGGAAGGCTTTGACGGCAACGACTCGGGCTATGTGCCTCTTTTCCCTGAACGGCACTCGCAGATCAATTGGGATGACCACACGGCGCGGATCGCTCGATGGGGGCTCACCGACATCGTCCCCATGATCAACGTGCTCGCGCTCCAGGCCGGCCTGACATTCCGCCCACAGGACGACTGGATTCTCGGTCTCGCCGGAATTTACGCCTGGCACGACGAAGACGTGACGACCCTGGGTGGCAACTCCGCCGACAACATTGGTTTCGAGATCGACCTCTTCGCCGAGCACAAGCTCAGTGATCAGGCGACCATCGGCATGGGACTCGGACTCTTCTTCCCGGACAACGGCGCCCCCGTCGGCAATGGCGCCATCGGCAGCGCTTTCATCGACAACGAGGACGACGTCGCAGTCCTCTTCTACCTCCAAACCCGCGTGGTCTTCTGATCCCCAGGACGACACGAGGCCTCCGAAACCCGCCCCCGAGGTCGAAGGATCCCGGGGACGGTTCATTTTTACCCAGCGCCGAAGTCGAATCGGGCGTTTTTCCCACAAGCCGACCTTCTCATTCACTCGAAGTGGAGACTATCGGTTTCGAGACATGAGAAGGGAATCACGATGAAACGACAGATCCTGACGGTGGCCCTGGCACTCGCGTGCCTCGGCTCCAAGGCTGCCTTGGGGCAGGACATCCATCAACTCCAGCGACAGGTGAACGAATTGCGGAAGCACCTGGACAGCATCCAGGTCAAGCAAGCCGCTCTCGAGCAAAAAAACTTGGAACTCGAGCGAGCAAACGCCCGATTGGAAAGCCGCTTGTCACAGTCAGAATCCCGGGCGACGAGCAGCCTCGAGTCCCGGATCAACACCCTCGTCGCAGAGAGCGACCTCGTGGCGGGCACATCCATCGAAAGTGTCGCGAATCCGATTCGGATCAGCGGCGAATCCAGGGTGCGCGCGGGCTGGACTGACGGCCGCGGCTTCGGTAGCACGGGCGACGACGACGGCACGTTCGTCGATGCGCGCTTCAACCTGGCCTTCGATTTCCAGTTTGACGACAACATCTCCACCCATTTCGAACTCATCTCGAACGGTCTTTTCGACAACGGATCGACCAACCACAACACGGGCAACTTGGACGAAGTCGACCTCTATCAGGCCTGGATCCTTCTCGACGGGATATTCGGCCGGAAAGAGGTGGGCGCCCGATTGGGACGGCAGGAGATCGTGCTTGGCACTGAATTCCAATTCGGCAACAACGACTTCTTCGGAGGCGAGACCTTCGACGCGGCCATGTTCTGGTGGAACGACGACAACTTCCGCCTCTTTTTCGTGTGGACGAAACTGGCCACGACCAACAGTTTCAATCCTTCGAATCATCCCTACAACACGGCAGGAGGGGCGTTCGACGATGACGAGGCCTACATCGTCTACTTCACCCTGAAGACCATCGAGAACCACGAACTCGAGATCTACTATGCCTACTGGAATGGTCACCTGGGGACGACGACGAGCACCCTCGGGAACCCCCTCGGCGCGGGCTTTCGTATGTATGCTCATCTCATCGGAGGGCGCATGGGAGGGCTCTTCCCGAGCGTCGCGGACGGACTGGACTATAATATCGAGATCGCCTACGAAACGGGCGCTCTTTCCGGAACGAGCATTGACGTGGATGGGGTCAGCGGCGAGGCCACGGTCGGACTCACGCTCAACGACGACAGTCTGTTCCGTCTCTACGCCATGTTCCTCTTCGCGGAAGGCTTTGACGGCAACGACTCGGGCTATGTGCCTCTCTTCCCGGAGCGTCACTCCCAGATCAACTGGAACGATCACACGGCACGAATTGCTCGCTGGGGTCTCACCGACATCATCCCGATGATCAACGTGCTGGCCATCCAGGCGGGTTTCACCTTCCGGCCGCGCCACGACTGGATCCTCGGTCTCGCCGGAATCTACGCCTGGCACGACGAAAACGTGACCACCGTGAGTGGCAACTCCGCCGACAACATCGGTTTCGAAATCGACCTCTTCGCCGAGCACAGAATCAACGATCAAGCCACGGTGGGGATGGGGTTGGGACTCTTCTTCCCCGACGACGGCGCCCCCGTCGGCAATGGCGCCATCGGCAGCGCTTTCATCGACAACGACGACGACGTGGCCATCCTCTTCTACCTGCAATCACGCGTCGTCTTTTGATCTCACCCTGGATCGCGCAGACCTGATCTCCGCCCCCGTCGTCGCAAGAACTCGGGGGCGGATTCGTTTCCTGCGTCCAGCCTTGCTAATCCTTTCCCATGAGTGCCCCCGGCCGCCGAGTCTCGCTGCTCATCGTCGTTCTGGCCGCGCTCCCGTTCCTTCTTCAGCTGGGGAATCGGGGGCTGAACGAGCCGGACGAAGGGCGATACGTCGAGATCGGTCGTGAGATGCTCGTCTCCGGGGACTTCCTCGTCCCCCGCCTTCACGGCGTTCCCCACGTCGCCAAGCCTCCCCTGACCTACTGGTCCATCGCGGCGTCGCTCAGCCTTTTCGGAATGAACGAAACCGCGGCCAGGCTTCCCGGAGCTCTGGCCGCCATCCTGGCGATGCTTCTCACCGCGGACCTCGCGCGACGCATGTACGGGGGGCGGGGCGCACCGACAGCCGCGTGGCTCCTCGCGTCGGCTCTCGGATTCTTCCTGATGGGCCGGGTTCAAACGACCGACATGATTCTCACCGCGTCCGTCGTGGGCGCCATGCACGGTGCCTGGCGCTTTCGGTCCGCGGAAACTCGAGGAGCCCGACTTCAGTTCTTCCTCGCCATCGCGGTGGGCTTCCTTGCCAAGGGGCCGGTCGCGGTCGCCATCGTGCTCCTCGGCCTCGTGGGAGCGGCCGTGTTCGAACGCCGACGCCGCCCCCTCCGGGTGGTCGCATCCCTTGGGGGTTGGGGGCTCTTCCTCATTCTGGCCCTTCCCTGGTATCTGCTCATGGCGAAGGAGATCCCGGGCCTCATCGGGCACTGGCTGGGCTACGAACTCGTTCAGCGGGTGACGGAGGGCGTCAAGCGCAACAAACCATTCTGGTACTTCGCGGCGGTTCTCCCCTTCGAGGTCTGGCCGTGGACGGCGCTCCTGCTGGCTCTGGTTCCCCGAATCTGGAGACTTCGCCGACGGCCGAGAGAAGCCTATCTCGCCGGCTGGATGGCATTCCCGTTTGTGATGTTCACGCTTTCGCAGTCGAAACTGCCGACCTACATGGTGCCCCTCATTCCGGCCGCGGCGCTCCTGGTGGTTCCGCTCGTGATGAGCCTCATGAGCCGACCCCGATGCGTCGCGCGCCGATGGCGCCCCCTCGTGGCCCTCAATTGGTTCCTGGTCGCGGCGGCGGCCCTCGCAGGAATGAAACTGCACGGCGACGCAGCGGCGAGGCCGCTTTTCGGCGCCGGGCTCGCGATGCTCGCCGTCGGCGCCGTCGTGGAAGCGGCCGTGATCCTCAGAAGGGCCGTCGGGCTTCGGGCGCATCTCGCGGCGCAACTCGTTTGCGCCGTCGTCTTCTTACAGCTCTTCGTTCACGCCGCGGGGTCCGCGGAGGAGCGCCTGGGAAGCAACACCAGTTATCGCAGAATCCTCACGGCGGCGGCGGCGCTGCATCCCCACGGAGCATCCCTCGACGGATGGGCGAGCGAGGAGACGAAACTCGTCTTCCCACCCGGCCAGCGGATCGTCAGTTACGGCCTGCGGTGTCACGCCGCGGGCTTTTATGTGCTGGGGCGACAGCCGGAGTTCATTCCCCACTTCGGCATGAACGAGTCCGACAAGTTCGTGGGCCGCGATCGCACACCGATTTCGCTGAATCGGGACCGTCTCGTAACCCTCGTCGACGACGGTCACCCGCTGCTGATCCTCGCCAAGTCGGGGCGACTCGGAGAACTCATGGACATCCTCCCCTCCTCGGCCCGCGTTCTCGATCTCGCCGGCGAGAAACGAAGAGGCTGCACCCTCATCGAGATCCCCGGGCGCCCGGACTGAGACGGACACCGTCGCGAGACGGCTTCTCAGTCGCTCAGCAAACTGGAGAGCGCGCGTCCCACGAACTTCTCCACCATCGCGCCGCGCCACCGAGCCAGGAAGTCGGTGTTCTCGAGGGGGGCCGCAGGTTTGCGGGCAAGTCGGGCGGCCTCCTCGATCGCCGCGCCGTCAGGTGTGCATCCCCGTAGACGGTCTTCCGCGGCCCTCGCCCGCGTGGGTTGGGATCGCACGGCCCCAAGGAGAATGGAGACGTCCTCCACACAGCCCGCGGCGTCCAAATCCAGCGCGACCCCAACGCCCAGAACAGGGAAGTCGATGGACCCTCTTCGACGCAACTTGAGATAGGTGGTCTTCGTCTTGCCCGCCGGCGGAAGAAGGATCTCCGAGAGGATCTCGTCCCGCTCCTTGGTGAGGTAGGCGATGCCGTCGTCGGCGTAGAGGTCTTCCAGGGGGATGACCCGTGGACCTCGAACGGAGTCCAGCTTCACGCGGGCGCCCATGGCGACGAGAAGGGGTGCGGCGTCGGTGGAGGAGGCCGCCCAGCAGCGGGAGGAGCCCGGCGCCACCCAGCAGACGTCGCCGCACTCCTTCATGCAGTATCCGATGGCCTGCCGCCATTCCTCGGTTTGGTTGTAGTAAGAGCAACGGGTGTCCAGGCAGAGGTTGCCGCCGAGAGTGCCCATGTTGCGAAGCAAGGGCGAAGCAATGGAGGACACCGCCTCGTGGAGCCCTGGGTAGGCGGACTTCACGACGTCGCTGCGGCAGATCTCGGCGAGGGTCGTTGCCGCGCCGATGCGAACCTCGGATGTCCCGTCCCCGTGGATGCCTCGGAGCGCCTCGACCCGTCGCAGACTCACCAGAGTCTCGGCGGATTGATGGCGACGCTTCATGTTCGGCAAGAGGTCAGTCCCCCCCGCGACGAGGCGCGTGGTGCCTGGATCATCGGCGAGCGCCGCCGTGACGTCGTCCAGGGAACGAGGCGTCAGAAGGCGGAATGAGGGCAGTCGCATCATCGGCGGGGTCCTCCCGTGTTCGAGGTCTCGGGCATCGTGCCCTGGTCCTTCCTGATTCCGGCTTCCTCCGGGTTCGTGGCCTTGCCGTCTCCCCCCTCGTGGGGTGTGGGCACCTTCAAAGGCGTGCCGAAATCGAAGGTGGGGAACGCGCTCGGCCCGAAGCGAGGCGCACGTCCCTTCGCCCCCGCGGCGAGGGCGTCGAGAATCATGTGAGGATGGATGGGCACCTGATCCACCCGCACGCCCACGGCATCGAACACGGCGTTGGCGATGGCGGGCGGCATGGGCAGCAGAGGTCCCTGCCCCACTTCCTTGGCGCCGAAGGGGCCGTTCGGATCCGGGTCCTCGATGACGTAACTCGTCATCTTGGGCATGTCGAGGAAGGTGGGACTCTTGTAGTCCAGCATGGAGGGAATCTTGTGGACGAGGGCGGCAGAGCGATTCTTGGGCAACCGCTTGAACGCAGATTCTTCCATCACCGCCTCCGCGAGCCCCATGTAGATCGAGCCCTCGATCTGTCCCATCACACTGGCGGCATTGATGCACTGGCCGACATCGTGGGCCATCCAGACGTGCTCGAGGTGCATGAGTCCCGTGTCGGGATCGACCTCGACCTCCACGACGCAAGCGCTGTAGGAGTAGGCGGGCGAGGGGCCGACGCCCGCACCGCGATAGCGTCCTGGCGATCGGGGCGGCGTGTAGGAGCCCGTCGCCCCCAGAGTCCCATGGAGGGATTCCGCGCATTGGACGGCTTCCTGCCAGGACATGCCGGTCTCCGGGTTTTCGGCGTCGAAGACGCGGTGGTCGGCAAACACGAGCCTTCCCTTCGGAATCTCGAGGCGCATGGCCACCGCCTCCGCGATGAGTTCCTTGGCGCGTTCGGCGGCCTGAATGGACGCGTTGCCCGCCATGATGGTGACCCGAGACGAGTAGCTGCCGAGGTCCACCGGCGTGAGATCGGTGTCCGCCACGCACAGGCGGATGTCGTCCAGTCCGATGCCCAAGACCTCCGCCACACAGGCGGCGATGACCGTGTCCGACCCCTGGCCGATCTCGGTCTCGCCGCAGAAGAGCGCCACACCGCCGGAGCGGTCGAGTTTCAGTTGCGCCCCCGAGTGAGGCATGTGATTCCAGTAGATGGGAAGGCCCGCCCCCGTGAGGTAGGAGCTACAGGCGAGGCCGAGGCCTCGTCCCATGGGCAACTTGCCGTAGCGCTCCTTCCATCCACTCCCTTCGACCACGGCTTCGATGCACTTGCGCAGGCCGATCGATCCCACCTTCAACCAGTTGGCGGTGACGTCGCCCGGTTCGACGAGGTTCTTCAGGCGAAGCTCCGCCGGGTCCATGCCGAGCTCGTGGGCGGCCTTGTCCAACTGCACCTCCCAACCGAAGCGGGGCTGGGGCGTCCCGTGACCTCGCTTGGGTCCACAGGGCGGCTTGTTGGTGAAGCAGCGGATGGAGTCGAAGCGATACTTGGGCAGCTTGTAGGTGACGGTCTGCAGGGCGCCCGTGTAGTAGGTGCTGGCCACGCCGTAACTCCCGTAGGCGCCCCCGTCGAGAGCGGTCTGCAGATGCTGGGCGACGAGGCGGCCGTCTTTCGTGAAACCGGTCTTCATGCGCATCTGGACCGGATGGCGTCCTCGATGGCAGTAGAACACCTCTTCGCGGGTGAGGGTGATCTTCACGGGGCGCCCGAGTTCGAGGGCCATCTTGGCGGCGCAGATCTCGTGGTTGAAGGGGTCCGACTTGCCGCCGAATCCGCCGCCATTGGGCGCGGCGATGACGCGAATGTGCGAGGCCTTGAGTCCAAGGACTTTCGTGAGGGCCTTGTGCAAGTAGTGGGGCGTCTGGGTCGACGAATAGAGGGTCACCTTCCCGTCGGGTTCGGGAACCGCGACGGTGGCGTGTTGTTCCATGGGCAAGTGGGTGTTGCCTTCGTAGAAAAAATCGTCCTCGAGGATGAGGTCGGCGTCCCGAAGCGCGGCCTCCACATCGCCGAATTCCATGGTGATGCGCTTGTGTACGTTGCCTTCGTCGCCGTACTCGTGCAGTCGCGGTTCGGGCGTCTCCAAGGCCTCCCGGACGGAACCGATGGTGGGCAGAGGTTCATAGTCGACGACGATGGCGCGCATGGCCTCTTCCGCCGCGTCCTCGGTGAGTGCGGCCACGGCCGCGACGGGGTCGCCCACGAACCGGACGATGTCCGGGCAAAGCGCGTGCTCGTCCTGGGAAACGGGGAGAATGCCGAAGGTGTCGGGCATGTCCTTGCCCGTGAGGACGCCCACGACGTGGGGCATCGCCAGGGCCTTCTCGACGTCGACCCGGAGGATGCGGGCGTGAGGCAGGTGAGACCTCTTCAGCTTCATGAACACCATGCGAGGCGCCGCGTAATCGTCGGCGAAAACGGTCTGCCCGGTGACCTTCGCGGGGCCGTCCACCCGGCGGTAGGCCTTGCCGATGAGCTTCAACTGCTGCCTGCGGCCTCCGGGGCTCTGACCTTCCAGGGAATAGTCGCTCATGACTGCATGTCCTTCCCGAAGACGGCCTCGGCCGTCGGTGCTCCGTCCTCGTCCCCGCGGACCTTGGCCGCCGCCCATTGCACCGCCTCGACGATCTTGGCGTATCCGGTGCAGCGGCAGAGGTTGCCCGCCAGAGCTTCCGCCACATCCTGGTCCGTCGGCTGCGCGTGCTCATCGAGCAAGGCTTTCGCGGTGAGCAGCATGCCGGGGGTGCAGTAGCCGCACTGAGCGGCGCCCAGCTCGGCGAAAGATTCCTGGAGCGGGTGGAGCCTTTGCCCCTCGGCCATCCCCTCGACGGTTTGGATGTCCGCGCCTTCGAGATCGGCCGCCAACACCAGGCACGAAAGGACGGGGGCTCCATCGACGAGCACCGTGCACGCGCCGCACTCTCCCAACTCGCAGCCATGCTTCGTGCCCGTCAGCCCGCACTCTTCTCTCAGGACCTCGAGAAGGGTGTGATGACCGGGAAACATCACACGTCTCGGCTCTCCGTTGACCGTCAACCTCTGGATCACCTGGGTCGCGTCACTCATGAACGTCATCTCCATGGATGGGAATCTCATCGTCGTCCGGCGCCTCGAAGGGGGCCCCCGACGGCAGCAGCCCGCGGACGAGGTGCTCTGCGAAGGCTCGCCCGATCTCTCGGGCGGAAGCGCCTCCTTCCGGTCGGAACCATCGGACCGTCCAGTTCACGGCCCCCAGGATGGCGAGGGTCGCCACCTTGGGATCGACCTCGCGGAATCCACCCTCGGCCATGCCCTTCCGGATGAGTTTGCGAAGTCGGCGTTCGTGGCGATCTCTCAGCGTGCGCAAGCGATTCACGTCCGCACCGGCGGTTTCCGGAAGCTCCAGGTGCGCCAGGGAACCGGGGATGCCTTCGTTGAGACAGACCACCTGGCCCTGGATGAGGAGGAACAAGCGTTCCGCGACGGGCCTTCCCGATCGGTCCAACCTGCGGGCCAGAGCGTCCAGCCTCTGAAGGGTTTCTTCCTGGCAGAAGCGCAGCAGATCTTCCTTGTTGCGGAAGTAGTAGTAGAGGTTTCCCACGGTCATGCCCGCGCGCGCGGCCACGTCCCTCATGCCCGTGGCGTGGAATCCCCGCTCACGAAAACACGTCGATGCCGCCTCGAGAATCTCTCGGCGCTTGCCATGGGCCCTCACGCCCCTCCCGTCCGCTTGAATTTGAACCATCGTTCAAATCCTACCGAAGTCCCCCCACCTCCCCAACCCGGGCCTCTCCGACGTGGCGCGACCGCGCTTCAGCCGGCCGCTGAGCCGTCACGGACACGGAGAGCGCGAGGGTGGGTGGCAAGCGTGCCGAAGGGGCAGCCCGGCCAGCGCCCTTCCCACGGAAATGAGGTCCCGCGCGGTGCGTCGTTTCATGTCGAGATTTTCCACGGCGAAGTGGACTGCGCTCGCGGGACGAGGCGGCCCGACGCGAGGGAAAGGACATCTCACGGAGACACAGAGGCAGGGAGATTCGTCCGGCAAGCACCCGACGATTCCCCGCCTGCTTCTCCGTGGCTTCGTGGCTCCGTGAGAGAA
>CAZLGG010000081.1:0-17711 GCA_964559135.1 uncultured Planctomycetia bacterium
CCCAGGCTGAGGTTCAATCCAAAGGGATTCGACAGGGGAACCTTGGGATCGAAGACGATCACGTTGGGGTTGACGGCAGAGATACCGAGGATACCTGGATACGGCGTCGCCGCCCCACCGAGGGAGTCGTCGAGAAGTTGGAAGGCCTGCTGAGCGGAAGCCTGATCGACGAAGGCGTGATAAGGCACACCCATCGAGTTCGTGCTGGAGAAACCGACGAAGACCTGGGGCTGCCCCATGCTGTCCGTCACGAGCCCGCCCAAGATGTTCGTGTCGATGGCACGATCGACGGTGAGCAGAAGGACTTCGTCACGGAAGATGGGCGGAAGCCCTCCCCCCGGGGCCGCCGGGAAACCTTGAAAGGAGGTGGACACCACCGACGGAAAACCCGACGATGCGCCGCCCCCTGACCCTCCCCCACAGGCCGCCAGAACGATGGCCACGGCGAGAATGAACCCGGCCGCAAGGGTCCAGCGTGCTGGAATAATCATTCGGGACATCGATTCACAACCTCCGATTGCGTGCTTCCGCGATCTGTGGTCCCCTGACGTTCAAGGGAATTCATGGGAACGGATCCTCCATGTTCCCGTGCCGACCGACGCGGATGTTTCCTTCTTGGTCCGAGGGATTCTATGTCTCCCCGGGACGGCTGTAAACCGCCGCCACCCTCGATTGAGAGCAACCGCGGCGGCGAGACGCTCTCGCCCTGTTTTCCGTTGGGCAGCGAATGCCGTGCCATCCACCCTACCGAGTTCGAGCGTGTCCAACCATCCTCGACAAAGGGACTTGAGGCGATTCTCGCTGAAGCGCCTCGTGGTCGTTCCTTGGCGAAATACAAGAGAAGTGCGAATCCGATCGAATCCGAGTCGCTTCGAACCTCATGCCCCCTCGGCCAGGGGATGATCGCAGAAAGCGCAGACGCGCTCCCCCGCGGAGTCCTCGACGACCTGAAACTCCAAGTCGTCCCGCTCGACGTTGACAATGCAATCCTTTTGGGAGCAGCGTTCTCCCGGAAGGGGCGGCAAGAGCGGCGGGTCGGGAGGCGGTGCCGCCTTCATGATCTCGCGACCGAGCAAGAACGAAACAAGAGCCATGCGAATCGGTACGCCCAAAGCAGCCTGCTTGAAATAGAACCCGCGAGGGTCGCGATCCACGGCGTGGTCGATCTCGTCGACCCGCGGGAGGGGATGCAGAACGACCGCGTCGCCGAACCCCGAATGATCGAGGAACGCCCGGTCCACCGGATTGAGACGGCGTTCAGTGCTCTCCTCCGCTGGGCTCAGCCGCTCCGACTGGAGGCGGGTGACGTAGAGGGCATCGGCCGTAAGCGCTTCGACGTCGAGAGCCCCTTCGCGGAGAGGCCAGCGACTCCCATCGGCGGTGAGCAAAAGCCCTCGCACCGCGGCCGTCCCGAAGACGTCGCCTCCGCAGAGGTCCACGTCAAGGGCGGCGACTCCTTCAACGCCGGTGCATGCACGACGGACAGAATCGGGAAGCTCCAGACCGGGTTCCGCCACGCAAAGAACGTCGGCCCCGAAACGGCAGAGAGCTTGAGCGAGGGAATGCGTCGTGCGGCCATATTTGAGATCACCATAGAGGAGGACCCTCAACCCTTCGATCCGCCCCTTGGCGTGCCGAAGGGTGTAGAGATCGCAGAGGGTCTGGGTGGGATGCTCGTGCCCTCCGTCCCCCGCATTGATCACGGGCACCGGACTGAACAACGAAGCCGCGCGGGCAGCCCCTTGGAGGGGATGGCGTAACACGAGAATGTCCGCGTACGATCCCACGATCCTCACGCTGTCGGCGAGCGATTCCCCCTTGACCACGGAGGACGACTTCACGTCCGCCATGGTCAAGACACGTCCGCCGAGGCGGTTCATCGCGGATTCGAACGAGAGTCGCGTCCGCGTGCTCGGCTCGAAGAAAAGGCTCCCCATGATATAGCCGGCCAAGACGCCGTGGCTCTGGTGCAGAAACCGAGACATCTTGTCGGCGATCACGAAGAGGACCTCGATCTCCTCGATCGAGAGGTCCCGGATGGAGGTGAGATGCCGCATGGCTTTCACCATGTTCCATCAAGCCGGGTCTGACAAGATCTCTTCGAGGGCTCCCACCGCCCGATCGGGGTCCTCGGGCAGGCTCCTGGCTGCTTCCTCGAGTAAACCGACCTGACGCCGGGTGAAGGGGACGACGACGTCGCGGGTCACGGGCAAGCCATGAGAGGTGGCCTGGATCATGCGGCCGATCAGGCTGTCAACGCCTTCTCCGGTGGTCCCCGAGACGACGGTCCGGCCCATGGTCTCCAGCCGTGCCTGTTCACGGTTGTCCAGGCGATCGGCGAAACTCACCACCGCCAGAGCCCGGGGAGAAAGGACGGCGGGCTCCCGTACCGCCGTCGGCGTTTCGAATCGCAAGACGAGATCCGAGCGTTCCTCTTCCTTGGCCGCACGGGCAAGCCCCAGACGTTCCACGGGGTCTTCGGTCTCTCGTTTCCCCGCCGTATCCACGAGGATGAAGGGAAACCCGCCCAGCTCCACTTCGACGGCCACGGCGTCCCGCGTGGTCCCCGGCTCCGGAGTCGCCAGCACTCTTTCCCTCCCCGTCAAGCGATTCAACAGGGTGCTCTTGCCCGAGTTGACGGGCCCAAGAAGAACCACACGGGGAGGATTGAACAACCCCAAGCCGAACGGAGCCCGTTGCAACAAGGACTCGAGAGTCGATGTCACACCGACGTAACCCATCCTGGAAGCCAGGGTCCGGTGCTTCAGTCTCCCGATCAATCCTTCGATCGTGCGGGTCAAGCGCCCCCCAAGGATGCTGGCGAGAAACAGCGAGGATTGAGTTGCCAACGCTCGAGGGAAAGCTTCCACGACCTCCCTTTGAATGGCGGTGTCGTGACGCGGCGTCGCCGTCAATCCCGCCAAGGCCGGCGCATCCTTCTCCTCCTCCCACCGAATGCCCTTCGATTCGAGAAGCCGGCGCAGGCGCCTTTCCACGGCGAGGCCCCCATGCAGATGCAACTCCACCTGGGGGCCATGCTCTCCCGCATCACGGACGATGAGGACTTCGTCCAGAGCCTCATCACCATCTCTCAGAATCCCGAAGGGAAGGTCGTGCCCGACCTGTCGCCCCCCGGAAACGAAATGGGCGTCGAGGAATTCCTCCACGCCATCGCCACGCAGATGAACGACCTGGATGGCTGCGATGCCGGGCGGAGTCAGGCGTCGGGCCCGCGCCGTCACGCCTCGTGTTCCAAAAGTGCCAAGCCCAACCCCATGAGATCGGGAATCACCGCGCATTCTTCGTGCTCGAGCACACGAGCCACGTGATCGGAGTCACCGCCCGTGATCACGATCCGAGCGTCCGGCGTAACCGACCGAGCGAGCTCGAGAACTCGCAAAACGCCGCCTTCGAAGGCACCCCGCAACCCGAGCGTCATGGAGGACTCGGTGTCCTCTCCGGGATACGCAGCCGCGGCCAGACCGGTCACCCGTGGCAGCATGGCACCCGCGCCGGCCAGCGCCGCGGCAAGAACCGCCCGCCCGGGAAGAATGGCGCCGCCGCGAAAACGCCCCTGATCATCGATCCAATCCATGGTGACGGCCGTGCCGGCATCGATAAGGATGGCGTCACGCTCCGGATACAACCACGAGGTCGCCAACGCGGCCAAGAGGCGATCGGGACCGAGAGAGTGCGGATTCTCGTAGGGGTGCTTCATGGGGAGGTCGGACGCGTCCCAAAACCTCGCAGCAACGCCCTCCGCGTCGAAGAGATCTTTCAGTCGAGCGGCGACATCCGGCCTCACGCTGACCACGTGCACGCGTTCGGGCGGCCAACCCCAGCGGCCGTCAAGGCGATCGGGCAGTGACGACGTGCCTGAGATCGGCAGGGCGAAGGAAGCCGCGTCGGCAGTCCAATCCGGGCTCGGAGTCCCCGACCATCCGTGTTCGGGCAGACGATAGGCCTTGATTCGCGTGTTGCCGACATCGAGGCCCAGCAGAAACGACATCGGATAAGGCTCGCGTCAGCGTCTGCCGGAGCCGAATCGAACGTTGGGCGTGCGCAGACCCCGGGCATTGCGAGGAACCGAAACACGGATGATTCGGGTCTGCCCGTTACGAAGGACGGTCACCGCGTAATTCGACTTGCTGCGATAGGTCCGTTTCACGTAATTCACCAGGGCTTCCTTCGAATCCACGGACTGGGAATCGACCCGAATCACGACGTCGCCATCCATGAGACCGGCCCCATGCAGCCGGGCCGGGATATTGGAGACCTTGAGTGCCTTCTTCCCTTTGGGGCCGTCGACCTTCTCGAACTTGACGCTGTCGAGGAGACGATCCCCCTCCGCGTTGATGGTACTCAAGCCTCCCGGAGTCAGCTGGACCATCGTGAGATTGCGCTGCTCCCGCACCTTCTTGAAGATCGGACCCGATGCGTCGCCGACGTCTCCGTCGAGAGCGGCCGGTCCCTCGGGACGCCCGGAACCCTTCACACCGAGCCGCCCCTTGACCGTGCCGTCCGACATGGTCATTTCGAGGCCCTCGGGTTCCTCCATGATCGGAATGCGGATTTCGACCCGGCCTTGGTCCGCCCATTCGCAAACGATCCCCTCCGGCTTCACGTCGACGACGCGGGCGCCCTTCCACTTTTTCATCACGGGGTCCTCGTCGTCGCGATCATCGTTCTTCGTGATACCGATCACGTCGCCGATGCCGTACCAGAAGAGGTTCTTGGTCGTGGGCTTGCTCTTGATCTTGACGAGAGCCCCCACCACATCGTCGCTTCCCACGCCTCCGGATGACGGTGCAAGCAACATCGCGACGTCGATGAGGGTGTCGAGTTTGGGCGAGGTCTCCTCGCGTGGGTCCGTCGTGGTCTTGACGGGCTTTTTGGGTGGGATGTAGCCTTCGTAGTGGAAGTTCGTGTCGAAGACCGTCTTCAACAGCGCGGCCGGTCTCGGTCCCTCCCGGTCTCCCTTCTTCGGTCGCGTCTCGTCATTCAATCGCTGGTTCAGCTGGCGAAAGACCTTTTTCTTTTCGCCACGGCGAGCGGGGCCGCTGTTTTGGTACATGAGCCAGACGAACACGCCCAGCCCCGCCAAAAGCGCGAAGTTGGCTATCCAGACGAGAAGTCGTTGTGTACTGAGCTTCATCCTGTTCGTCCGCTTCGGTCGTTCCCTCGGTCCTGCAGAATTCTAACCCACGGTGCGCCAAGAGGAAATGTCGGCCCTGGCCGAAAACACACCACCATCGCGTTCTCCGGAGGAAGCGTCACGACGGATCCACCCCTCCCAGACGTGAAGGTTGGCCACATCTTCCGGAAAAAACCCGCATCGGCGATTCCGGGCGGCTTGCCCGAATCAGACCTGGAGGCGACTGGCGCTGATCCCGGTCTGGATGCCGCGAAGTTGCAACTTCAGGTCGTCCGGGTTGTCGGAAGCGGCCAAGGCATCCTCGAGGGAGATCTGCCCGTCCTCGTAGAGCCCCTTCAGGCTCATGTTGAAGGTCTGGGTTCCGTAATAGTCCTGCCCCTCCTGAAGAGCCTTGTCCAGATCCAGCGTCTTGCCTTCGAAAACCAATTCCTTCACTCGGGGCGTCGCCATGAGCAACTCGACGGCCGGCACCATCCCGGAGGTCTTGAGACAGGGTAAGAGCCGCTGCGACGCCACGCCCACGAGAACGGTCGAGAGCTGAAGCCTGACGAGATCGTGCTGATGAGGGGGGAAGAAGGTCTGAATCCGCTCCACGGTTTGGATGGCGTTGACGGTGTGCAACGTGGTGAGAACCAAGTGCCCGGTCTCGGCGGCGGAGATGGCCGCTGACATCGTCTCCTGATCTCGGATCTCGCCCACCATGATGACGTCCGGAGCCTCGCGCATGGCCGCACGGAGCCCCGTCGCGAACGAGGAGGTATCCACTCCGATCTCACGCTGATTGATGATCGACAGGTTGTCCTCGAACGTGTATTCGACCGGATCTTCGAGGGTGATGACGTGCTTGTTCCGGGTGTTGTTCACGGCGTCGACGATCGCGGCGAGGGTGGTCGACTTCCCGCTTCCCGTCACTCCCGTCACGAAAATGATCCCACGATCCAAGCCCGCGAAGTAGTTGAATTGACGCACCGGGAGATTCAGGTCCATGAAGCTCGGAATGACGCTTTTGATCTGCCGGAGAACGAGACCGACCTCGCCACCCTGGCGAAACAGATTGCCTCGGAAACGCCCTAGGTTTTCGGCCTCGAACGAGAAGTCGGCTTCGCCTTTCTCCTCGAATCTAGCGAAGATCTCCTTGGTCGCCACATGCTCGGCGAGCGTCCAGCCCTCCTCGGGCCGGATCTTCTCCTCACTGAGAAAAAGGACCCGACCTCCGACCTTGATGGCCGGCTGGCTACCGGTCTTGAGGATCAAGTCGGACGCGTCGGCCGCCACGGCCATCTCGAGGATCTTTTCCAAATCGAACATCAGAGGACTCCAGAGGACGGAAAGAGGCTCCTCTCCTCTCATCGGCTGATATTCGCTGCATCTTGATTCAGCCGGCAAGCCCCGCGCCGCGCCCGCGAGGCACCGACCTTGGCCGACCGGATGGGGTCAGGAATCCTCGGGGTGGAGCAGCTTCCAGCATTCCGCCAGGAGGTCCTGGACGCCGACGCCCGTCGCGGCGCTGATCCACCGGGGCGGCAAACCGGCGTCCCCGGCAAGAGAGATCGCTGTGGCCTTGGGCTCAGGCACGAGGTCGCACTTGCTGAACACGGTCAACCGAGGTTTTTCCGCGAGGGCCGGCGAATATCGGGCCAATTCCTCGTCGATCACACGGAGATTCTCGAGAGGGTCCGATCCATCGATGGGAGCCATATCCACGAGATGGACCACCACCCGCGTCCGCTCGAGGTGCTTGAGAAAGCGGTGCCCGAGACCGTGGCCCTCCGCGGCGCCTTCGATGAGTCCGGGCACATCGACCATCACGAATCGACGGTCTCCGCTGAGTTCGACGACGCCGGGGTGGGGCTGAAGGGTGGTGAAGGGGTAGTCCGCCACCCTCGGATGCGCCGCGGACACGGAACGAACGAGCGTGGACTTGCCTGCGTTGGGCAGACCCACGAGCCCCACGTCGGCGATGAGCTTCAACTCGAGTTCGAGTGTGCGTTCTTCACCCGGCGCTCCGTCATTGGCCTGACGAGGTGCCTGATTGGTGGCGTGGGCGAAGTGGAGATTCCCCCATCCGCCATAGCCGCCTCGAGCCACGCAAACCCGGTCGCCCGGTTCCTTGAGATCTCGGAGCAGAATGTGGGTGGATTTCTCGTAGACCAAGGTCCCCGGAGGAACGGGCACGACGACGTCCTTCCCTTGCCGCCCTTGGCAGTTCGCCCCCCTCCCATCCTGGCCGTTTTCCGCGCGGACGTGCGGATTGCGGACGAGAGAAAGCAGCGTGTTCTCATGCTCGCTGGCTTCGAGGTAGACCGCGCCTCCCCGTCCTCCGTCGCCCCCGTCCGGACCTCCCTTGGGCACGAACTTCTCACGACGGAAGGAACAACACCCGTTCCCGCCGTGGCCGGCACGAACATAGATGACAGCGTAGTCCTTGAACATGGGCGAATACTCGGATCCTCGTCGTCCCAACGCAAAAGCACGAGATGCCCTCGGGCGATCTCGTGCCTTTGAACATGGGAACCCCTCCGATGTGCGGAAGGATCAGTTGGACGCGGCGTCGGTGGGAATGATCGAGACGCGGCGAGCCGTCCCGAATTTCACGATTCCATCGACGAGCGCAAAGAGCGTGTCGTCGCGACCGATACCGACGTTTTGGCCCGGGTGGAACTTCGTACCGCATTGACGGACCAAGATGTTCCCGGCGCGCACGCGCTCTCCGCCGTACTTCTTGATGCCGCGATGCTGGGGATTGGAGTCGCGCCCGTTCCGCGATGCGCCCTGACCTTTCTTATGTGCCATGGTTCGATCCTATCCCTTGATGCTGTTGACCTGGAGTTCCGTGTAATCCTGACGATGGCCCTGCTTCCGGCGATACCTCTTGCGTCGACGGAATTTGCGCACGACGATCTTGGGCCCGCGGCCCTCGGCGAGCACGGTGGCCTCGACGGCCGCCCCTTCGATGAAGGGAACGCCGAAACGGGCCTCACCCTCCCCCCCGATCGCCGCCACCTGGTCGAAGGTGATCGCGGTCCCGGGCTCCAGGTCTTTCTTTTGGACGCGGATCACCTGGCCTTCCTCGACCTTGTATTGGTGACCCCCATCCTGAATGATCGCGTACATCGTCTTGCTCCTACAGGACTTCCGTCGACGGGTCGTGGGTATGCACCCGGCCCGTCGAAGGGTCGGCATGATAACGGTCCCATCGAGGCCTTCAAGCCGTGTTTTGGGGGTCGATTCAGCGGTCGAAGCGACGGATCTCGTATTCCTCCGTCCCGAGGCTCGCATCCCCCACGACCATCACGGTGCGCCCAAAGTGGTCCTCGAGGTAGGCCAAGCGGTCCCGCTTGTTGCGCCGCAGGAAGTCGGCCACCCGATTGTTGCTGCGAATCTGGACCTTCTTGGCACGATTGTTGGCGAAAATGTTCTTCACCTCTCGCAGAATCTTGAGGCCGATGCTGTCCACGTTCCGGATGAAACCGGCCCCGCGACACGAGGGGCAAATCGTGGCGTTGTTGCGGTAAAGGCTCTGCCCCATGCGTTGCCGCGTCATCTCGATCATGCCGAAATGCGAGATTCTGGCGATCTTCAACCGGACCTTGTCCCGCCGGAATGCCCGTCGGAATGCAGACTCGACATCCCGCTTGTGAGCCTCGTTCTGCATATCGATGAAGTCATTGATGATGACTCCGCCCAGGTCGCGCAAACGCAGCTGTCTGGCAATCTCCTCGACCGCCTCCAGATTCGTCTTGTACGCCGTCTCTTCGAGATCCTCTTCGCCTCGGTTCTTCCCCGAATTCACGTCGATGGCGACGAGGGCCTCGGTCTGATCGATGATGATCGAGCCTCCACTGGGGAGATTGACCTTGCGATGGAAGAGCTTCTCCACCTCCTCCTCGAGCCGAAACTTGTGGAAGAGAGGGTGCTTCCCCTCGAAAAGCTTCACCCTATCGACGCAGTCGGGCATGACGGATCGAACGAAGTCCTGAGCCTTTTTGAACACGCCCTCGTTGTCGACCCAGACCTCGGAGACGTCCTGGGAGAAGGTGTCGCGAATCGTCCGGATGACGACGTCCGATTCCTGGTAGATGCACGCCGGAGCCCGGTCGCTCTTCACGCGCTTCACGATCGTGTTCCAAAGCTTCAACAGGTACTCGAGATCGCGAACGATTTCTCTCAGATCCTGCCCGACACCGGCCGTGCGGACGATGTAGCCCATGCCCGGTGGTGGATCGATCTTGGCGAGGAGCCTCTTCAGCCGGGAACGCTCGCCCCGATCCTCGATCTTCTTCGAGACGCCGGAACGACTCAGGCTGGGCATGAGAACCAGATAGCGCCCCGGGATCGACAGGTAGGTGGTGAGGGTCGGCCCCTTCTTGCCGATGCCCTCCTTCGTGATCTGGACGAGAACCTCCTGGCCCTTCTCCAGATACTCCTGAATATTGGCGTGCTCTCCCCGATCGAGAGGAGCGGCGGAAACGGAGGCGTTGTTTTGTCGGTAGATGGGAAGAACGTCGGAGACGTGGAGAAAACCGTTGCGGTCTCCCCCGAAGTCCACGAACGCCGCGCCGATGGAGGGCTCGACGTTGATGACGACGCCCTTGTAGATGTTGCCGAGATAGCTATCCGTAGCGGCCCGCTCAATGAAGAACCCTTGAAGGACAGAGTCCTCGGTCAGGGCGATGCGGACCTCTTCCGGGTCCTCGGCATTGATGAATATCTTTTGTTCCATGCCGCTCCTCCGCGCGATCGCGGATGAAGGGTTTGTTCGTTCCACAGGAACCCGTCACGGATTCCCAGGGGCTGCCCGCGGGCGGCCTCCTTTGATTGATAGCGGAAGTGGGGAACAAATCAAGGGGCTCCGGCGCGATGGCACCGGAGCCCCTTCTGTCTGCGACGAGAATGGGAGTCTTCGCGTTCCGTTCAGTCGTGAGTCTCAGACTCGGATGCGTCCTCCTCCATCGCACCCTCTTCGCCGAAGATCTTCTCGACCTCCGACTCGATCATGTGACGGCGACGCTCGTCCTCCTCACGGATGAGGCGTTCGACGGTGTCGGAATCGCGGATGATCCGAGGCGTGATGAAAATGATCAGACTTTGACGGGTCTTGGTATGCTCGGTGTGGCTGAAGAAGAACCCCAACAGCGGAATGTCGCCCAGCACCGGCACCTTGTTGATCCTCTCGGTATCGGTTTCGGTGATGAGGCCGCCGATGACGGCCGTCGTCCCACTTTCGAGGATCATGCTCGTCACGAGGGTCGAACTCGCCACCTGCGGGAGAGCGATGCTCTGCTGACTCGCCCCTTGGCCCGAAGTGAAAAGGTCAAAACCCGCCGGAATATTGGGGTCGCTGGAGCGGCCCACGAGTTGCTCGGCCTCGGGGATCACCTCCATCATGATCTTGTTCGTCCCAGGGATCACGTGGGGGCGCATGTAAAGCTGGAAGCCGGTCTGAACGGGAGAGTTGTCCGCCTCCTTGATCGTGAACGTCAGACCGCCCGACTGCCCGGAGGCGGCCGACGTCTGTGCGAACCTCACGGTCCGACCGACGAAGATCGTCGCTTCCTGATTATCGAGGGCGATGAGTTTCGGAGCCTGAACGACTCGGGAATTCTGGTCCTGCTTCAGGAGCCTCAGAGTGAAGCTCATCTGCGTGAAGTCCAAGGTTCCGAAGGTCGTGGCCGACTTCAGCTCGGCGTCGGTCAGACCGGGAACACCCTGCGCACCCGAGCCTGCTCCGCCACCCGCCTGGGAATCGGTCTGCTGGGGCAAGACCCCGAAGCCGTCGCCGCCGATGTTGAACGGCAGTCGGGATGGGATGGACGATCCGTTGAGCGAGGCGGCGAGCCCCTGATCGCCGATGTCGATGCCGTAGCTCAACGCATCCGTGTTGGACGTCGTCACGAACTTGACATCCACGAACACCTGGGGCGGCTCGCGATCGAGTTCCTCCACCAGACGTTCGATCTCGGCGAGGACGGGAGCGGTATCCTTGACGATCACCGCATTCTGTTGGGCGACGTATCTGAGACTCCCCTGCTCACTCAGGGAGCCTCGGAGAGCCTCGAGCAGGCTGAAGTCCTTCTCGGGATCGTCCGCGGGGGCCTTGGGCTGCCCCACCGCGTACTCCGTTTCGATCTTGGGGCGATAGGCTCCCGGAGGCCGAAGGTACTTGAGCTTGATGTACCGGCTCTCGAGCTGGGCTTTCAGCTTCGACGGGTGAACGACCCGGAGAATGCCGAAGTCATCCTCGACGACCACGAAGCCCAAAGATTTGCAAACGGTGTCGAGAGCCGTGCGCCAGGGCACGTTGGTCAGGGTCAGGTGAACGTCTCCTTGGACCTCGGGAGCGGCGACGATCGACGTCCCCGAGATCTTGGCGATGGCCTGAATCACGGACGTGATGGGTGACTGCTGAAATTTCCACGTGATGCGGGCCGGCTGATCCACGATGTAGAGGTTGTCGGTCTTGCGAACGACCACGCACTCGGTGCGGTCCGCAACGATCCGCAGGGCCTCCTTCCAAGGCACGCGGTCCAGCTTGACCGTCACCTTGGTGTCCAGGTCGACTTCCTGCGAAAGTACGATGTTGACGCGGGCACGATCCCGGATGTAGTTGACCACATCTGCGATGGGCTGGTCGGTGACGTCGAGCGTCACACGGGTGTCATTGATGTCCTGACGGCGCCCGGCGTCGCCTCCCTGTGCGAGGGCCGCGGGCATCACTGCCAAGTGTGCCATCAACAGTGCAGCCCAAATGGTAGCCCGCCGGAACCGTCGGATTCGCGGGCGTGCCGTGGATTCGTGAAACATGTTTCCCTCCTCGATGAGTCATTGCTCTGGGAGGGCGCAGCTTTCCGGCGGATCGATGATAAGGCCATGGCCTGCGATACTCGCGACGGCACTTCCCAATCTTCGGTCCGGCGGCCGAGTTGCGCCGGTTCGCTCCCAATGTGTCCCGGTTCCTCACGAGGAGGCGCCGGGGTTCCTTCCACTCGTCACATTGTGTCCGTGCAAGTTCCAAGAACGCCTCCAGGCGCGGAGGGGGCGTCAATTCACTTCCACCGAGAGCGCCGGCCGAACCCGGATCAGTTGAGCAAGTGCTCGATTCTCTCCGTCTTGAAGACGAAGACGACCCGGGAAGGGTCAATGCTCCTGACGACAATTCCATCGTCAAGAACCTCCCCCGGACTGTAGGCCTGGTCGTTGATTATGACGACGGAGCGCACCGGATAGCGCGGCATATACACGTAACCCGTGATCGCCAGAGGGATCTGCGAGAATTCGATCCTGGCCTGCGCACGACCGGAGACGGATTCGATCTGGGAGAGGATTTCGGCGATTTCCGGGTCCTCGACATTCGTGGCCTTCGTCCCTCCAATGGTCTCGGCCGCCGCGACGATGTCCTCGTAGCGCCCTTCCTTGAAGGCTCGATGCATGTTCTCGAGCTGGTTTTCCAGTTCCTGGCGGACCAGCACACCCTTGCCCAACGACTTGCGGGCGCGATACAGCAACTCGAAGGGATCGGCGATCTCCGTCACGAAATGATCGCGGGTCTTCGCACTGCTGAAGAAATTCCCAGCCCGGAGTTCTTCGATCTCCGCGGCGAACTCGGCCATCTTCTGGCTGAGGCGCCTCGCGAACTCGACGCGAGGGACGAATCCGTCGATCTTCGACTCTTCGTCGATGGCTTTCTTGATCTCCGCCAGCTCCGACGCGAGTTCGTTCATCTTCTTCGCCTGAGCCTCGGCCTGGGCGCTCGCCAGGGCCTCCTCGCCGGCCCCGACCGAGGCGTCACGCCGCGGGTCCACGAATGGGTCCCGGCGGTCGGCTTTCACGACGAAATCATAGTGGTCGAGCTGAAGGTCGTTGGTCACAGGCTCACGTTCAATGATGTCGATCGTCCTTCGGTCGGCATTCTTGATCTCCACCGGCTCGTTGGAGCGGCCGGGCTCATAGACATACGTCTCGAGGTCGAGTTCAACCTTGTGTTTGACGGGTCCCTGAACGGTTTCTCCGACCGTGCGAGCGTCCTCGGACGTGATCTTCACCTGCCCAACCTTGACGAATCGCTCGTAGTTCTCGAACCGGTTCATGAAGTCCAGCAGCTCGTCGAGGGCACCGCGCAGCTTGAGCTTATAGCGGATCTTCTGGAATGGGTCCTTACTCTTCCGACGACCTCGGTTTCGGGCGTCGCTGTCATTCAACTCCTCGATCTCGACTCCACTCGCCACCGAGAACTCGGTGATGCGCTTGACGAGGCGGTTGATGTCCTTGTCATTGGGAAGGATCTTGGCGTATTCCTTCACGACGACTCGTCCGCGGAGCACGTGATCCTCGATCGACGGGATCTTTGCGATGCGCGAGTCTGCCTTCGAAATCTGCGTCTCGAGAGCAGCGATGCGTTCCTCCTCTTCACCCACGTGGCCGTAGTCCACCCAGACCACACCAGCACATGAGAGGACGAGCCCGGTCGCGACCCCGATGACGATCCAGGCCTTTTTCTTCACATTCTTGACGGCGTTCAACACGATTCTCTTCTCCGGTGTCTCGGGGCCTTCAACGGCCGGAATCCTTCTCTGCCATTTGCTGACGGCGCTCTCGACGCTCCGTCAAGGCTCCTGCGGGATCCCGCAACGTGAGCGTCTGCTTGATGGTCCAACCCTTCGCCGGGAGCTTGCCATCGGAGAAGTTCTCGATGCGCCCCTCTGGGTCGGTGATCGCGACGTAGTTCTCGTGGAACGTACGGCTCTCCTGAAGACGCTCGTGGTAGCGGTTGAACGCAGCGAGCGGGTCCTTGTCCGCCAGCGCCCAACCGTCGAATTTCACCTCTCCGCCCGACTTGGCCGCGTTCTTGCCGCGTGCTCCTCGGCGTCGGCCACGGCTGTTGGGAGGCGCCGTCGCGAACGACTTGAGGCGAATCAGGTATCCCTCCTCACCCAGAGTGTCGCCGTCGACGACGACGTCCACGAATTCATCGAGGATCCGGGTCATGAGAATACGGCTCTTGGCGATGTTCTCGATGGTGTCCGCACGTTTTTTGAACTCCGCCTCCTCGGCCAAGAGTCTCTTCTCGTGCTTCAGCATGGGCTGCTTTTGAGCGAGCGTCTGCTCGAGCATCTCACGCTTGTTCTGTGTGTCCGCAAACCACACGAAGTGAACATAGACAGCGACGGCAGCGGCGGAAAGAACGGTCGCAACGCCCGCGATGATCGGAAGGAACAGCACGATCGGAGTGCGCTCCTTCTTCCGATAGTCCTGAGGCAGAAGGTTGATGGTGATCATGTGTCAAGCCTTTCGAATGCGAGACGCGAGCCCCGCGGCAACGACGAGTTGAGGTCCGCTGCTGGCAAGCAGGTCCTGGTCGATGTCATCGCAAACCGAGATTCCCTCGAAGGGATTGAAGATGGCTGTCGGCTTCTCGAAGATCCGCTCGAACGACTCGCGGAAGAAGCCAAGGCGAGAGGAACCGCCCGAGAGCATGATCTTGTCCACGGTGTTGCCGTGCTGGCTCTCGAAGTAGTCGAAGGAGAGTTGCAACTCGTTGCCCAAATCATCGATCGTGGGGAACGCCGCTTCCTTGACGGCCTCATAGTCCTCGCCGGGCGATCGTTTCAGATGCTCGGCCTGAGCCTCATCCACGCCGAGTTTCCTGGCGATGGAGGAGGTGAAATCGTTTCCGCCGAAGTAAATCTCGCGGGTAAACAGCGCCGATCCGGCCCGGACGATGCTCAAGCTGGTCTTGGACGCCCCCACGTCGACGAAAGCCACGACGTCCTCGGACAGCGCTTCATCGCCGGCGACGAGTTCGTAGGCATTTCCCAGGGCGAATGCGTCAACGTCCACGATTTCGGGGGTGACACCCGCCTTCTGGCACATCCCGATGTGGTGCTCGAGGACTGTGTCCTTCACCGCCACCAGGAGGACGTCCGCATTCGTGCCGGGGTCCGCGTCCCCCAATCTTTGGCAGTCCAGGACGCACTCGTCGAGGGTGAAGGGGATGTACTTTTCGGCCTCGAAGATGATGGCATTTCTCAATTCGTCGTCGTTCATGGCGACCATGTTGAGATGCCTCACGATCACCATCTTTCCGGAGACGGAGGTGACGACGCTCTTCGTGCGAAAACCTCCTTCCTTCAGAAGGTTGGTGACCGCTTCGACACAGTCGGCCGGGTCTTCACTGCTCAGCTCGATCTGGCCGAATCCAGTGACCTGAAGTTCCTTCCCGGCTCGCGTCAACTCGACGGCCTTGACCGCTGAACTGCCGATGTCGAGACCTACGACGCTCTTGGACGCCTTGAACATGATGAGGTGTCTCCAGCCTCTCCCGGTGTGATCCGTGCATACATTCACGGACTCATTCGATACAGATATCGGAAGGCGCCCCTTCCAGTCTTTAGAAAACGTATGAATCGTGTACTGAAAGAATATGCGGAAGGGATGAGGAAGGGGGTCCGGGGACGACATATTCACCCTCCCCCCGCGTGTCTCCTCCGCCGTGGGGCGGTCTTCACCCGGGCCGAAGGGCACCGTCAGAGGAGCGAGCCGGCCCCTTCGTGGAAACGATCCAAAAGGACGCGGACCTCGTCGGCCGAAGGGGCATCGACGGCGTCCTCGACGAGGTCATTGCAGTGGGAGACATACAGGCGTCGCAGGGCCCGCTTCACCGATGCGATCTGCGGGGGAGCCATGCTCAGGTTCCGGATGCCCAAGCCGAGGAGCAAGGGGAGATACCAGGGGTCCCCCGCCGTCTCGCCGCAGACGCTGAGGTAGCGACCATTCTTCCTTGCCGCTCGGACGACCTCCTTCATGAGACGGAGAATCGCCGGATGCCACGGAGTGTAGAGAGAGGCCACGCGCTGATTGGTGCGATCGACTCCCAGCGTGTACTGGGTGAGATCATTCGTCCCGATGCTGAAGAAATCCGCCTCCCGTGCAAGCTTGCGCGCATCCAAGGCCGCCGACGGCAACTCGATCATCGTCCCGATCGGAAGCTGCTCGTCGAACTGTTCCCCTCTTTCGCGTAGCTCATCCTTCGCACGCTCGAGGACCGCGCGAGCCTTACGGAACTCTCCAAGATCCATGATCATCGGAAACATCAATCGCACCTTCCCATGGACGGCGGCTCTCAAGACGGCACGCAGCTGGGTGCGGAAAAACTCCTCGTGCTCGAGAGACAACCGAATGGCTCTTTGGCCCATGAAAGGATTCAGTTCCTTGAACCCGGACCCGTGACGTCGGTCGAACTTGTCCGCGCCAAAATCGATGCTTCGGATGGCCAACATTCCGCCGTCGACACCTTCGACGGCCTCGCGATAGATCCGGTATTGTTCCTCTTCGCTGATGGGACTCGTGCGACCGAGGAAGAGGAATTCGGTGCGAAAGAGCCCAACGCCCCGCGCCCCGGACTCGACGACCCGGGGGATGTCCTCTTTCGTCTCGATGTTGCAGTAGAGTCGAAGTTCCTGGCCGTCTCGAGTGACGCTGGGCCGACCGCGTTCCAGGGCGGCGGTCGCGGTGAGGCGCCGAGCCTTCCTCCGCCGCTGACGATAGTCGATCAGGGTCTCTTCGTCCGGATCGACGATCACCTCTCCGCGAAACCCATCGATGATCACCGTCGAGTCGAGGGCGACGGACTCCGTGAGCCCGTGGACGGCGACGACCGCGGGAAGCCCCAGTGCACGAGCGAGAATGGCCGTGTGGGAGGCCCAGCTTCCCCGCTCCGTCGCGATTCCCAGCACCTTCTCTCGATCGAGGTCGGCCGCCTGCGCGGGGGTCAAGTCCTCAGCCATGACGATGCGCTGGCGATCCAGTTTGGCGACCTGCTCGAGGCGGCGTCCCATCAGGTTGTTGATGACCCTGTGCTCGATGTCGATCAGGTCCGCAACCTTGCTGGCAAAGGTCGGATTGTTGATGGATTGCAGTCTTTCGTTGAGTCGCTCGATGGTTCGGGAGACCGCGAATTCGGCGGAACAGTGCTCCCGTTCGATGGCACGACGGATTTCCGATTTGAGAAAATCGTCGTTCAAAAACTCGACGGAGGTCTGGATGATCGTTCTCACCTCCTCCTGCTCCGATCCGATCTCCTTGAGAAAAGTCTGGATCTCCTTCTCGGTCTTCTTCATCGCCCTATCGAGGCGTTTCAGTTCCCCCTGGACCTTCTCGGGCGGAACGTAGCTCTCCTTCACCTTCACTTCCCGTGAAGTCACAACGGTGATCGGTCCGATCGCGATGCCGTCGGAGACCTTCTGCCCCTTGAGTCGTTTCATGTGTTCATCTCGTCGAATCCCCGACGAACCAGTTCGATGAGCGCCCGGACGCCTTCCGCCGCATCGGGGCCCTCTCCCGTGATGTGCAATTCCGTTCCCTGCGTGGCAACGAGCGTCATCACCTCCATGATCGACGACGCATCCGCACATACATCTTCAGTCGGGTTCTCGATGTGTAGAGTAGCCTCGAATTGTGCGGCCGTCTTGACGATCATCGCGGACGGGCGGGCATGGATGCCTTGGGGGTTCGGAACGACGACCTTCTCTTCGACGATCTGGGACATCAGGTGTTGACT
>CAZLGG010000082.1:0-17588 GCA_964559135.1 uncultured Planctomycetia bacterium
ACCAGGATCCTCGAAGCGGGAGACCAAAGCGCGGCGCGCAGGATCCACAACGCGCTGCCGGCACATTGCGTCGCTTCGTCGACGTCCTTCAACAGCTTGATGTCAACTACGACCTCTACAGCATGAGTGCTGAAGCCATCGTCGGCCTGCTTCCTGACGAATTCGATAAGTGGCGAAAGAAGAGATTTCTGTGGCGACGAGGAACTCAGAGGAGGTGATACCCGACCGAGAGGAGCAGGTGTCAGCGCGTTCCGCCACTGACCTCACGCCCCTGTGACACGGACACGGTGGTGCTGCCCCGCCATTTCTCGGGAACATGGGACGTCATGGCGTCATACGGCTGCCGAATACGGAGTTCGTCTGGGGGGGACTGATGCGCGGCTGCATGCCGGGAATCGTCCCGATCGGATACACGTCGATCATACCGATGGTGTTGCGTAGTGGGCTGTGTCGGTTCTTCTTCTACTCGGGGGATCGACAGGAAACGCAGCACCTGCATGTGGAGCGTGCTGACTCTGCAATTTCATGCCAAGATCGTCAGAAGCGGGGATTTGAGGGGAATTCGCCTCCCCAAACCGCGCATCGAGCAGGCCGGCCTGGACGACGAGGTCGACCCGAGGTTCGAGACGGGGAGATCATGATCAGCCGTGTGGGACGGCCTCGACAAGGCTGGGCTGAGGCCGCCCAGTCCTTTGCGCGTCGGGGCGGGGACGAGCTCTGGACGATCCTGTGTATCTACGCGTTTCGACAGGGAGAATTGGGAAGGGTGAAGGACACGGGTGTACGCCGCGGCCATGTGGACTTGGTGACACCCGATGCCCTCACGGCGACCCCGGTACCCTGAACAGTCGATCCGAACTCGGGCTGAAATCGTTCGTCAGACTTTCCGGGACCCGCAACGTTGGAATACCCCCTCGTCATGCAACTTCGAGATGACGCTTTCGATCCCGCGTCCACCGATGGGAATCTCGGCGAAACGGCCGACTGACGGGGAGGTGGCGCGGCCGCAAAGGGAATGCGCGCATCGCCTTCAGTTCTCGAGCCGATGCGGGGCACGTGGTTGGGGGCCTCACTCGGCTTCGGAGGGGAGCCAAGCCTCGTGCCCTGGGGGGGGGCGGTGAAGTTTGTCGCGGAGTGAGGTGGCACCCCGCTAGAGGGGGAGGGCGGAAGAATAGGTGTGGGTGGGGCTCGTGGCGAGGGCCTTCAGGGTGAGTGGGCCCTCGGGGAATGCGGAACGGGGGGGCAGGTCGAAGGAAAACGTGCCGTCCGCAACGGGGAGGACCGCCGTCCAGAGAACCTTGTCGTTGGCGAGGCGGTAGCGGGCGGTGGCGGATGCGGGGACCTCGGCAGGGGAAGGCTTCCGGGCGTCCGGACGCAGGCAAAGCTGAACCGAAACCTGCGTGATGTCCGTGTTCGCCGGGAGGTGTCCCGTGATCGTGGGCCCTCGGGGACCCTTGGCGGCCTCGAGGGTGAGGCCCTTTTCCGGGAGGGCGAGCTGGGTGGCCGGATCGCCGAGGAGGACGTAGAGATGCCGATGGTCCCGCATGAGGCGGGACTCGTCGATCCCCTTCAGGAAGAACTTGGCGAGGGCCGCGAACAGACCCGTGGCGGCGCCCGAAGTGAGAGCGTTCTGGGCCGTGAGGAGAGCTTCGCCCACGGGTTGGCGGTCGACGAGAAGGGGGCCGAGGAGGCTCTTGCCGAAGAAGGCATTGGCGTAGGGATGACTGATGCGCGTGGCGCCGATCGCCGCGATGGGGCCGCCGGAAAGACGCAGCATCTTCTCCGCGATGGAGTCCTCCTTCGGGTCATCGAACCAGGCGGTGCTGCAGGCGATCACCGTGAGAAGAGGCGGCCGATCGCCCGCGTCAAGAGATTTGAGATCGGCCGGACCGAGGATCGGAACCCGTCGCCCCTCGATGCGGAGAGAATCGAACGCCTTGCGGCGGCCGTGCCCGATGTAGGTGTAGATGAGAGGGCCCTCGTTGAACTGCTCCACCGCCCGCTCGTGAAAGAGGGCGGGCGGCAGGTAATAGGGGGAACCCTTCCGGGCATACGTCATCGCGATGTCGAAGGCGCGGGGGATCGTCCGGCTGAGCGTCGTGAGGGCGAAGCGTTCGATGAGGCCGTCGGCGAGCTTGCCGAAACGGCCTTCCCCGGCCACGAATTGGAGGCGGCGCCGCCAAGCGCCTTGAGGGGCCTGGGTCTCGTAACGCACGGCGCGGGTCACCCAGCGGGCCAGGATGTCCGCGCGGCGGAAGGGCAGGCGGCCCACGGCCACGGCGGAATCCTTGGGAAGAAGGGCCCGGTCGCTGGCGGTGAGACCATTGTAGAGCGTGGGCACGAGGCGGGTCGGCAACGTCGCGCGGCTGGAAAGCCCGTCCCGATCGAGATCGGCGTCGCCGACGAGGAGGAGGAAGCGGGGCTTCACCGGCCAAGTCGTCTGCGCGTGGGCAAGAAACCGCGTGATGGCTTCAGGGGCGAAGTCGCCGTGACCGAAGGCGTCGTAGACCTCCCGGGTTGTGACCACGAGAGGATGGAGCCCCTGGGTGCGCCTCAATGCGGCCAGGGGACGGATCACGGTGGCGAAGCGAGGGACCGTGATGGCCACCCAGTCGGCGCCCTCTTTGACCTTGCTCAGGTCGCGACGGGACCAGGCGGTGACCAGGGCGGAATGCAGATAGCCCCCGCCGTCCGTCACCACGAAGCGGGTGTCGCCGCCCGGACTCGCGGGCACCGTCATGTTCGTGTAGAGGATGCCCGACCCGGGGGCATAGACCTGGAAGGCGTCCACGCCGAGGGGCCGGAACACCGCCTCGACCGGATCGTCCCCCAGAGCGAGGTCATAGATGATCTGTCGCTGGCGGGAGGTCGGGCCCGTGAGGGCCGCCGGCCACGTCACCTGGATGCGGTCGACGAGAACGGTTTCCGGCTCCGCGGTCGCGGGGATCTCGGCGCCCAAGCTCTCGTCGGTCAGCGTGAGGGTGAGAAGCGTGATGGGACTCACCGCCTCCACGGGAGCGTGGACCGTCACCGTGCCCTCTAGGAGGCGCTCGGCGGGGACGCGATCGAGAACCCGCGTGCCCGTGCGGATTTCGAGGGACCGACCGCGGGTCGCCGCCAGGCGTGCGTCCAGCTTCAGCTTGAATCGGACGAGGGCGCCGTGGACCTTCAAGGGCAAGGGCTGGCGGAGGTCGAGACTGAACGCGGCGGTGGCCGAGGGATCGTCCGTCGCCGTGGGCGGCGTGAGCCTGCGCCAGTACCAATGGGCGTGGGGAGCATCGACGGCCTTCACTCGGGTGGACGCCCATGGCTCGTAGAGGAGGTCCTCCTCGAAGGTGCGGGTGACGAGAGCGTCGTCTCGGGTCTCGCCCCGGGGCTGATGACGCACCTCCCGAATACGCCGGGCGTCGGAACCGTAGAGGAGTTCGTAGGAGGTCTTGGTCGTGTGGCCGTTGCGCCCCGCCTCGCCGTAGAAGAGAAGCCGGCTGCGCCGCGTGAAACGGTTCCCGTCCAGGTTGCGCAGGAGAATGGGAACGCTTTTGCCCTGCCTGCGAAGGACGAGGCGGTCGGCGAGGAGGGGGCGCCCCTCCGTCAGCTTCACGATGTCGCGGCCGGCGACCTCGTAAAAACCGTCCCGCTCCGTGACGATGCGGATGTGCACGGGCGACTGGGCGGCCAGGGGATTCGTGAGAAAAAGCAGACTCGCGACGAGGATGGAAGCTGTTGACCGCATGGAGGACCTCTTGGGGTTGGTGAGTGGCAGTATATCCGCAGGTCGGCGGGGGACACGATCCCGGTCCACGAGGGGGCCCCGGTTGCGCCGCCGGGGGGCCCAGGCTAAAAGGAGGGTTAGATAAGCCCTTTCTCTGGAAACCCCATGGGGGCGGTTCCCGGGGCCCTGGTCTTGCACGAGGGAGCGTCGACGGATGAAGGTTCTTCTCGTCTATCCCAGCATCGACTGCCCCCCAGGGATCAACCACGGTCTGGCGGCCATCAGCGGGGTGCTCGAATCCCGGGGCCACACGACGCGCCTCTTGCAGGTCTGTGAGAAACTCTGGCCGCTCCCCACGCAGGATGAAGTCCTGGCCGCCGTGCGGGACTTCGAACCCTCCCTCATCGGCTTCTCCGCCATGAGCCAACAGTACGACTGGTGCGTGGAGAATGCTCGCATGATCCAGGACGCCACCGGGATTCCCACCGTCGTGGGGGGCGTCCACTGCACCATGGTTCCCGACGAGGTCACCGCCGACGGGCACTTCGACTACGTCTGTGTCGGCGAGGGTGAGTGGGCCATGTTGGAGTTGGTGGAGCGGCTGGAATCTGGTCGCGATACCACGTCCATCCCGAATATCCGCATCCCGGCCAACCGGATCGCTCGCGTCCTCGAACTCCAAGGGGCCCTGCCCGCCAGGCCTCTGCCCAGCGCCGCGGGTGAGCCCATCGTCAACCCGGTCGGTCCGTTCCCGGACCTGGCGACCCTGCCGCCCAAGAATTATGGGCTCTTCGACCTCGACCACATCCTGCATGTGCGCCACGGTTGGATGGGCATGCTCACGTCCCGCGGCTGTCCCTACAAGTGTACCTACTGCTTCAACCGGGAGATCGTCGAACTCTACAAGGACGAGGGCGGCATCAAGAGCTCCAAGGACTATCTGCGTCACTATCCCCTCGAACGCATCATCGAGGAGATTCAGGAGCTGAAGCGTCGCCACCCTCACCTGAAGACCCTCATCTTCGACGACGACCTGTTCACGTTGAATCGGGACTACGTGCGCCGCTTCTGCGACGCTTACATCGCGTCGGGGATCGGCTTGCCCTTCGTCGTCAATGCCCACGTCCAGAAATTCGACCGCGACATGGCCGCGATGCTGGCCCGGGCGGGCTGCCTCATCGTCAAGTACGGCCTCGAGAGCGGCAGCGAGGAGATTCGTCGCAAAATCCTCTGGCGTTACATGACCAACGAGAAGATCGAGGCGTCGTTTGCCGCCGCCCATGCCTTCGACCTCCACACGTCGGCCTTCGTGATGTTCGGCTTGCCCAAGGAGAGCTGGAGTCAGATCCAAGAGACGATTCGCCTGTGCGCCCGCATCAAGATGGGCCGCTTCCGCTGGGCGATCTTCTTCCCGTTCCCAGGCACCGCGGGCTACACCATTGCCAAGGACGAGAATCTCATCGACTACGAGAAGATGAAGAACCTCGGCAACTATTTCGACGGCTCCTGCCTCAAATTCGGAGACGCCCACGATCTGTTGATCGACAAGCTCGGTCGTTGCATCCACTGGTGGGTCAACGCGGAGACCGACTGGCCCACCGCCCCCTACTACGCCAAGCTCGTGAAAGAGGTGGAGGCCATGGACCGCGCGACGTGGCGTCGGGAGCGAGACGTCATCCTCGATCGGGACCGCGAGATCTCGGAAGAGTTTCTCCGCAAGGGGTTGCCCCACTACAGCGTTCGCTACAGCCACGTCATGGCCGTCCACTCGGACTTCGTCGACTGGGAACGACGGACCCACGCACGCGCCCAGGCCTCCGGCGACGAGCTGGCCTCCTACTCTCTCGACTGATCCTCGCTCAGGGATCGGGAAAGATTTCCGAGTTTCCCGGCGGGCGGAAATCCTCCGAAACCTTCCTTCCCGTCCGGGGTTCCAGATATGATCACCCGTCGGCCCCGCCGGCCGTCACTCCACACCCCACACCTTGCTCTTCCGTCCACCGGTCGAGGAACAGAAATGTCCATCATTCTCAAACGATCCCTGCCCATCGTCCTGTCCATCCTGATCCTGCTCATTGTCGCCCACCCGCCGGGAACGACGGACGACTCGACCCGCGACGGCTACGACGAAGTCTCCGCCGTCTGCTCGCGCGCGGTGTGGGACTCCATGCGACCCGTCCACCGCGACATGATCCGCGGCATCGTCCGCCAGGCGGTGGAGCAAAAACGCCCCGTCGTCGCGGCCTGCTGGGAATCCGATCCCCAGAACCAGGAGATCGTCGACGCCTTCAACGCGGCCATCACCCTCGGCGCCTCCCTCAACCCGGAGTTCCAGCAAACCAATCGTTGGTCCACTGTGGCCACGCCCGGCATCACGTCGGCTCAGGGGTCGCCCTTGGTGCTCACCTACAGCTTCGTGCCCGACGGCACCTTCATTCCCAGCGGCACCGGCGAGCCCGCGGGCAACAGCAACCTCGTCGCCTGGCTCAACGGCATCTACGGGTCGCCCGCCGTCTGGCAGCAGATCTTCGCCGACGAGTTCGCCCGCTATGCCGCCGTTGCGAACATCACCTACGTGTTCGAACCCAATGACGACGGCGTCGATCTCTTCAGCGCCTCGGGGCAACTGGGGGTCCGCGGCGACGTTCGCATCGCCGCCAAGACGATCGATGGCAACAGCAACGTCCTCGCCTACAATTTCTTCCCGAACAACGGCGATATGGTCTTGGACTCCGCGGACGGCTTCTTCAGCAACACGTCCAACAACTCCCGTCGTCTGCGCAACGTCGTCGCTCATGAGCACGGCCACGGCTTGGGCTTCCTCCACGTCTGTCCCAGCGACGGCACGAAGCTGATGGAACCCTTCATCACCACAGGGTTCCTCGGGCCTCAGCATGACGACGTCCTCAACGCCGAACGTCACTACGGCGACGTCAACGAGCCCAACGACTCGGTGAGCCAGGCGACGGATTTGGGAACCCTCGGCGCCGGAAGCCAGAGCGTCACGGGGGTCAGCATCGACGACAACTCGGATTCCGACTGGTACAAGTTCACCACGACGTCGACGTTCGCCGCCCAGGTGACGCTTCAGCCGGTGGGTTTCACCTACCTCCAAGGGCCGCAGACCGGCGGTTGCAACGGAGGCTCGACCTTCGATTCCTCCAGCGTGCAAGACATGAGCGTCGATATCCTGGACGGCAGCGGCAGCGTGGTGCTCGGGGGCGCCGCCTCCCAGCCCGCCGGCTCTTCCGAGGTCATCCCCACGACGCCGCTCGGCAGCACACCCGGCACCTTCTACGTGCGGGTGAATCCCGGCTCCGCCAATTCGGTCCAGCTCTACAACTTGACGCTGACCTTGACCCCCTTCACCCCGCCGCCCTTCGACATCACGTTCCCTCAGGGGCGTCCTCAATCCGTGCCCGCGGATCAGGACTTCGACCTCGACATTCAGACCGTCAGCAACGGCGGCCAGCCCGATCCCACGCAGGCCCAACTCTTCACCTCCGTGGACGGCGGGCCGTATCAGGCGTCGCCGCTCCTCGATCTGGGCGGTGGGGCGTTCCGCGCCACCCTGCCCGCCACGAATTGCCTGGGCGCCCTCGACTATTACATCGAGATCGTTCCCTTGGGGTCGACGAGCCCGGTCCGGGCGCCGTTCTCGGCCCCCACGGCCACCTATCACGCCGACGTGGTGGGCAACCTCGTGAATGTCTTCCAGGACGACTTCAACGCGAACATGGGTTGGACCGTGAGCAACTCGGCGGGACTCACGGCGGGCGCCTGGCAGCGGGGCATCCCCGTGGGCGGCGGCGATCGGGGCGACCCGGCTCAGGACTTCGACGTCTCCGGGGCGTGCGATCTCACCGAGAACGTCGACGGCAACTCCGACGTGGATGGGGGCTCCACCACCTTGACCTCCCCCGTGATCGACCTTTCGGCCTACCCGGATGCGGTCATCTCGTGGGCGTTTTGGTACAGCAACGATTTCGGCGCGAATCCCAACCAGGACGTCTTCGTCACCGAGATCACCAACGACGGCGTGAACTGGGTGAACGTGGAGACTTACAACGGCAACGCGGCGGCGTGGCTCGAGCGCAGCCTGCGGGTGTCCGACTTCTTCGCGACCTCGGCCCAGATCCAGGTGCGCTTCACGGCCAGCGACCCACCGCCCACGGGCTCGGTCGTCGAGGCCGGGATCGACGCGTTCAGCGTGGACGCTTGCCCGAACGGTGGGTTGGGCTTCTGCGGCGCCGGCATCGTGGGCTTTTTTCAAGGCGGCCCCTATGACGTTCTCTTCGTGAACGGATCGTCGGGCGGCAGTCTGAGGCGCGTGGCGACCTCGGGTCCCGCGGGGTACACGGTCGACATGATGGACGTGCCGGGTTTGTACACCGCCATGCCGTTTGCCGTCTACGGGACCGTCGGTGCGCCGGGCCCCAACGATTCCTTCCTCATCAACCCCTTCGTGGGCGCGATGTGCTTCACGCCGTGCGCGGCGAATCCCATGGACCCGAATCTCTTCACGCTGACCAACAATGTAGGCCCCGATCCCTGCGGCGAACTCGTGCCGTCCACGCCGACGCCCTGGCAGTTGAACGTGCCCGGGTTGGCGTTCCCGTATACGATCACGCTGCAACCCGTCGTGGTCGCCCTCGGCGGAACGTTCGTCTGGGTGGGGAATGGAGTCGTCATCGACTACACCCCGTAGTCGTTGCGGAGCGGAGGCATCCGGGAAAGGAGGCGTTTTGGACGAACGTGCCCGTGACGTGCTCCTGGCTTTGACGGCGGACGCGAAGGCGGCGGCACATGGGGGGACCACCTTCCCGCCGTACGCCTTCGTGCCCGGATGCCATCCCCATCCGCGGCGTTCCCCCGAGGGACATTCTCACGGGGTCTCCCATCCCGCGTCGCCGGGCAGATTGGGGGAATCCGAGGCCGCGCGGGCGATGTTCCTCAGAGGTGTCGACCTCCACGACGCCGGGTTCTTCTGGGAGGCCCACGAACTTTGAGAGGCGCTGTGGCACGGGCTGGAACGGCGGGGGGCGTGCGCCCGTTTCCTGCAGGCGGCCATTCAATGCGCCGCCGCCCAGCTGAAGATCCTTCAAGGGATGCCCCGGGGGAGGGAGATCCTGTGGGGCCGCGCCGAGGCCTTGCTTCGCGACCTCATCGAGGACGGCGTGGACGTGATCGCGGGGGTGGATCTTCCCGGCTGGCGGGGGGATTTGGCGGCCTGGTTCGACGGCGAGGCCGTGGAGTTCCCCGCTCTGGCGCGACGGCTCGTCCCGTGACCGCGGAATTCACGAGGCGACGGGATCTGGAGCGTGCCGGCTCATCCCAACGGGTTCTCGACCTGCGTGGCCCGGGCTTCCAGGCCTGGTGCGTGATGGACGGACCGGCGGGCGAACCCGCTTTCGGCGGCCTGAGATGTCGGGCCGCGGGGGAGGAGGAAGCCCTCGCCGAGGTGTCCAGACTGGCGAGGCAGATGCGCCTCAAGTGCGCCTTCGCGGGTGTGCCCGTCGGCGGTGCCAAGGGGTTTTTGCGACTGGAGTCCGACGCCATCGCCGAGGAGGCCTACCGGGTTCTCGGGCGGGCTGTCGAAGCCCTGGACGGCGCGTGGGTCGTCGGGCCCGACCTCGGTACCGGCGAACGAGAGCTGAACTGGATGCGCGAGGAGTGCCGCTGGATCAACCCGTCCGGCAACACGCCGGGATCGACCACGGCGGAGGGTGTACTCGCGGCCCACCGGGCGCTGGTTCGTTTTCGTAGCGGTGATGACCCGGATCTGTCGGCGTTGGTCGTTCACGTCCAGGGCGTGGGAGCGGTGGGCGGGGCGCTCTCCCGCAAGCTGCTCGGGCAGGGGGCGAAGGTCTTCGCCGAAGACCCGGATGGCGCGGCGATGGATCGTCTGCGCGCGGCGGCGGGGGCCTCGCCGGGGATTCTCCTCGATGTCGCACCCCATCGGGCGGATATCTTCGCGCCCTGTGCACTCGGCGGTGTCATCGATCGTGGGTGGCTGGACGCGCCCCGAGCCCGCGCCATCGCCGGAAGCGCCAACGATCAGTTGGCGAGCGGCGTGGAGCCGGAGGATCTGAAACGTTCCTCTTGCCTTTATCTCCCTGATTTCACCGTGAACGCCGGTGCGGTTCTGGAGGGGATCGCCACGGTCTTCGACCGTCGCGACGCACGGGAGGCCTTGGCGGCCACCGAGGAGCGTCTCCTCGACCTCCTCATCCAGGCCCGTTCTTGCCGCCGAACCCCTCTCGAAGAAGCGTTGCGCCGGATCGAAACCTGACGGGAGAGGGCTTTTCCCTGCATGATTTCCCGTTTTTCCGTGTGACGCTTCCCATTCTCGTGCGTCTTTGCCCTTGAAGGCTCCGAGGGAGGGAATGATCTCTCACAGAGTCGCAGAGACACTGAGATGCACGAGAACGAGATCGGTACGGTGATCGTGGACTGTGCAGTCAAACTGCATCAAGACCTCGGCCCGGGCCTGCTCGAGACCGTTTACGAATTGACGTTGGCCCGGAAACTGGAAAAGCGAGGCCTTTCCGTCCGTCGCCAGGTCCCCATTGCGATCGAATACGAGGGGCAACGGTTTGATGAGGGATTCCGCGCGGATTTGATTGTCCAGGGGAAGGTACTCGTCGAGCTGAAATCCGTGGAGACGATTCATCCAGCTCACAAGAAACAGCTGCTGACTTACATCCGTCTGGCGGGTTTTAAGCTGGGGTATCTTTTGAATTTCGGCGCAGTATTGATGAAAGACGGGATCACGCGGACCGTTCATGGTGTCCTTTGATGTCTTCTTTGCGGCTCTGTGTCTCTGTGAGCAAATGATTCGATCAGATGAGCCTCGGCAAGTCGAAATAGACCGGGCGAACTTGATTCACTCGATGACGAGGCCCCCGGCCGCATTGTCCGAAGAGTTCTGGTGCTGGCGTCGCGGTCCTAGGGCCGTGGTTTTTCGGTATCCAAGGCCCCCCGAACCTGTCATGATGATGGGTGGTGTGGGGGAGCGGATCCCTGGCCGGTGGTTTTCGTCCGTTAGAGCGAGGAGGTGGACCGATGTCGAAGTTCTTAGGGTCTTTGTTGGTTTTCGGAGCGGTGGCGGCGTTGGCCGTCGGTCAGGGCGTCGGTCCTGACGTCATCGTGGGCGACCTCCATGAAGTGGCGAACTACTCCCACCTGGGCAACATCGACGCCTTCAGCGTCGGCACGACCTCCTGCAACGTGGGCAACGTCAATCTGAACTGGTTCTCGCAGACCAACCAGCATCCCGTCATCGGGCAGACGGCGTACCGGATCTCCGGCAATCGGTGCGAGATGATCGGCCAATCCTGGTTGAAACATGGCTTCTTCGCCTTGAGCCAGACCCTCTGCGGCACCTGCCCGAATCCCACATCGGGCACCCAGCTCGGCGTCGGTTGCTCCGACCCCTACAGTGCCGGTCTCAACGGGAACCAGTCCAACCTCGGCCCCAAATTCGAAGTCGACGCTTACACCGGCTCCTATCCCTTCCCGGCGTTCATGCTCACCGCCACCGGCAACAGCATCTTCAAGCGCCTTCAGATTCACACCACCGACCTCGATCCCGCCAACTTCCCGAACGCGACCTACGTCGTGGAAGGCCAGTATGTCACGCCGGACGACGCCAGCGCCGGCAACGGTTTCAACAACGCCTCGTGGCGCGAAGTCGTCTTCACTCCAGCGGGCGGCGGCTACGACATCGCTCTCGCCCCCGGTTCCACGACCCATCAGCAACAGCCGGCCATTTTCGCTTGGCAGTTCTATGACCCCTCCGTGCAGATCGAGACCGTCGACCTTCCCGGTGAGGGACGTTTCCATGTCGCCCTCAAGGTCATCGACAACGGCGACGGCACGAAGACCTACGAGTACGCCGTCCACAATCTGAATTCCCACGTGTCGGCTCAATCGTTCAACATCAATCTCCAGCCCAACTCCACCATCACCGGGCTCTATTTCCACGACGTGGACTACCACAGCGGCGAGCCCTACAACCTCCTCGATTGGCAGGTGACCCAGGGCGCCACCACCCTCAGTTGGGCGACGACCCCCTTCGTGAACGACCAGAACGCCAACGCGCTGCGCTGGGGTACGACCTACAATTTCGCCTTCACCACGGACAAGGAACCCCTGGGCGGCACACTCGGGCTCTTCCGTCCCTTCACGCAGCCGACCGTGCCTTTCACGGTCGGCGCGGCTCCCATCACGGCGACTCTGGCCGCACAGCCGCCCACCGAAATCAACGCCGGTGTCGCCTATGACGTGGATCTCCAGGTTACGCCGAATGCCGGGGTCCCCGATCCGTCCGGCATGCTGCTCCACTACGCTGTCGACGGCGGCGCCTTCCAAAGCCAGGTGATGGCCGACCAGGGCGGCGGGCTCTTCCGCGGGACTCTGCCGGCCGTCGCGCCCTACAGTCGCATCGACTGGTACGTGTCCGCCGTCGCCCTCGGAGGCGGAGGGAGCCTCACCATTCCCTCCGGCGCTCCCGGAAACATTTTCACGAGTCTGGCCTACGCGGACCTCGTGACGGTCTTCGCCGACGATTTCGAGACGGACAAGGGTTGGACGGTCCTGAACGGCGCGACGTTGACCTCCGGCGCTTGGCAGCGGGGCCTGCCCAACGGTCTGGGACAGTTCGGCGAACCGGCCACCGACTTCGACGGCAGCGGCAAGGCGTATCTCACCGGGCTCGCGGTCGGCGCCGACGTGGACGGAGGCTTCACGACCCTCACGTCACCGGCTTTCGATCTGGGGTTCTCGGCGGATGCGCTCATCGAGTTCGCCTTCTGGCTGGACACCACCAGCGGACCCAACCCGGGACAGGACCCGTTCGTCATCGAGTTGTCGAATGACGACGGTGCGACCTGGGTGGTCGTTGAGACCACGACCCAATCCGCCTCCAATTGGCAGACTCGTACGATTCGCCTGAGTGATTTCCTCTTCGCCTCCAATGCGGTGCGGATTCGTTTCACGGCGAGCGATTTCTTCAGCGACGCCATCGTGGAAGCCGGCGTGGACGCGGTCCGCGTGCGGGCGCTTCCCGTTCTCGTCGAGCCTCACGCGTCCGGAAACGTAGGCGCCAGCGCCGGGGGGCCTTTCGATGTCTTGAAGATCAACAACTCGGCGGGCGGGCCCCTGCGCTTCGTCGGCGCCTCCGTGGGCAGCCCCTTCACCCTGCAGATGGATCCGGTGCCCACGACAGCGAACCCCGTGTTCTTCGCGGTGTTCGGGACGTTGTTCTTCCCGATGCCGACCGATCTCTACACCCTTCCGGGCATCGGCACGATGAACGTCTCGCCGTGTTTTGCCGCCCCCAACAACCCGAACCTGTTCCTGTTGACGAACAACTTCCCCATTTCGTTGGGATGTCAGCAGCTCATGGGTTCGACGGTGACGCCGTGGGCGGCGACGATTCCGGCCTCGTTCATCCCCTTCCCGATCGCCTTCACCTTGCAGGGGATCATCATCGATCCGTCATCGCCAACGCAGCTATCGGTCACCAACGCCATCACGTTGGACATTCGCTGAGTCGCACGCGGGCCTTCAGGGAGCGAGTCGTTTCTTGAGGGCCCGGGCTTCGAAGATGGGGGAGGAGCAGACGCCCGCCTCGCACACGAAGACCGCAGGTTTTCCCATGTCCGGGTAGGCGGACTGCGCTCCGGAAAGCGGGCCCTCGGAGGGGTGCCAGCGCACGAGCCTGCGGTAGTCCCGGGGCTGAGCCAACGCGACGGCATAGAGCTCCCGGGTGGCGGGCTCGTCCCGTCTCCCCACCACCACGATCTCCCGGGGGGCCTCATTCCGCTCCGCGAAGGCGAGGAGGACGCCGGCCGTGGGGCGGGTCCTGGCGACGGAAGGACGGGCCAGCCACGCGAAGGCCCAATCCGCCATGGTGCGGTGGCGATCGTCCCCGGTTTGGTGAGCGAGCCGGAGGGCCCAGCGGGCCAACTCGATGTTCTCGTCCCGATTGGGAAGAGGAGGGAGAGGCTGATCGGGGCCCGTCGCGGCGGTGAGGAAGCCCCCACGAGGGCTCTGGAATCGGCGGACCAGGAAGTCCGCGGCGGCCGACGCGCGGCGCAGCCATTCCGCCTCGCCGGTCGCGCGGTGGAGTTCGAGGAAGGCCTGACCCATGGCCAGCGTGTCCGCCAGGTAGGGTCCCGCATCGGCTTCGTCCTCATGCCGAAACCCGCCACCTTCCAAGGAGCGATGATCGAGTATCCACAGAGCGGCCCGGATCGCCGCCTCCAACGAAGCGGGACGATCCAGAGTCTCCGCATGGCAGGCGAGAGCCCGGATCGCCCAACCGTTTTCCGCCGTGAAGATGTGGGGATCCACTTCGGGGATTCCTCGCGCCCTCCGTCCGGTGTCATCTCGGGCGAAGTAATTCTCCGCATGACGACCCTTCACGAGATCCGCGTCCTGGCTGGGGCGGAAGGCGCCCTCGGGGCCCCGGAGAAACGTGAGAAGATACCCGGCGATCGCGTCCGCCGCCTCGCTGAAACGGGGCTCGGAAAAAAGAAGAGCGCCGCGGCTGTAGGCCATCAACGTGTCGGCCTGAACCGCCATGATTTTTTCGAAATGAGGATGAGTCCAGTCGCCGCCGTGGGAATACTGGTACATCCCGCCCCAGACCGGGTCGAGCAGGGCGAGCTGAGCTTCGAGGGAAGCCCGCGCTTGCCGCCGTGCTCGGGCGTCGCTCCTCACAGCACGGAAAAGAGCGTACTCGATGGGGTGCTTCGGCAAGAACTTGTGCACGAAGCCCCAGGAAGCGTGTTCGACATCGTAGCTGGCCGCGTAAGACTGCTCGAGGTTCTCCTCGAGGGCGGCGTCGAGAGAAGGCCCTTCGGTCGCCGCCGAGAGGGCTTCGCCGTCGGGGTCTTCGTCGTCGAGCGGTTCGGGGTCCTCGATGATGCGGGCGAGAAGGGCGCGCATTTTGGCCGGCGGGATGTAGCCCCTGCGTTTCACGATCTCCTCGCCTTCGCCGTTCAGGATGATCGTGGCCGGCCACCCATAGTCCTCATAGCGGTGGCCGAGATCGGGCCTTTCGGCCTGATCGACGCGGACGCAGACGAAGCCCTTGGCGAGCAGGCGTCGCACGTCCTCGTCGCGGTAGGTCTTCTCGTCCATCACGTGGCACCAGTGGCACCACACGGCCCCCAGGTCCAACAACACGAGACGGCCGTCGGCGCGCGCCGTTGCGAAGGCCTCCGGGCCCCATTCCACCCAGCGGATCGGTGGCGCGGGGGCGAGGGGAGCGCTGGAGACGCAGGCCGTGCAAGAAACGAGCGCGAGGAGAAGGATGGGGGGAAAACGATTCATATTGGAACTCCACGAGTCGGGGGTGACATCTTCCATCCATAACATCCCCGGGGAGCTCAGAGCTTGCTCGGTGGGGTCTGGCGAGGCGTGCGGTCATGCGGGGGCAGTGTGCCGCGGCACCTCGAACGCGGTGAGGCTCCCCCCAAAGGCATGGAGAGCCAAACTCTCCGCTCCGAGGGTCAATGCGGCGCGGGCATCGTGACGCCGATGACGACGGCCTCGCAGACGAGGCGTTGATCGACCCAGGCCTGAACGTCGAAGACCGCGCGACGCATGCGGACGGCCTTGGCGCGAACCATGAGTAGGACGACGTCGCCGGGGGTGACGCTGCCGCGGAATTTGACGTCCTGGAGACCTCCGAAGCCGAAGACTTTCCCTTCGAGCTTTCCGAACTTCATGTGAAAGCAAAAGGACGCCACCTGGGCCGCCGCTTCGACCATGAGGACGCCGGGGAAAAGAGGATGACCGGGAAAGTGACCGCGGACCCAGAACTCGTCCTCCCGGATGCGTCGCGCGGCCACCGCCGACAACGGATCCTCCCGATACGTGACGATGTGATCCACCTGCTCCATTTCGAAGCGATGGGGATTGAAGGCTCGAATCGCTGCGATGTCGTAGGCCACGACGGCGGCGTCGAGGGTGTCCAGGGGAAAGAATGGTTCCGCAGGCATGAGGTCTCCCGCCCGATCCTTGGAAGTGATGGCCTCGCCGCGAGTGAGCGAAGGCTCCTCAGAATACCAGGGCGAGCCCGGTCTTCAACGGCCCTTTCCTTGGCTTAGCGTTTGCCAGGAGTTCGCCGTGATGGGGAAGGTCTCGATCGATCCGTCCGGCCAAAGGACGCGCGCGGACTTCGGCTTCTCGTCAGCGCTCAAGCCGAAGTGCAAGCCGAAGTCGTTGCCGCCGAGGTAACCGCCGGCGCCGTGGACCTCCCGCGTGAAGGATTCCCGCTTCCCTCCTGCGAGTTGGAGCGTGACTTGGGCTCCCACGCCATGACGGTTGCCGGCCTGTTTCGATGCGAGCTGGATGCCGACCCAGCCGCCTTGAATCTCACATTCGTTGCGGATGAGGTCCGGCCAATCATCCAGATTGACTACGACGATGTCGACCAATCCGTCCCGGTCCAGGTCTCCGAACGAGACGCCCCGAGACACCTTCACGATCGCCAACCCGGGCCCCGCCTTCGAGGCCACGTCGTCGAAGTCCAGCTCGTAACTTTTGCCGAGGAAGAGCTGGTTGGGTTGTCGGTAGGTGGTTCCCAGGTCGAGGACGCCCTCGGACTGCGGGTAGACGTGGCCGCTTGCCACAAAGATGTCCATGTAGCCGTCGCAGTTGAAGTCTTGGAGCACGTTGCCCCAGGAGAGCCAGTGGTAGCTGGCTTCGCCTCCCAAACCTACGCGGGTCGTTATGTCGTCGAAGAACATGTTCTCCGGCGTGCCCCCGTTGATGTAGAGCGTATTCGTGTCGTGACTGAAGTTGGTCACGAAGATGTCCATCTTGCCGTCGGCGTTCATGTCAGCGGAGGAGACGCCCATCCCGGCCTGTTCCACGGCGTCGATGTTCACGGCGACCTGCCATTCCTGAGCGACTTCCTTGAAATGGCCGTCTCCGAGATTCTCAAAGAGAAGATTGGGGCGCGAATCGACGGCCACGTAGAGGTCCTGGTCGCCGTCCCGGTCGAAGTCGGAAGTGACCATGCCGAGGGTGTAGGAACCCTTCCTCTGGCCGCGGTGATCCTTCAGAGCGAATCCGAACCGCTCCGTGGCCTCGACGAAACGGCCATCCTTGAATTCGTAGAAGTTGTCGAGGGCCTCGCCCAGACCGCGCGGCCCGCAGCAGACGGAAAGTCCTTTCCACTCGCAGGGGTTGCCCTCGTTGGGCGGATGCTCCAGATCGAAGTCCACGTAGTTGCCCACGTAGAGGTCGAGGTCACCGTCCTGGTCCGCGTCGAAGAACGCCGCACTCGAGCTGTAGCCGGGGGCTTCACCGCCGATGTCCACTTCCTCGAAGCGTCCGGACCCATCCTTGTTGCGGAAGAAGCGGTTCTTGCCGAATCCGGTCACGTAGACGTCGTCGAATCCGTCGGCGTCGAAGTCGACGGTGTAGACGCCCGAACTCCAGGAGGAGCACTCGAGACCGCTCCCCTTCGTGATGTCCTTGAAGGTCCAGTCGCCGTCGTTGCGGTAGAGGGCGTTGTGGTACACGCCGCCGGTTTTCTCCCGGAGCTCTCCGCCGTTGGCGAAATAGATGTCGAGGTCTCCGTCATTGTCGAAGTCGAAGAGAAGGACGCCTTGGCCGATGGTCTCCGGGATCCACAGTTTGGAAGCGGTTCCCGCCTTGTTGCGAAAACGGACGCCGGCCTTGCGCGTCATGTCGGCGAAATGGACAGGACCCCGCGGGCCCGTGTCCTTCGGCGGCGGCGGAAGGGCGTTGGAGGCGGAGGTTGAGGTCTCGGTGGTCGCGGCGTCGTCGCCCTTCGAGTTTCCGCAGCCGACAGCGAGGGCCAGGATGAGCAGAAAAGACAGGCGAGGGAGTG
>CAZLGG010000083.1:0-17085 GCA_964559135.1 uncultured Planctomycetia bacterium
TCAAATTCGATGAGGCTCCCTACCGCAACCTGATGTCTCTGCTGAGACGTCAGGAGTTGGATGACGAGGCAAAAGAAATCGCCGAGCTTCTCGAGCACCGGCTCGCGGAGAACTCGCTCTGAACTGTCATTCGGGCCTCCTTCCCCCCCGGTCGCGGGAAGAAAAGTCATCCTCGCCGGTTTTGGATGTACGAAGTTGCTCCGCTTCTCCTCCATCCCGGTAGACCAAGGCGCGACGTCGTGCCCTTCCTCTGGGGACCCCTTGACGATGACCACCAAGAACCGGAACGCTTTCACCATCATCCTGGCTTTCTGCTGGATGAGTTCACCCCTCTCCTCACAGATCACGCTTTCGCCCGGCCCCACCGCCGCAATCGGCTCCACAGTCCAGGCTCTCCGGGCCACCGACCTCAACGGAGACGGGTTCCGCGACCTGATCGTCAAGACAGGGGGCAACGTCGCAGTCATTCTGAGTACCTGCCAAACGAGCTATGGGGCGTCCGCATTCGTCGGCACCGCACTCCTGGCCGCCTACCCGGAAGCCTACGCTGTCGGCGACGTCGATCTCGACGGGCTTCCCGACATCGTCATGGCCGCATCCTCATACCCAGCGAACACGGCTGAACTCCGGGTGCTCCACAACATGGGTGACGGCAGCTTCGGGCCACCCCAGGTTTTCCCGGTCATCCCGCCGGGCATTCCGGGATTCGTCCCCCAGGCCATCGCCATGACCCTCGCGGACATGGACGGAGACGGAGATCTCGACGTCGCGGTCGCCACCCACGTCAATGGACTCGTGAACGGGGACGGGTTCTATACGATCGTCCTCAATCAAACCGTCGCCAGCGGCGCTCTCGCCTTCAGCACGGCCGTGAACATCTCCTCGACGGAGGCTTCGGCCTCCGACATCCTCGCCGCTGATCTCGACAATGATGGCGACATGGACCTCGTCTTGCCTCACTTGTTCGATGTGAGCGTGACGGTTTTCTTGAATGACGGGAGTGGTATCTCCGGGTCCGTGACGAAGGAATCACTCTCCGGAGCGAACACGACGGGACCATCGAAGTTGGCCGCGGCCGACCTCAACGGAGATGGATTCATCGATGTCGTGGCGTTGAGACCACAGAGCTACAGCGTACTTCTGAATCTCGATGGCGGGACCAACTTGGCGAACGCGGGGACACTGCGGTCCCAACCCCAAGTGCCACTCGCCCCGCTCGGGATCACGACGGCATTCCAGCCCACGGATATCGGATTGGCCGATCTCGACAACGACGGCGCCGCCGACATGATTCTCACGCTGAGCGGGGCCTTTGGAGTTCCCGGCTCCATTGCGGTTCTCCCGGGATCGGCCCCAATGACTTTCGCCCAGGCGACGACTTTCCTTCCAGGCCACAACCTGGGCGGCCTTGTGCTGGAGGATCTCGACGGCGATTCCGACACGGACATCGCAGCCATCGATCCGGTCGCCGGGATGACCTTCATCCTCGAGAACCTCGTTCGGACGCCGTGGCAGGACCTCGGTCAAGCCCTCCCCGGGACTCACGGGAATCCGTGCGCGACGGGAACGGGTTCCCTGGAGGGCGGGGCACTGGTGACATTTCGGCTGCGTAACGCGTTGGAGAACAGCGCCGCTCTCGTCCTCGCGAGCCCGACTCCGTTGAACATGCCGGCGGCGGGGGGCCTCGTCGTGCCCGACTACACGGCCCCGGGAGCCATCATCACTGTGGTACCGACGGATGCAGCAGGCAACCATCGCGTCGATATCCCCTGGCCGCTTGGGTTGCCCCCCGGATTGACTCTCTATATCCAGTATTGGATGGGGGACCCGATGGGCCCGATGGGAGTCGCCGCGTCGAACGCCCTTCTCCTTACGACGCCTTGACCGCCCGCCCCAAGGTGCTCGAGATGCGGAAGAAGTGTCGCATCCGTCATGTACACACGATTCCGTGATACGGTGAACCGAGTGCAAGTGTCCGTCTTCGGTGTCGACTGCACTCGAGGAGGGATCGTTGACCGAAAGCAGAGACAGGGAACCCACTGGGCCTGAAATCGACGCGGAAGGTGGAATCCCGACGGCTGGATGCCTTTCACATCTCCCGTCGTAGAGGCCGCTGAATCCCGAACTCACGTCGTTGGCACGGTGGTGAGATCGAGGAGAATCTCGAAAAGGGCGCGGCGGTCGATGGGCTTCGTGGCGAAGGCATCGCAGCCGGCCTCGCGGCAACGTTCCTGTTCCATGGGCAAAACGGCCGCGGTCAGGACGACGATGGGATGGGCGTATCCCCGGGCTCGCAACTCCTTGATCGCGGCCACGCCGTCCATCTCGGGCATGTGCATGTCCATGAGAACGACATCGAACGGATCGCCATCGGCCTCGGCCCGTAGCGCGACATCCACGGCGTCCCGCCCATTCGCGACCACTTGGACGGCGGCCCCGAAGCGCTCCAAGATACGTAACACGATTCGCTGGTTCACGCGGTTGTCCTCGGCGACGAGAACACGGCACGACAAGCCGGCGTCCATGGCAAGATCCATGTCCTCACGGGTCGCCTCCCCGGTTTCCTCGACCAACGTCACATCGTCGACCTCTCCTGTCGGAATGGCAAGCCGAAAGACGCTCCCTTCCCCCGGCTCCGAACGAACGAGGCGGAGGTCACCCCCAAGCAGGCCCGCGAGGCGCCGCGAGATGTCGAGGCCGAGGCCGGTCCCTCCGAAACGTCGCGTCGTCGAGGTGTCGGCTTGCTTGAAGCGCTCGAACAACCGGGCGGCATGTTCGGCGCTCATCCCGATTCCCGAATCCTCAACGTCGAGAATCAGCCTCCCGGGAGCCTCGTCGGTCTCGAAGCGAGCCGTGAGATGCACGCCGCCCTTCTCGGTGAATTTGATGGCGTTGCCGACGAGGTTGAAGAGAATCTGCTTCGTTCGTGAGGGGTCACCTCGAATGAACTCGGGCAGGGGGCCATCCGCCGACACCTTCAATTCGATCCCTTTCTGGTGAGCCTTGACGCCCATGAGGGATCGCACTTCCTCCAGAACGGAGAACGGAGACCAGTCCGTGGATTCGATCTCCATGTGACCGGCGAGGATCTTGGAGAGGTCCAGGACGTCGTTGATCAGGTGCATCAGGTGCTTGCCGTTGTCGAAGATAACACGTACGAACTCGGCGCAGGAATCGGGGAGTTCGTCCCTTCGAATCTCCAGTTCCTCGGCGTATCCCAGAATCGCCGTCAACGGTGTCCGAAGTTCGTGGCTCATATTTGCCAGAAACTCCTCCTTCGCGCGCTCAGCCTGCTGCGCTTCGTCACGGGCGTTTTCGAGTTCGCGCGTGCGCTCCTGGACTCTCGCTTCGAGGTTGATGGTGGAATCGCGGACGGAATCAGCCATCCGATTGAAGGCTCCGGCCATGTCCGTGAGTTCATCTCGTCCGATCTCGGGGACGCGAATACGAAGGTCGGGACGAGCTTCCACCGCGGCCATGACCTCGCAGGCACTCTTGATCCGCCGGTTCACGACTCGATCGAAGCTGTAGAGGATCAATAGGAACAGACCGACCGTCGCGACGAGGAAGACGACCAGAGCGTGAACACCGAGAGACGCCTGATGCTCAAGAAGGTCATCGATGGGCACCGTCACCAACGTGAGTCCGGCGATCTCGCCTGCCTTCCATCCGAATCCACTCTCCCCCCCGTACCGCTCGACCAGACCGGGGGGCGCGTCCTCAGGGTCCCCGTGGCAGACGAGGCACCGCTGCTCCACGACCTCCGGTTGAGCAAAGAAGTAACATTGGCGCCCTCCGATCTCTCTCATCCCATTGATGGAATCAAGAGTTGGCTCGCGGCGAAACCGACCGATGAGGCCGGCCTCGAACTCGTCCGCCTTGTTCGCCGGGTTGAGGGGATTCAGCGTCGGTTGCCGGTAGACGTAGTCGGGCAATTCGGCGCTCAGACGCTCGAACAGAGCGCGTGTCACGAACGTGCTGGACATGGCTTCCGGCGTGAAGCGCTCCAGCTCGTCGCTCACGGCGGGACGAAGGGACTCTTTGACCATTCTCCGACTTGCGCTCGCCACGGACAGAATCGCGGACGCACGTCGGTGCGCGACATCAGCCAGGGCCCGCTCTTGGTCGTCCTGGACCACCCAGAAACCCACCCCGAGGACACCAACGATCCCGAAGACGACGATCAGTGCGAATCGTGTTCTCAGCTTCATGAAGACCAGCGATCCCGCCATAGTCGTTTCCGGGAAGCCAACACTGGCTCCCCACCCCGAAGAACGACTCGCCCTGTCTCCCTTCTCGACTTCAGCATCCGACCTTCTTGAACCCAATGTAAAGGGATAGACCCAAAAAACTCACCTGATCGAGCGAGGTGGAATGGAGATACGCGGCCGAAGTACCGATGAGTTGTCGCGTGACTCGAGGCGGAGGTTCGCAGGCAACCACCTGGTTTTCGAGGACGAGCCACGCAGGACCTTCGTGGATTCTCGAGAGACCACGCTGTTCACTCATCGCATCAGGGTTTCTTCGCCTGAATCCGTCTGTGCGCTTCCGCGATCTGAGAGACGGCGGCCGAGCCATACCAAGAGTGCAGCTCGAGGGCGAGGAGACCGGCTTGCAGAAAAGCGATCACATAGGATCGCATTCCGTATTGGTCCGCCCTCAACCCTTTGGCCAAAGCCTCATCAAACAGGGCATCGGCGCGCTCGGGGACCTCGGCGGTCCGCGGCTTTTCGCTGTCGGCGCAGCCTACGGCGATCATCATCAACACCGCCACCAAGGTGACATTTCGGTCGAAGCGCTTCATCATGGGATCACGTAGCTCCCTGTCCATGAAGCGTCGGTGAAATGCGAGCGTCTACGTCATGACGGCGAGACCGTTCATCTGGATTGCCGCCGCGTCTCCGCAACAGGAATCTCAGGCGGGGAATTCGTGTCACCACACCTCGCCGTCGACCCGTTCGGACAAGATCGCAGCCTTCGCTCCGCCCAATGGCCTACTCTGGAAAGCCCCCCATCTCATCTCTTCCTTGAATCGCCCCAGTGAGGGCTCCGAAGCTATCCTCGTCTCTCCTGGCGACCCCGGGTGAGAACGACTCGCCCGTGGTTCGAGGCGGAGCTGATGATCAAGCGGAAGTGACGGGGCGAAGCCTCGGTGACTCCTCGACGAATCTCGCGAGGACATCAAAGAGCTCCTGGCGCTCGATGGGTTTACACGCCACCGCGTCGCATCCCGCCTCACGGCAGCTCTGGATCTCGGCAGGCATGACGGCGGCGGAGAGAACGATGATCGGCCGATCGTAGCCTACATCTCGAAGTCGCCGAATGGCTTCCAATCCGTCCATTTCGGGCATGTGCATGTCCATCAGGATGACGTCGAACGGATCGTCCTCCTCAACAGCCTTCAAAGCCTCATTCATTGCGTCACGGCCATTCGACACCAACTGCACGTCGGCCCCAAAATACTCGAGGACCCGAAGGACGATCCGTTGGTTGACAGGATTGTCTTCGGCAACGAGGAGGCGACAGTCGAGTCGCGCCTTGAGATCTTCGAGTTTCCCTTGGCGGCACGGGCTGGATGCGTTCCCATCACAGTTCCCTCCAACCAGCCCTATTTCGACCGGCAGGGTGAGCCGAAAGAGGCTCCCGCGGCCAGGACTCGAGTCGACGAGGGTGAGGTCTCCTCCCAGGAGACCGGCAAGTCCCATCGAGATGTCGAGACCCAACCCTGATCCGCCGAATCGTCGCGTCGTCGAGCCGTCAGCTTGCTTGAATCTCTGAAACACCCGGACAGCAAGATCAGGGGCGATACCGATTCCCGTGTCCTTCACATCAAAGCTCAGGATTCCGGCCCCCTCGCCGGGTTCGAACCGCACCGTCAGCGTGACGCTGCCCTCTTCGGTAAACTTGATAGCATTCCCCACAAGATTGTAGAGGATCTGCTTCGTTCGAAAGACGTCCCCTCGGACACATTCGGGTAGGCTTCCTTCTGCTGAAACCTGAAGGGTAATACCGCGCGCTCGCGCACGTGGCCCCATCACGGAGTGGATTTCGGCAACGAGGCGATCTGGAGACCAGTCGCTCACCTCGACTTCCATCTCACCCGCGATGATCTTCGAGATATCGAGAATGTCATTGATCAGCCTGAGAAGGTGCCTGCCGTTCTCGTTGATCACATCAACGATCTCGACACAGCTCGGTGGCAACTCGTCGGCCCTGAGAGCCAACTCGTCGCCGAATCCGAGAATTGCAGTGAGGGGTGTACGCAGCTCGTGACTCATATTGGCCAAGAATTCATCCTTGGCGCGTTCGGATTGACGAGCATCATTCAGCTCGGAAGTCCTCCGCTCGACACGACGCTCCAAGGTCGCTGCCGCTTCCTGGAGAGAGTCCGCCATATCGTTGAAGGCGAGGGCCATCTGGGTGATCTCGTCGTGACCTTCCGCGTCAACGCGAAGATGCAAGGCAGGGTCGGCCGCGACCCGTTCCATGATTCTCGAAGCCTTGTCGAGACGCCTATTCACCATACGGTCGAAAGCTGAATCAACAAAGAAACCCAGACACAGGGTTGATAAGAGAAAAACCCAGAAGACGTGAATGTTGAGAGATGCCTGGCTGGCCAGCAAGTCATCGATCGGCACGGTCACCATCGTGATTCCAGCGACCGTACCTGGTTCCCAGCCAAAGCCGGAATCCCGCCCGTAACGTTCAGCGAGTCCGACAGGCGCGTCTTCGGGATTCCCGTGGCACGCGAGACAACTCTCCTTTACGACCTCGGGCCTCGCCACGAAGTAACTCATGCGCCCATCGACCTCGCGCGTTCCCTTGATCACAGTCAAGGTCGGCGATTTCTGAAAACGGCCGATGACCTCCGCTTCGAATGCATTCGCCTTGTTTTCAGCATTGAGTGGGCGGAGGGTCGGCTGTCGATAGACATACGATGGAAGAGTATCCTGAAGCTGCGAAAACGTCGCGCGGGTAACGTATGTGCTCGACATCAGCTCCGGAGTGAATTCGTCAAACGCTTCCGCCGCAGCTGGTCGTAGGCTCTCTCTCACCATCCCTCGACAGGCCTCAGCGAAAGCCAGGACAGCGTTGGCCCTCTTGTATGCCGCATCCTCGAGGGCCTGTTTTTGGTGGCGACGAACGACGACAAAGCCGATTCCGAGAATCGCAGAAATTGCCAAGACGACGATGACGCCAAAACGTGTTCTGAGTTTCATCCTTGACCTGACTCGCAGCCACCGACCTTCGGAGGTACTGACTGAGTTCGCTGAGCCGACGTTTCGTGCTCGACCAAGGTCGAGAGTAGTGCACCGCAGGCCCCGTACCGATCCCTTTGTCGGTCCGAGAGTCCGTCGCCTTGAGAAAGTCCTGATCAAGACATCGGCTCCAAGGCGTCGCATGTGAGCGCGCCAAGCCCATTGAGAACTCTCTGCTACGAACCGTCCTCGGACTCCGGCGGCCGGCGAGCCGGGGGCGGAGAAAGCGGAATTCCAGGCTCGATCCGTGGACGAAATCCGGTGAGTTACGTTTCAACCACGCATGAATCGTTCAACTGGAAGCTCCTCGGAATGAAGGAGAGTGACATGCGTCGACACATCACCCTAGCCTCCGCATCGATGAGAGCCTCTTCCCTTTTCCCACTCATCGTGGCGACGCTGCTCGTTGGCTCCTGTTCGGCGCGGGGCCAGAAGGAATCACCGGCTCAGCGGCGAGACTGGACCCGCACCATCGAACACGACGGCGTGAAACGGACCTACCACGTCCATCTGCCGCCCCACTTCGAGATGGGCAAGAAATCCCATCCCGCGGTGATCGGCCTCCACGGCGGCGGAGGCGATGCCCGACGATTCGCAAAAGACTCCACGGGTGGCACGCTGCTCCGCGCCGCCGAAGACCGCGGAGTCGTTCTGATTCTTCCCGAAGGCCTGAACGGCCACTGGAACGACGGACGTACGGAGGTTTTTCGTGGAGAAAAGGGACCGGATGATGTCGGGTTTCTCGGAAAAGTCATCGACGACGCCGTCCGGACCTTTCATCTGGATTCCCGCCGCATCTCCGCGACAGGGATCTCGAACGGCGGCTTCATGTCACTGCGCCTCGCGGTCGACCTTTCGGACAAGGTCGCGGCCGTCGCCCCGGTCGCGGCGCAGATGACCCGGGTGCTCGCCACCAAGAAACCCAAGCGGCCGGTTTCGGTCCTTTTCATGTGCGGAACGAAGGACCCGATCGTGCCTTACGGCGGCGGCGTGGTGCGCGTTCTGCGTTTCGGCCGTGGTCGCGGCGATGTCCTCTCCGTCGATGATTCGGCGAAGTATTGGCGCGGCGTCGACGGCTGCAAGTCCGCACCGAAAGTCCTGCACCTGAAGGACACGGACCCCAGGGACGGTACGACCGTCGACGTGATGCGCTTCGCCGGGGGACGCGACGGAACGGAGGTCGCGATCTTCAAGATCATCGGCGGGGGTCACGCGTGGCCGGGGCGAGGCCGCGAGCGTAAGCGATGGAAAAGAAAGCTCGTCGGCCGTGCCAGCACCGAGATCGATGCCGGCGCCGTCGTTCTGGACTTCCTGCTCGCCCACGACCGGAGAGAGGCCCCTGGCGACAGGCGGTGAATGGGCGACGATCTTGCCGAAGAGAGTTTCGAGTCACTTCTTGGCGGCGAGCACCTTTGTCGCGGCCTTCTTCAGAGCCTTGAAGGCCTTGCCGCCTTCCTCCAGAAGACCCACGTTACGCATGACGGGGTCCGTGGAAGCCCATACGACCTTGCCCCTGCCGTCCACGACGAGGGTCAACGCCTCCAAGGACGGCTTCCCGGCAAGCTTCGCGAACTGAGCGAGAATCTCGCCTTTCGTATCCGCGATCAGCCCGCCCTTGTGTCCCAAAGCTTTGGCCTCCGCCCTCAGGCCCTTGGAGGGGACTTTCCCGCCCTCACCCGGCACGCGGATGAGAATCATCGAAAGTTTCTTGGACTGGCCGACCCAGCCAGCAAGGTCACGAATCGTCGCTCCATCCTCGTCCGTTCCCCTCCAGAGTTTGAGGATCACGGCGTGCCCGGATCTGTAGGGCCTCAGACTACGCTTGCCGACCCACTTTGCCTTCGCGAAACTGGGCGCCTTCGACCCGATGAGTCCGTTGCCCATGTCGTTGTCGGCGAGGATCTTGTCGATGGCGGCGATGATGGGGCCTTCACCGCGAGTGAAGGTGCTGTAACGGATGATCCCCTTGGGATCGATGACGATGTCCCACGGCGTCCCATGGGTGCGATACCTCTTGAGGATGTTCGATCTCTTGCCGTCGTCGCCCGGATCGTGTCCGAAGGGGATGTCGGTCAGGTTGAATCTCCTGGCAGTGGGCGCAAGCTTGTCGAAGGTGTTCACGTTCTGTCCTTCGAAGACGGTCTGCACCGCCAGCGAAATGACATTGGGATTCTTCTTGTAGTGATCGGCGACTTTTCTGAGCGATGGGAACCCCACCGAGTGACAGCCCGGTCACCAAGCCTGGAAGGCGAAGATGTGCACCACCTTCCCCTTCAAATCGCCGACCTCGAGGGCGGTCTTCCCCTCCGGGAGTTGAATCCACTTCTTGATTCCCCACTGAGGTGCGGGTTTCCCCGTGATCCCCGTCTGAGACCGAGCGGCGACGGCCAAGAACGAACAGGCGACGAGAACGCCGAGCCAACGAAATGGATGCGTCATACTTCCTCTCCTTCGATCACCGGGCAGGAAGCACAAGAATAGCATCGCCACTAAATTCGAGAAGTCGGGCGGTTTTCCCGACCGTCGTTCAGCACGTGCGGAATACGTAGGATCGCCTCGCGAGCTCACGCCCTTCGGTCCACGGGGGTCGCCGAAAGCCCCTCTCGCCCCTCCATAATCCCCCTTGTTGCAACAACTTGGCGTCCCCGTTCCACACCTCGAGATCGGCTGTCACATCGAAGGCGACGATTCCGCTCTTGGAGGTGACACACCGACTTGGAGGCATCCCGTCTCACAACCCACGGGCGTCGAGCGGAACTACTTCGGGAAGCAGTTGCCGAACTGGATCAGAAGCTTGGGCGAACCGACGAGTCGAATCTTTCTGCGCAACAGCGCCCAGAGGAGGCTCTTCTCTCGGGCCAGGAATCCGAACCAGGTCTTGGAATCGGCCGTGATGCGAAGAGCCGGCTCACCGCGATGCCCCTCTTCAACGGTGATCGTCTGGTTGCGGATCACGACGGTGGCCTCGCGCGGCTCGTCCCCGGTGAAGGTGAAGTGATAGACGGCATCCAAACCCTTCGATTTCTTCGGTTGGAAGACAAGCGGGAGACCCTGAAGAAAACCGTCCACGTCCCGTGAGCGGAGAGTGTTGCCGACCCGGCGGATCGTCTTCCGAGGAAACCTGCGTACCGCATGCTCCTCGGCGTCGGAGTTCTCGAGGACGTAGACGACCTCTTCCTTCTGTTGAAGCGGCCTCAGCAGCTCCTCGACGTGAGCCCGCTTGTCATCGAGGTAGGGTCCGATGACGTCCTCACCGGCGGGGCAAACAGAGAGGCAGTACGCGGCCTTGTAATTCGCGCCGAAGGAGAGGCTCTGCCACATCGACGCGGACTCGGCATCGTTCACGCGCTTGCGGTAGTCCAGATGAGTCTTGCTGTCGGCGATCTCCTCCACCCAATCGGTGAATCCTCCCATGAATTCCCGGTAGTTGTGGGTGTAGCAGGCGGAGAAGTTGAAGCCACCGTCCGGCGCGATCGCCCCGACAGGACATGCGGCCACGCAGAGTTTGCACTCCAGGCAAGGGTTGAAGTCGATGGGGCGATCGTAGGCCGAAACGACAGCATCGATCAGGATCGTGCCCAAGAGGATGAAGTTCCCGAACTTTTCGTGGATGACGTTGCGATGGATCCCCATCATGCCAAGGCCGGCGGCGACGGCAACGGGTTTGTGCGAAACGATCCAGATTTTTCCCGGAAAACTTTCCATTTCCATGGGGAAGCCCATGGCGGGATTCAGGGCTCTAATCCCGTTCTCCCCCAGTTTCAGAGACACCTTTCGGCCGATCTCATTCACCTCGTCGCCGACGTGATGAAACTCGAGGTTGGCAAGGCTGCGGGCGGGAGTCCGGATCGCCTCCCGATTCATGCGCACGACAAAACTGATCAACGTCTTCGTTCCGGGAAGTGCCGTCAGAATGTCTTCTCTCTGTTCGTCCAAGGCCGGACGATCGATGGGGACGAACCCCACGTCATGGGCACCCGCATCGAGCACGAGTCGGCGGAGCCATTCAGCCTCGAGAGGTCGATCCCTATGGATTCTGGAAGGGGGCCCCTTTTCTCGAAGGCGCTTGACGGTCGGGTGTGCGGCCAGATTCATCTCGCTCTCCATCTATATGCATATACATATTTTTGGGCAGGAAAGTGTCACCCCTGCCCACGGACACCCGTCCGCATCCTCGCCATCGCTTGCTCCAAGAGTTCCACGACCTCGTCCCCAAGGAGCGCCCGCGATCGTTTCTGAGCTCGCCTCCAAGGGGACAGCGCGGCCCGAAGGAGTCTTGCTCCCTCCCTCGTCAGTCGAAACGGCTGTACCCGGCCATCGGCAACCGGAACGATCTCCAACCAGCCCTTCGACTTCATTCGATCGACATTGCGACTGAGCGTGGAGCCGTCCAAATGAAGTTCCCGACAGATCTCGGCAGGGACGACCGTCCCCATCTTCCCCGCAGCGACGAGGATGTTCATCTGGCTGATCCGAATTCCAAGAGGCCGCAGGGCATCATCGTAGATCTTCGTCACCACCCGATTGAGCATCCTCATTCGCACGGCGATACACTCCTCTGCGACGGTCCCTGCGATTTTCGAAATGGATGTTGTCGGCATGTCCGCGGATCTCCCCGCTACTTGTATATACAATAACAGGGAGATTCAAGCCGAGAACTGGCTGGGAATCGTCCGCGGGAGGAATGAGGGAGCCGAAGCGACCTACCGCGCGAAGAGCGTTGATGGGGAATCGCCGACGAGTCCGGTCTCGGCGACCGCAGACTCCTCGATCCTTTCCCCTCTCATCGACTTCAAGGGGAATCGCCACGAGCGAGTCATGGAACCAACGGCTCGAGAGGTGGTCATGGGAGACGCCTTGGTCGCGTTTCCTTCCGGTTTCTTGTTCGCATCCTGCATGAGCGCAGTGTTTCCTGCTGGGTTGCATTCGAGGGCCCAGCAAGGATGGCACCCTTGGTGTAGGCTTGCTTCCTTTGCGTGCGCCGGTGCGCGCCGCCTCTCAGTCATCCATGGTTTCCTCGGAGGTCCCACCCATGGTCTCGCTCATCGATCTTTGGCTGCCTATCCTGGTCTCCGCCGTCGGCGTTTTCGTCGTGAGTTCCTTGATCCACATGCTCCTACAGTTTCATCGGTCGGACTGTTCTCACATCGCTGACGAGGAATCGGTTCTCGCAGCGATGCGGGACGCCGGCGTCGAGCCCGGTAACTACATGTTCCCGGGTTGCAACTCCATGAAGGACATGGGAAACCCCGAGTACATCGAGAAGTGTAAACGAGGCCCCGTCGGCTACCTGACCGTCTTGCCGAACGGGATGTGGAATATGGGAAAAGCGCTGGGCCAATGGTTCGTCTTCTCCATTCTCGTCAGCGCTTGCACAGGGTATGTCGCCACGTTCACGCTCGACGTCGGCACCGAGTTTATGCCGACCTTCCGACTGACGGGCACCGTTGCATTCATGGCCTACGCGTTGGGCGTCATTCCGAATTCCATCTGGAAAGGAACGGCCTGGTCGACAACCTGGAGATTCGTCTTCGACGGTTTGTGCTACGGCCTCACGACCGGCGCCGTCTTCGCGTGGCTCTGGCCATCCGGTCCCCTGGGATAACCCATCCCCCCAAGCCGAGAAGAGCCGGCATCAGGCGGGATCGTTCGCCGCACGTTCGGAGCGATCTCCTTCGAGAACGGGTCTCCTGAATGGGCGCTCTACTTGGCCACGTTGCGCCAAGGCGGCCCCGTCCCGCCGGCTGAGCTGCGGAACCAACTCTCGAACGACGAGCGTTCGAGTGCGGGGAGGGACTTCGGGTCGTCCGGCACAATCGTGAGGTAGAGTTCGCACATCTCTTCATTGCTGCCCCATCCCCAACCCACCTTCTTGGGCGGTGAGTACGGGTTGTAGGGATTCGTGGCCGAGTTATCGAAGCGGAACCAAGCGTCGAGGAGCGTTCCCTTGGGAAGGTGCACGGGCGTTCGATAGACATACACGATCTGCCGGCGAAAGTCCCATGCGGCTTTTAGAAGGCCTTCGACGGCGCCGTCGGGAGTGTCGCCCGAACCTCGACATCCTTGCCGAGGAAGTGCATGTGGGGACCGATGTCCAGCAACTCCATTGCGGCAGGAAGTTTCATCGGGACGTGTCGCCAATAGGAGCCTTCACCCGCCGGAATGGCGAGAGTCTCCGTACCGATCACGAGACCCTCGACCCACCGACGAATGGGATTCTTGGCCAGGTAGAGAGCGCACCGACTTCGATCCCGTGTCGCTTTCCCAGTCAGGTGGTAGTGGATTTCCAGAACGAGATCGCCGCCTTTGGGGATCTTCATACCGTACCCCTCGGGCAAAAGGTACGCCTGAGACCCCGGAGCCCAGCCGCCGATCGCAGCGATCTCGTCGCGCCCGGCACTCTCGTACAAGCCGTTCGTGTTGTCGAAGACTGCGAATCCCGGCGCTTTGTCCTTCGCATCCTCCTTCCTCGCCCAACCGCTGTCATCGACGTAGGCGATGCAATGATGAACGACCGCGACGTCACCCGGTTGGAAATCGAAAGCGACCACGTCGAGATCGCCTGCCAAGTCCATGGGGATCACGAAATAGCGATAGATGTCCTCGCCGTCGGCGGGCACGTCAAACGGATCTCGGACGACGAATTCAAGATCCGGTTTTCCGAGCTGCCAACCGGAGTCGGAAAACGTGGGATTCGGCGGAGCCTCGGCGGCCATTGCGTCCAAGAGATCTCGCTTCGTCACCTTCGCTCGCGGCCGGCCGGGAGAGTTCCGAGTCGGAGAGAACGCCGTAGAAACGGAGTCCGGATCTCTCGGCAACCTTCGCGATCACGTTCAACTGTGGGATCTAGCGGCGCACGATGGGACATCCCACATCCGGCATCACGAAGACAAAAGGCTCGTCTGAACGACCCCCTCCCAGGCGAAGGATTTGACCGTCGACGTCCAGCACGAGCTGGTCCATGAGTCCCGTGGTCTGAGCCGAGGTCGCAGGGACGAAGAGCCCCATGGCGAGTGGAAGAACAAGAGCTGACCGACGGAACCGGGTCGGGTGGATACACGATCGCCATCCCTTCGTTGCCCTCGCTGATCGGTCTGGAGGTCACGGTCCAGGGCGTCTTCTACGATCCAGGCCTCGCCGTGGCCCCGTTCTACACGGCTTCAGATGCGGTGACACTCCACATCCTTTGAGACGCGACCCAAGGTCGAATCGCACGAGTCAAGAATGATCTCGTGTGCTGCGACCTCGACGGCCTGCCTCCCAAGTCTGCGGGGGCTAGGTAGGAGTCTGAAAGACAAGGCCGACCGCGCCCGTGGGAATCCCAGGCGCGGTCGACCGGTCTTCGGGGTCTCAGTTGACGAGGAAGGTCTGAAGGTTGGCCAGGTGGCCGCTGCTCAGAACCCCCTCGGAGAGATTCAGCCTGAAGGGCGCTCCCGACGCCAAGTTGACGTTGAGGGTCGCCGTCCCCCACGTGATGGAGGGATGGAGGATGTGGACCGTTGGATCGGTGAAGACATTCATCCACATGAATCCGCTGAAGCCCGCAACCGCCGTTCCCGGAATCGTTCCTGGGGGAAGCGAGGGGAATGAGGCCGGAAAGAAGGGATTCGTCGAGCGCAAGTTGTAGTAGAGCAACACGGTGTCACCCGGACGCCCTTCGATCCGAAGGAGGGTCGTCGCCCCCGTCAACGTGCGCGTCGAGGGTGCAAAGCCCCAGGTCAGGATTTGCCCCATCTCGTCGGCCCCGATGTCGACGATCCCATCCTCGCGGCGGCTGTTCCCGTAGCCCTCGCCATCCCTGTCCCAGGCCGAGTCACCGAGGAAAAAGCTCCGCCAGATGATCGTTCCGTTCGCGGCAACGAGGGAAGTGGTTCCGAGACCGGAGATCCCCTGGTCCTTGACCGGGTTACCGCTGAGATGCATCCGGACGTCGTTCGTCAGGTAGCTGAGAGAGTTGCTCACATAGGGCAGACTCACTCCGTCCAGGTTGACCCGCGCGGTCGGCGGCATTCCGATGAGCGAGGAAATACCGGCGGTGTCCACGAGAGACTCATGGAACGCGAGGCGCGCGGTGTCGCAGAGGTCCACGCCCTCCAGATCGGCCAGGTTGTTGTCGAGAATCGTGTTCACGACAGCCGGTTCGTTGTACCCGGCAACGATGGGGGTCACCGTGTAGATATTGTCGTTGAGAATCCCGATGTCGTTGCGAGCGATCGTGTTGAAAAGGATCGCCGGCCGGCACGGATGGTACTCGACGGGAGCGCCGAAGTAGGGAGTGAACTCGATCGACGTGACGTGGACACCCGTATCGCAGTCCAGGATGTAGCAGTTCGAGATCTGGGGGTTGACGGGCTCCTCGGCGACGATCTGAACGCCTTCGTTCCCGTTGATCATCGTGACCCCGTCGACAAACGTGAAGTCGAAGCAATCGACTCCGACAGTCTGAAAGCTGACGATGGCCGTCCCGGGGACGAACGACTGGGAGCTGGCATCCCAAACCGTGTCTCCTCCCGGGTCCGCCGAAGCGTCGAAGACCGTGTCCAAAGCACTCGTCCCTTGAATCGAGACATGGGGAAGCATCGAGATGGGAAAGTCTTCCCCGTTCGTGTTGAACGCGTAGACGCCGGGAAGGCAATGAACGACTCCCGCGAAGTTGGTCCCGAAGCTGCTCAACCAGTAGATGGCAGCCTGCACCGTCTTGAATGGATTGTTGAGATCGCCGGTGGCATCGTCCCCGTTCACCGGATCGACGAAGACCCGATCGCCCCCGGCGGGAGCCGTGCAGGACGGCATCACGGCGGGCACGATCGGGCAACCCGGGACGAGAATCCCGCTGAAACCCGGCGGCAGGAACGGTCCCCCGATCACGCTCGTCTGCGCCGCAGAGGCTCCGGAAAGAACAAGCGAAAGAGCGCATACGCATGCGCTGACAAATAGATTCTTCATGATGTTCGACTCCTGGGTCCAGTGACTCATTCGAGAGCGAGCCGCGCACGTCGCGGCCCATGAGTCGAAGCGCAGAAATCCGAACATTGTCCCGAAGATTTTTCTTGCTGACGGGGCGGAGCGAGTGGAACCTTCGATGCGTTTCGCCTTGGGGGCAACGTCTTTCGGCCATCCCACTCAGAGCAGGCGGAGGCAGCAACGCTTGTACTTCTTGCCGCTGCCGCAAGGGCACGGATCGTTGCGTCCGATCTTGGCGGCGGGGCGCCGGTCGGGCTCCTTTCGGCGCGGCGCGAATCGAGGGCGATCGGGGTCCGCCACAGCCTGCTCGAACGCCTCTCGACCGTCGACGACGGCAGATGTCCATTCCCACGCCTTGGCAACACCCGAAGCCTCGGCGAGATGCGCCATGAAGGCCTCCATCAGGTCGGGGAGGTCCGAAACGTAGGGTTCCTTTCCGCCCAGTCTCCCGGGGAGAATCGTCGCCATGAGCTGGGAGATGTGTTGTCGGTCGAGTTCCTCGGGCGGGATCGCCAGATCGCTTCCGAAAACGTGAGACAAGAGGCCGATGACCTCGGTCCGCCGTTCGCCCAACCGGCGTCCCCAGTCCGCGCTCCTCTCGTCTTCGAGGAACGCGACCACAAGGACGCGATAGTCATCTTCGAGAGGCGGATGGTTCATGGGTGGATTCTACGTCGAGTCCGGACGAAATGTCACGATGAGGACGACGCGCCAATCCGCCCCATGATTCCAGGCCTCATGGGTGCGCGTATCATCGAAGACGATGCACTCGCCCGCGTTCCACCGCCGCGTCTCCCCCTCGACCTTCAAACCCAGGTCGCCGGAAGGAATCAGGATCGGCAGGTGGCAGCGAAGAATGTCC
>CAZLGG010000084.1:0-16780 GCA_964559135.1 uncultured Planctomycetia bacterium
CCGCCGCAACTTTCCGGAGGATGCGGCGCATGATCTTTCCGCTTCGAGTCTTGGGCAGAGCGTCGGTGAATTGAATCACATCCGGGGCGGCGATGGGCCCGATCACGGAACGAACCGTGTTCACCAACTCGTCGCGAAGTTGTTCGGTCCCCTCGACATCGTCTCGCAGGGTCACGAAAGCGTAGATCCCCTGCCCCTTGATCTCATGCGGCATCCCCACCACGGCGGACTCCGCCACCGCGTGATGCTCGAGAAGGGCACTTTCCACCTCGGCTGTCCCCATGCGGTGACCCGACACGTTGAGAACGTCGTCCACGCGACCGGTGATCCAGTAGTAGCCGTCCGAGTCCCTCCGGCATCCATCCCCCGTGGAATAGTAGCCGGGAAACCGCCCGAAATAGGTCTCGCGGTACCGGTCATGGTCTCCGTAGATCGTCCTCGCGATTCCGGGCCATGGAAAGGCGATGCAGAGGTTTCCTTCCGCCGGATCGTCAGGGATCACGCGGCCCTCATCGTCGAGGATCACGGGTTGAACACCGTAGAAGGGAAGCGTGGCTGAACCGGGTTTCATGGGAATCGCTCCGGGCAGAGCCGAGATGAGGATTCCGCCCGTCTCGGTCTGCCACCACGTGTCGACGATCGGACACCGCTCGTCTCCCACGACATCGTAGTACCAGCGCCATGCCTCCGGGTTGATCGGTTCACCCACCGTGCCGAGCAGCCTCAGGGACTTTCGCGACCGTGAGCGCACCGGTTCCTCTCCATGTCGCATGAGCGCACGAATCGCCGTCGGAGCCGTGTAGAAAATCGTGACTCCGTATTTGTCGACGACATCCCAGAATCGCCCGTGGTCGGGATAGCTGGGGGTGCCCCCGAACATGAGAGTCGTCGCCCCATTGGCGAGAGGTCCATACACGATGTAGCTGTGCCCGGTGATCCAGCCGATGTCGGCAGTGCACCAGTAGACATCGTCCTTCTTCAAGTCGAAGACCAATTCATGGGTGTACGAGGCGTACACGAGATACCCGCCCGCGGTGTGGACGACGCCCTTCGGTTTCCCCGTCGAACCCGATGTGTACAGGATGAACAACGGGTCCTCGGCGCCGATGATCACCGGCGGGCACTCATCCTCGATGCCCGAGGCAGCCAACTCGACGTGGAGCCAGACGTCCCGCCCCTCCTCCATCGGGACGTCCCCACCCGTATGCCTGACGACCAGAACGCTTTCCACGCAATCGACGCCGCTTACGGCGTCATCCGTCGTCCTCTTGAGGGGTATGGTCCTTCCCCCGCGGGTCCCTTCGTCCGCCGTGACAACGAGCCGGCACTCCGCGTCGAGAATCCTTTGCCGCAGCGACGCCGAACTGAAGCCCCCGAACACGATGCTGTGGACCGCACCGATCCGGGCGCAGGCCAACATGACGACGGCTAGGTCCGGGATCATCGGCATGTAGATGCAAACCCTGTCACCACGCCCGACACCGAGCCGCTTCAGAACGTTGGCGCAGCGGCACACCCGCCGGAGGAGCTCGGCGTAGCTGATTTTTTCCTCCTGTCCGGGTTCATCTCCTTCCCAGAGGATGGCCGTTCGTTCTCCATCGCCTGCGTCCACGTGTCGGTCCAGGCAGCTCACCGTCACGTTGAGTGCGCCATCCTCGAACCATTTCACGTTTCCGGCGTGGAAATCCCACTCCAGGACGTTTCCGAAAGGCTTCTCCCAGGCGATCCGACCGGCCACATCGCTCCAAAACGACGCGGCGTCCTTCACAGACCTCTCGTAATCGCCCCGATAGGTCGCCAACGACGGGACATGGGCGTGGCGCTGGAAGTCTTTGGAAGGCAGGACATAAGGGGATTGCATCGGGTCAGCCTCTCGTCATGCGTCAGTGGATGCGGCAACTCGCACCGCAGACCCCAAGTTAATGGGTGGATCACTTTTGGCAACCGCTTTCGAGAGGGAGCGTAACTCGCGTATAATCTTCCTGTTCCCCCCCCCGGGAAATAGGGATGCGCCCCCGATTTCCCTCGAAGCCAACGAAGCCGTCACAATCCAAAAAGAAGGATCTTCGCCCATGAAGTGGACACACCTCGCCCTCAGCGCCCTGGTCATGGCCGCCACCGCGGCCGCGCTCCCGGCGCAATCGCAGCCGGTTCTGACATTCAACGGACACATGCACGCGTCGGCGCCCGTGAACAGATCGCTGGACATGCAGTTGGACGCGAATCCGGGTTCGGTCGCTTTCGTTCTGTTCAACGTCTCTGCCGGCCCGACGCCGTTTCTCGGCCAGCAACTGCCCATCGCCGTGGACCAGAACCTCGTCGTCGGCGTCCAGAACTTCGTGATGCCTCCTTCGGGCGTCGCGCACTTCATGATTCCTGTCTCCAACAATCCAGCGTTGGAAGGGATCACGATCCACGCCTTCGGGCTTACCTTCGACCAGAACCTCCCGTCGGGCTTCGGCTTTTCCAACGCCGCCGATTTCACCTTCGTGAAGGAGCCTCTCGGCGGAAACGATACGGCGGGTTGGGTGAATCGCGGGATCACCCTCGATGGCGGGGCCACTCTGGCTCCAGGTCCGCTGACCAACGGCATCGTCCCGAGTTGGAGCATCACTCAAGGACCGGCCGGCCACAACGCCCAACTCGAGGGGGCCGACACGCTGTTCCCCACCCTGACCGCCGACCTCCCCGGAACCTACACCGTGACGCTGGACCTCATCGCTCCGGGGACGACCGGAGGCGCGTCCGACGACGTCCAGATCGACGTCTTCGAACTGACCAACGCATCCCATGCTCACGGGGATTTCGACCCGGCCGACCCCATCACCTTCTCCGCGACTCTCAGCGGTCCCACGCCCGCCATGGCGGACGTCAACGGTCAATCCGCGGGCGCGATGGGCACCCTCACGGTCACACAAGCCGCCTCGAACCCGTTCAACGACTTCTTCACCCAGGTCACGGCCGCCGGCGGACAGGTCGTCGGACGCCCCGTCACCGTGGTGAGCAACTCGGGCGGCACCCTCGCTTCCCCTCCGCAGGATTCCCTTTTGACCCACATCCGCCAGCCCATCGTCGACGACATTGAACTTGCGATCGAGCAGGCCGCGGCCCTCGTGGATCTCTCCGGCCCTATCACGGGCATCCCGCCCATCAACGTCGCCAACATTCCGGGGCTCTTCGGAACGACGCTTTTTTCCGCTGACGTCACCCCCACCGGGTTCTCGTATGACCCCGCGATCATGGTGGACATCACCCTCAATGCGGGATCGGCCCACGTCCAGTTGACCCTCAACAGCGTCCAATTCACCTTCGACATCATGGGGCTCATCTTCAACGCCCCCTACACCGACGTCGGAACACTCACGGCTTCGAGCGTGAACATCGATTTCGATCTGACGTTCGCGGCGGTCAACGGTGCCTTCGAATCGACGATCTCGAATGAAACGGCAACGATCAATGGACCCGCGCTCACCTTCCAGAACGGAGTCATCCCGAACAATTTCGCTTCCACGCTCCTAGGTGCTGTCGTCCCCGTGGTCGAACCGATCCTCGCCTCGACCATCACGGCGGGCCTCGCTCCCGCCGTGAATTCGGCACTGAGTCTCCTCCCCCAGATGATCGATCTCAGCGCTCAAGGCATCGACGTGGTGGTCGATCTGCCGGCCAGCGGCGTCGATCACTTGGCCGGCGGAGTCACCTTCAAGAACGCGGCCGGGGGACACGCGGCCCTGGTCCCCCCGACGGCTCCGCCCATCTTTGCCTACTTCGAGACGCCATCCCCGGCCCCGGCGTTCACGGGCCTCGTTCCCGGCGGCACGACCCCGTACCGACTGGCTTTCGCCCTGGGTGACGACTTCCTCAATCAGCTCCTCGCTGCCGCAACGCAGGCAGGCGCCCTCCAGACCGTGAATGGGACGGCTCTCAGTCTTGCCGGCATGACGGTCAACGCCGATGCGGGCTCTCTGGCCGCCGCCTTGCCGGGCCTCGGTTTCGAGGACTTCGACCCTGCGGCCCCCGTCGAAATCGTGACGCGCCCCACCGTGGCACCGGTGGTGCGCATCCAGACGGGCGGCCCCGATGCCTTCGCCATGAACGTCTCCGCGTTGGAGGTCGACTTCCGTGTCGAGGTGACGCCCAACTACCAAGCCAGCGTCCTACGGGTCTCGCTTGACGCCGTGATCGGCCTGAACGTCGTCCTCGATCCCGTGGCCTCGACGCTCGATCTCATTCCGGGAACCGTAACGGCAACCGCCCGCGCTCTGGAAAGCCTTCCGGGTGTGGATGTTTCGGGCCAGCTCGGGGTGCTTTCGGGACTGATCAACGGGGCGATTCCCGGGCTCCTCACGGGCCTGACCGGCCTTCCGCTTCCCGCTCCGTCCTCGGGCGCGCCGCTGACGCTTGTCGGTTTGGCCCCCGACGGGCCCGCGGGCGACTACTTGAGTCTCTTTTTCGACTGAGACGAATCGCGGCCTCGGCGCTCGCAGTCGCGGACGCCGGGGCCGGCTTTCATTTCGCGTCCTCGTCCGCCTCCTCGTCCTCGAGAATCTCCAGACGCAACCGATCCAGGCTCGGTCCATCCATGGACAAGACGGTGAAACGAATACCGTCGATGAGCACATGGGCGCCGGGCTCGGGATCACCTTCCAACTCGCAGGCGACCAAGCCCCCCAAAGTCTTCGCGTCCTTGCCGTGGATGGTGATCCCGGTGTGACGTGACAGGTACCTCAGCGTGACGTTGGCATCCGCGAGAATCACGTTCTTCGCCGTCTTCTGGAGCCGCCCGCCCCCCCCGCGATCGTGTTCATCGGCCAGTCGACCGGTCAATTCCTCCAGGACATCCCGGAGAGTGGCCAAACCCTCCAACCCACCGTACTCGTCGACGACGAACACCATCTCCGTGCGTGAGGCCTGGATCTGTCTCAACACCGCGCCGAGGGGCGTCTGCTCGGGCACGAACACCGCGGGATGGAGGAACGGTCTCAGGGTCTTGGCTTTCTCGAAGCGCTCGCCCGAGAGGATGAGGTCCTTCGCATGCAGAACACCGACGATGTTTTCTTCGTTCTCCTCCCAGACCGGAATGCGCGTGTGCCGATGACGCCTCACCAGCTTCTTGAACGCCTCGATACCACCGCTGAGCGGCATCGTGACCATGTCCATTCTCGGCACCAGGACATCCATGACCCTCATTCGACTGAACTCGTAGAGCCCGTGCATCAGATCATGGGTCACGCCCCCGATCGCGCCGGACTCGAGCCCCACGCGGGCCAGCGTCACCAGATCCTCGGCGGAGACGCCCTCTTCGTCTTTGGAGTCGCGACCCACGAACGGCTTGACCAGCAGGTCCGCGAACCGGGAGATGACGCGGACGAAAGGATGACTCAGCCGAATGAACCAGCCGAGGGCGGGAGCGCAGAGTCGCGTCAACGTCAACGACTTCCGAGATGCGAACGACTTCGGCAAGATCTCGGCGAAGAGGAGAATCAGAATCGTCAGAATCGGAGCGACGTAGACCGGCGCCAACTCGCCCCAAACGGGCTCGGCGAGCGCGGTCGCCAGCGAGGCCAGCGCGACGTTCGCGAAGTTGTTCCCCAAGAGGATACCGGAGAGCAGCTGAGTCGGTCGCTCGAGGAGACGCCGCGCCACACCGGCTCTCCGATCGCCTTCGTCCGCCAACGTCCTCAGACGGAGTCGATTCACCCTCATGAGCGCCGTTTCGGAGCAGGAAAAGAACGCGGACAGGAAAAAAAGGAAGACCGCGAGGCACCAAGCCGCGGTCAGCCAGAATTCATTCATCTGAATTCACTCGTGTCTGAGAGCCTCGATCGGATCGAGTGCGGCTGCACGCGTCGCAGGATAAATCCCGAAGACGAGTCCGACCAGAGCCGAAATCCCGTAGCTGAGGATGACGAACTGAGGACGTACGACCGTTTTCATCTCGGCGAAGAACGTGACCAGCCACGGAACCGCCAGACCGAGCGCGATTCCCATGAGTCCCCCGAGGGACGACAGGACGACGGTTTCCACGAGGAACTGTAGGACGATGTGGCGTTTCTGCGCACCCAGCGCGCGGCGGATACCGATCTCGCGGGTTCTTTCGGTCACGGACGCCAACATGATGTTCATGATCCCGATGCCTCCCACCACGAGTGAGATGCCCGCAATCGCGGCCAGCACGATCTTGAAGACGCGCTTCGTTCGTTCCTGGGCCTGCAGGAGTTCGAGCGGCACGATCACCTCGTAGTCCTTCTCTCGATGATTGTGCTTCAGGATCTGCCGGATGCTCGCCGCCACCGGCATCACGGCGGGGGTGTCGTCCACCTGCACCTGAATCTCGTGAAGCTCCACCCGTTCCCGACTGAAGCTCCCGCTCTGACGCGTCACGATCTCCTCTCCGAAGTAGACGCGCGAGGCCGACAATGGAACGTAGAGCATGTTCACGTTGGTCCGTGTCTTCTCTCGTCCCTCCTTCTTCACCCCCGTTTTGGACTCGACGACGCCGATGACGGTGAAAGGATCGAGTCCGATCTTCAACATCTTGCCGATCGGGCGCTTGTAGAGGAAGAGTTTCTTGGCGAGCTCGGGCGTCAGCACGCACACGTTTGAATGGTACTTCTCGTGGACAGGGCTGAAGAACTGACCGTCCAACATCTTCAGATGCGCCACCTCGGGGAACCAAGGCAAAGTCCCTCTCACGACGCCCTGAAGAATTCGCGTTTCGAATTGAAGCTCCTTCGGGTAGTCGCGCGCCCCGACAGTCACGCGGACTCCCGGAAGTGTCGAACGGATCATCTCCGCATCGTTATACTTGAGCCCGTACACCAACGAACGCTGATTCCCGTCTCCACCGCTTCGATTCTGGGTGGGCTTGATGCTCTGAAGGATAATATTCGTGCTGCCCAGGGCCTTGAGCTGGGCCTGGGCTTCGACGCTCGCACCTTCGCCAACCGACAACATGGCAATCACCGAACTCACGCCGAACATGATTCCGATGACCGTCAGTGAGCTTCGGAGAAGGTGCAGCCGCAGACTGCGAAGTCCCAAGAGGACAGTGCGCCAAATGCGACTCACGAGAGGGGCACCTCCTCCGCCGACTTTTCATTGTCGCGGATCTCGAGGATGCGTCCGTCTCGCATGACCAGGGTCTTTTGGGCATGCCGCGCCACGTCGTCCTCATGCGTCACCATGACGATCGTCGTTCCCTGCTCGTGCAACTCATGCAGCATCGCCATGATCTCCTCGCCCGTGTGGCTGTCCAGGTTGCCCGTGGGCTCGTCAGCCAAGACGAGTACGGGATCGTTGACCAGAGCCCTTGCTATGGCGACTCGCTGCTGTTGTCCCCCAGAGAGTTGGAAGGGTCGATGATCCGTACGCTCTCCGAGGCCCACCTTCTTCGCCAACTGGATGGCTTTCTCTCTCGCAGCTTTCGGGGCTATGCCCTGGTAGAAAAGCGGTACTTCGATGTTCTCCAGCACATTGAGCTGCTGAATCAGGTTGAACGACTGGAATACGAATCCGAGCATGGTTCCTCGTACGGCCGAAAGTTCGTGGTCGTTCATGTGAGCGACGTCCTTGCCGCCCAGTCGGTACTCCCCGCTCGTGGGCCGATCGAGGCAACCCAACAGATTGAGCAGCGTCGATTTCCCGCTCCCCGACGGCCCCATGATGGACCAGAATTCCCCCTTCCCGACGTCGAAAGTCACGCCCGCGAGAGCTTCGACCTCGTTGTCACCCATCGAGTAGACTTTGACGACGTCGGCGAGTTCAGCGATGTTCGTCATTGCGAGCCGGGACTCCCCGTTCCCACCCCACGCGGCCTGGTGCCCGAATGGCGCCCACCAGGTCTCTTGCCCCCTTTTCTCGGGCGCATCTTCCCCGGCGCCTCCTTCGTAGAAGGTTGACGGTTCATCCGTCGGCGGCCACGCTTCGCCGCCAAATCCTTCGTGTTGGGCGTGGGCGGGGTCTCCGCCCCCTTGGGCTTGGCCAGATAGACCTCATCCCCCGCCTTCACGCCGGACTTGATCTCGATGAACTCGTCGTTGTGGAGTCCGACCTCCACTTGGGTCAGAACGGGCTCTCCGTCCTTCTTGATCCAACAATAGGTGTTCAGGCCATTGTCCTGGACCGCCTGGACCGGAAGGGCCACGACGTCCTTGAGGTCGTCGATGATGATTTCTGCGTAGCAGTTCATACCGGGTTTCAAAGAACCGTCCTTGTTGTCGACGGTCACCTTGGTGGAGTAAACCTTCAGGTCCGGATTGCGATACCAAGACTGAGAGTCGGCAACGGTGGCGACCTTCTCGACGACCCCCCGCAGAGTCTCACCGGTGTCCGTCGTGACGATCACCGGCATACCGAGCCGAACGAGGTGAATCGAAGACTCGTGAACGTCGACGTCGACCAAGACCTTGTCCATGTCAGGGATGAACACGATTGTCTGGCCCTCGCGCAAGGTCGAACCCGGTTCGATCGGCTTCGACTCCCTACCCCGGCCTTCGCGTCCGTAGATCACGATCCCCTCTCTCGGAGCGTTGACGACGTTGTGCTCGATCATGAACTGAAGTTTTTGGAGTTTCTTCGTCTCCAGATCGAAGAGCGCCTTGCGGTTGTCGAGATCGCTTTTCTTCTGGGCAAGAGCGGCTTCGGCGCGGGCGCTGACCCGTTTCAGTTCCCTCTTCGCCTCCGCGAGATTCTCGACCAGCTCGCGTTTCCTCTTCCGGGCGGTGAACTGCTCGAGGACGCTCAGCTTCTTCTTGTTGAGGTCCCGATCGATCTCACGGCGCTTGACCGCAAGCCGGTCGCTCTCGAGCTTGTCATTGCTGATGAAGCCCTTCTTGGCGAGGACTTCGCTCCATTTCAAGACGTCTTGCTGCCGTTTCAATTCCTCGAAGGCAAGCGTGATCGCAGCCGAGAACTCCTCCCTCTGCTGAGGGAGATCGCCCTTGTTGTACTGTTCGAGGTCCAGCTCCGCGAAGAGGATGTCGAGTTCCGCCTTCTTGGTGTCGCTCTCATTCTGAGCCTTCTGGATCTCCAACTGCTTCTCGGCGTTGAAGAGCGCCTGTTGGGCGTTGTTCACTTGGATCTTCTGCTGAAGGAGCTTGTCCTTTTGGCTCGAGACATCCAGCTCGAACAGAAAGTCCCCCTTCTTGACGTGGGACCCCTCCGGCACGACCTCGAGGAGGATAGGCCGGCCCTCGATCGGATTCTTGACGGCCACGGGATCGCGGGCCTCGATCTCGCCCTTTTGACGAATCGTGATCCTGAGATCCATCGGTTCCGCCGTCCATGTCTGGTACTCGAACGTTTCCTCGTCCTTCCCGCACGACGGGAGCATCACGAGAAGAGCGAGAACGAGCCCTCCCCAGCGAAGAGGTGGATTGGCATGGTTCATTTCGGTTTCTCCTCCTGCCTCAGCAGGGCCTCCGTGGACTCCTCATCGATGCCGCTTGGTGCAACGACCAGAACGCCCATGTCTCTCAGGAGCTGCAAACGGGCTATCGTATAGTCGATCAACGCCTGAGTCACGGCATTCTGTGCCGTGACCAGGTCGTTCTGGGCGTCGAGCAGGTCATTCGTGTTGCCGATACCGGCCGCCTTGAGCAGGTTGGCGGCCTCGACGTTCGTCTTTGCGACCTCTTCGGCCCTTTTCTGGATGCGGAAGGTCTCCGACGCCTGTCTGAGGTTTCTGAGATCCCGCCTGACATCCAGTTTCACCTGATCCTCGAAAGCTTCGAAGTCTCTCCGGGCGGCCTGAAAATTGATCAGGGCCCGGCGATACGCGTTCCGCTCATCGACCCGATCGAGGGGCAAATCGATGGACAGTCCCAAGAAGTCATTGGTCGAGCCCACGGGATCGAGCTTGAAGCGTGTCTCCCCGAAGTCATTCGAATTCAGATCCAGGGTGGCGTTGAAGTCCAACCCGGCCTCCAGGGCATTCGCCGTGATGGCGATCTGTCGTTTGGCGTCCGCGACACGCGCCTCGGAGGTCGCCAGGTCCAACCTCCACCTGAGGGCCTTGACGAGCGCCTCCTTCGGGTCCAACTCGATCAGTCGGGCACCTCGTTCGCGAATCCGCTTCAAGTCGTCCGGATCGATCTTCACGGTGGCGTCGGTGGGAAGACCCAGTCTCAATTTGAAGCGATCGAGGGCGTTCTCGAAATTCTCCCTGGCCACGATCCAGCGGTTCTCCGCGGCCAGCTCCGCCTGATTGGCACGCTCGACGTCCGTCCGAGCCAAGCGTCCGGCCTCGCCCAAAAGGCGGTTCTCCTCGGCCGTGACCTTACGGCGCTCATAGTTCGCACGCTCGTTGTCGATGGTCTGCGCGCTTTGGAGCAAACGGAGGTAGTCGGACACCACGTCGACCGCAAAGACCCGTTTGAATCGCTCGAAATCTCGCACCGAATAGACGACGTCCCGTTCGGATTGCGTGACGTTCTCGTAGGCCACCTCGCGGCCCGCACCGCGAAGAAAAGGCAGACTCAAGGCCAACGAAGCGAACGTCGTCGCCGTGGTCGAAGCAGGATTCGTGAGAAACCGGGTGACATTGTCTCCGATACTCAGGCTGAAACTCCCTCCCCTCTCCAACAGACGTGTAAAACCGAGTGAACTCGATTCGGCCAGAGAAAGTGTGCTGGAGTCCTCGCCATCCCCCGCACTCCGGCCGGAAAGGTCGACGGTGCCGAACCAACGAGATTCGAAATTACGCACCGCCGAAGTGAGCGAAAGCGCCGTGTTGTAGAGCCGCTCCTTTTGATCCTGAAACTCGCGGCTGTTCAGCGCAGCGAGTTGGAGAGCGCTCTCGAGATCGACCATAATCTCCCGGTCATCCGAGGCGAGCCGCTTCCAAAGGGGCGTACCCTCGGGCGCGCTCCGTTCGGGAAAAAACTCTTTCCGCTGGACGTTGTCCGCGGGATCGATATGAAAATCCGGGTCCTCCGTCTGGCCCGCCAGGGCTCTCGCCCGCCCGACGATGTCGTAGGCCGCCTCGTCCGCTTCGTCGCGGTATTCGTCGGGACTCATGCAGGCCGTGGGCCACCCGAGAAGGAAGGTCGCGACCAGGATCGCCCCCACGGCGCGACGTCTCCCGACGCGAGGCCAACGGTGCGGCACCGGTGCATCTTCTCCCTCGGTGTGATTCATTCTTCGTTTCGCTCCCCACTCCCGCTCCGAGATCCCACGGCCTTCACTGCAATCATCGCCCTTCATACGCCTGATCGGGCCAAGGGCTTCACTTGCCGTCCAGGGAATCGAAAAGAGCGGCGGCCAGGAGCGGGAGCCCGATGGTGGCGTCCACGCTGACCTCCGCATATCGGGCATGGGGCGCGTACTTCCCCCAACTTTTGCTCTCGCTCAAGGTGCACCCGGACATTCCGCCGTAAACCATTGTGTCCGTACAGATTCTGACTCCATAGTCATAGCCTGAGTAGGTCACGTCCTCGATCATGTCCAGAAGTGGAAAGATCTGCTGAGCCCAATTCCTGGGCACGCCCCCGCCGACGATGAGGGTACCGCGGCGCGGGTGGGCCCGAATCCAGTCGCCGAACCGAAAAAGGTCTGCGATCTCGTCCATGACCAAGTGGAGCCAACCACGATGGCGAAACTTGGCGAAATTCAAACAGAACTCCGAGTCGCTGGTCGCTCCGCAGAAGACGGGAATTCCGTGCTCCTCGGCCACGGAAAGCAGGCTTCTTCGCCCTTTTTCCCGAAGGCCCTTTCCCGTCAGGCGAAACACTTCGCTCGGCGGCATTTCCAATCGTTCGGAAGACCCCACGATCTCACGCCAGATCTCCTCCAAAAGCAGTTCTGCCGCCTGATAGTTGTCTTCGGGAAGATTCGTGTCGTAAATACGGTTGATGCGCAGAGAGTAGAGTTCATCGTCGTCAGCCTCCGGGTCCCCCAGGAAGTGACCCGGCCCTCCCGCTGCGGCATTCACGAGATCGTGACTGAGGTTGGCCCCCGTCGAGACGACGGCCTGGACGACGTCGCGCTCCATCAAACGACAAACGACCTCTCCCATTCCCGCCGGAACCATCGCCCCGGCCAAGCACAGCACCACGCCGCATTCCTCATCCGCGTGCATGTTCTCGAGGACCTCGAGGGCCTGGGAAAGATTGCGTCCCTGAAACGAGCAACGCCCCAGGGCCCGAAGAATCTCCAGGGCCGATCGACGCTTCTCTGGGTCGATCGGCTCGACCGGGCGCTGGACATGGGGATTCACGATTCGGACTCTCCTCGATAAATACCCGGCGCGAGCCCCAGGTCTCTCAGGAAACCCACGAGCCGAATCATCGGAAGGCCCAAAACCGTGAAATGACTCCCCTCGATGTCGTCGATCAGCCTTACACCACCTTCCTCGAGGCGATACCCACCTGCGCACCCGAGACCTTCCCCCGTCGCCGCGTAGTCTTCGACATCTTCAGGCGAAAGAACACGAAAGCGGACACGCGCCCGTTCCACACATTCCGCCACCACATTCCCGGAACGTACCAAGGCCATTCCGCAATGAAACGTATGAGTTTTTCCACTCATCGCCCGCAGCTTCGCGCGCAGCGCCGGGCCGTCCTCGGGCTTCGGCCAGAGCCGGCCTTCCAGCTCGAACACTTGGTCGGCGCCGAGGACGAGGTCGCCGGGCCTGCGTGCGGAAACGGCCATCGCTTTCGCGCGAGCCAGCTCACCCGCGAGGGTCCCCGGTTCCGCCCCCTCGGGAATCACCTCCTCCACGTCGGCGGACTCCACGTGATGGCGGATTCCGGCCGCTTCGAGGAGGCGATGTCGGATGGGTGAGCGAGAGGCAAGAATCAAGCGTTCGTCCGGCATGATCGTGGCAGCGACGCCCGGTGCCCGGGCAGAGCATCCCTTGGAGGTCTCGAGGAACCGTGGCGTGAAAGATCGCCCTTTCGCGTCGGGGTGTTCCCCCACACCTTGTGCGGGAACGTTTCAGTCCTCATTCTGTCCTCACCACGAGGCAGGATCAACGCAGAGAACTCGATGGGGGAAAACAGAATGAGCGCCAAGAAGCGACGGCTCGCTGTCAACACGGGAGGCGGCGACTGCCCCGGACTCAACGCCGTGATTCGGGCCGTCGTCAAGCGGTGCGTCCTGCAGCTCGAATGGGAGGTCATCGGCATTCGCGACAGCTTCGACGGGTTGATCGGCCCTCGCATGGACATCGTGGAACTCACACCCGACGTGGTCGCCGGCGGGCTGACCCGTGGAGGCACGCTTCTCGGAAGCACGAACCGCGGCAACCCGTTCGACTTCGACCCTACGGGCCAAGGACAAGGGCAGGACCTTTCCGAGCTGGTCGTCGAACGGCTGCACAGCTTGGGTTGCGACGGCCTCATCGCGCTCGGCGGCGACGGGACGATGGCGATCTGCAATGATCTGTCGAAGCGGACTGGGTTGAAGGTCATCGGCGTACCGAAGACCATTGACAACGACCTTCTTGGCACCGACATCACTTTCGGCTTCAATTCCGCGGTCGAATTCGCCACCCTGGCCGTCGATCGCTTGCACACCACGGCGGAAAGCCACCACCGCGTCATGGTCGTCGAAGTCATGGGACGAAACGCGGGATTCATCGCACTCCACGCGGGGGTCGGCGGGGGCGCCGATGCCATTCTCATCCCCGAGGTGCCGTTCGAACTCTCCAAAGTTGCCGAGAAGATTCTCGATCGCCAGTTGCGGGGGAGGCACTTTTCCATCGTCGTTGTCGCCGAAGGCGCTCGCGAGAAAGGTGGTGAACAGATTCACGACGGGCTCGCCGCCAGCGGCAAGACGCGGCTGGGCGGCATTGGACGCTACGTCGCGGACAAACTCCACCGAACCACCGGCATCGATGCCCGTTATACGGTCCTCGGTCACCTCCAAAGGGGAGGCATCCCGACCGCATTCGACCGAATCCTGGCGACGCGACTCGGTAACCATGCCGTCGACCTCGCCGTCGATGATTTGTGGAATCGCCTCGTCGTCATGCGGGCGAACAAGATCACCGACATCCCCTTGGCGGACGCCGTCGATGCGACGAAATCCGTATCCCTCGACTGCGATCTCGTCAGGGCCGCCCGAGGCGTGGGCATCGTGTTTGGAGACTGATCCCGTGCGTCGAACACCCCGAAGCGGTTTGCTGATCCTCCTGTGCGTCGCCCTTTCGGGTCCCGGCTGCCGCAAGGCCGACCCGCCACCCCAGGGTTCAAAGATGAATGACGCTGGTTCGGCCCCACCCACTCAGGAGACCCGGACGGAGCCGGCGCGAACCGGCCAACTGTCCCGCTCCGTGCCCAGGGAGGCTCAACCCGACCGCTTGGCGATCCGCCTGGTGGTCATCGGCTGCGACGGATTCGGTCTGGCGGACCTCGTCCACCGGCCCCCCGCGGAGGCCCAATCCAGGGCGAGATTGGCCGCGGACGCTCTCAGGGCGGGTGGCGACCTCGACGAGATCGTCGCCCGCTTCTCTGACGATCCCGACAAGGACCGCACCCATGGGGTCTTCCTCCTGCGGAACTACGGCGTTCCGGCGGATTCAAGTCGTTCCGGCGAGCTGACACCGGACCGTCTTCCGGGAGTCGCGAAGGTCGCGTTCACACTTTCGCCGGGTGACGTCGCTATCGTCGAGCCGGACGCGAAGGAGGCTCCTCTGGGTTACTACGTCTTTCTCAGGGAACGATGATGAGGGACCACCGCCCTTGGGAACGGGTCGTGGAGTTGCTTCAGGAGGGACGTCCGGTCGAGAGTATCCTCTCGGGCTGGCAGCTCAGTCCGAAGCAGCTCTCCGACTTCGTCCTGCAGGCTTGGCGCGCCGGAGTGAACGTGGACCCGAAATGGCTGCTGCCCGCCCGCGACGCCGATGCCGTCCTGGAGATCCTCGATGAGCGCGGCGACTTGGACGCCCTCGGAATCTCCAGTCTGCTCAAGGGACGCGTCGCCTCGGAGATCATCCAAACCGTTCGGGTTCTTCGCGGGGAAGGACGGGGAATGGAGACCGCGGTCTTCAACGAATCCACGTTCGCTGCGAAATTCCACGACGATGTACAGGGCGCCCGCCGCGAGTTGATCTTCGTCGCACCCGCCCTCAAGGGAAGTCACTGGCGGCGATGGTTGGAGCCACTCAGGCGCGTCGCGGGCGCCGGAGGGAAGAGCGCCATTTTCGCCGGCGCCGTCTCCAGTCTCGTCAGGGACACGTTGCGGGACGAATCTTTGTCCATCCTCGAGAAACAAACCCACGCCAACCTCGTGATGATCGACGGTGAGATCCTCTGGGAGGGAAGCATGAATTTTCTGACCCCTCCAGTCGGCGAAGAGCATCTGCGCCGAACGCACAGCCGACTTCAGTGCGACGAAGTCCGGGAACTCCACGACCTCTACCTTTGAGTCGGATCTGCATCGCGACCGCATGTCGCTCCCGGCATGAATATCCATGCAACGGTACTTTTCGTCGCATGGAAGGACCGACCTCGAGTCGCTATGATGTCTCCCTCGCACCGTCCCCGAGTAGGAGCCTTGCCGTGACCTCGGAACACACCTCAGGTCTTTTCCATGAGAACCACCTCATCACCCTGCAGCAACACATCATGGAGCAGCAGGCCTACCATCCGACGGCCACGGGTGAGTTCTCCTGGCTGCTCTCGGGCATCACGCAGGCATCGAAGATCATCGCCGCCAAGGTTCGACGAGCAGGCCTTCAGGACATCATCGGAAGCCTCGGCAAGGAGAACATTCAAGGCGAGGACGTCCAGAAGCTGGACGTCTTCGCCAATGACTGTCTCATTCAATCGTTGGCCTACCGGGGGAACGTGGGCATTCTGGCGAGCGAAGAGAACGATGAACCCGTGGTCATCCACGACTCCGGCCCGCAAGGCCGATACGCCGTTCTCTTCGATCCTCTCGATGGTTCCAGCAACATCGACGTCAACGTCAGCATCGGAACGATCTTCTCGGTTCTCGAACGCCCCAGCGGTGGATTCACTCGAAATGATCCCCTTGGCGACCTCCTGCAGCCCGGAGTGCGTCAGCGGGCCGCCGGGTACGTCATCTACGGCCCCTCGACGCTGTTCGTCTACACGACGGGGCAGGGTGTCCACTTTTTCACTCTTGATCCGAGCACGGGGGCGTACATCCTGTATCGGGAGCGGGTGACGATCCCCGAATCCGGAGCCATCTACTCCGTCAACGAGTCGAACTTCACCGAATTCCCGCAGGCCGTGCAGGAATACCTTCGGCACATCAAGACGTCGGACGATCCATCCTACAACTCTCGTTACGTGGGTTCCTTCGTGGCCGATTTTCACCGCACGCTCCTCAAGGGAGGCATCTTCCTCTATCCGCAGACTCGAAAAGCACCGGGCGGAAAGCTCCGCCTCCTCTACGAGTGCAATCCCATGGCGTTCCTCGTGGAACAGGCGGGAGGCATGGCCACCGACGGGAAAAAGCGCATCCTCGAAATCCAGCCGAAGACGCTCCACGAGCGCACCCCGCTTTTCATCGGCTCCACGACTCAAGTCAAGGAGGCGATGGCATTCGTCGAAAAGTACCCGAACGAGGGGGCTTGACGCCTGGGTCAGAACAAACTCGAAAAACTTGGTCGCCGGGCATGAAGATCGACGTAGAACTTCCGGAGCGGCGACGGAGAGAGACCTATGTCACGACTCGCATTGGGACTCGGTTTGCTGCTCGTCAACTTGGCAGCAGGCCAGTCGTCCATTCTCGAGAGCATTGGCAGAGACGTTCTCGAGGATAGCAGGGGCTCCTTGGCCGACACCAAGGAGATGGCGCCCCGGCAACCGGG
>CAZLGG010000085.1:0-16744 GCA_964559135.1 uncultured Planctomycetia bacterium
CGCCCTCCCCGCTCGATAGCGCCCGAAACAGATCTACGAAGGCCTGACGCAACTGTTCGGGGACGACCTGGGCTCGGGGACGGATGGGGGCGGGGAGGTGATCGATCTCCAGGCCCTCCACGTCCGACTCCGCGATCGCGATGGCGGAACCGAGGATCTCGTCCAGGTCCAATTCGCGGGGAGCTTCGTCCTCCACACCGGTCCAACGCGCCATGGCCGCGCAATCCGTCACGATGGCCCGGAGGTCCGGGGCGAGCTCCGTGGCGAGAGGAGACTCGCCGTCGATCTCCTCGACGCGGCGAAGAAGCCGCTGAAGTCGCGTTGTTGTCCGTGTGGCGTGGCTGTGCACGCGCCGTCGAACCTCCCGATCCACGCGAGCCTCCACCACCAATGCATCAAGTCTGGACGCGTCGAGTTCCGCGCCGAGTTGCTGCGCGGTCAACGCGGCGAGGGCTTCCGCCGACGCACCGCGAGGGGGGTCGACGACGCACACGAACCCCTGGGATGGGGAGAGATGGCCGGCCAAGGGTGCCAGAATGAGACAGGACGCCTCACCGTGGAGCACGAGGGGGGATTGGGGAAGGAGTTCTTCCATGTGGCCGCACCGGACGACATTCTTGACGTTCCCGACGAGCTGTGCGAACGACGTGTCCTGGCGGAGACGGGGGCCGAGGGTCGCTCCGGCGCCGCTCCATGCGACGATGTCGACCCCTTCGCGGGAGGGAACCACGTGACCGAGGAAGGCCGCGGGGGCGCGCAGTGCTCGACGAAGTGCGCGCAGCACCCGCGCGAACGAGGCGTGTTCTTCCTGTTCCGGATCGCGAAGCGCTTGCAGCAGTTCCGATGTGGCCGCGGAGTTGCCGTGTTCCGGACGAGGCGGTTGGCAGACCTTCTCGGTTTCGTCCCTCCAGACGATCTGAATGAGATCCTCGGCGCCCGGATGCAAGCACCAGGTGCCGGAGAGTTCGAGCCATCGCAGGCCGCGTCCCGGGACGAACAGGTGGAGTCGGTGCTGCGACTGACCTCGATGGGTGATCTCGTCCATGAAGCTTCGGACGGCTTCGGGGTCGGCTTCCACGACGAGCTCATCGATCCGTTGCGACTCGAACATGGACAACGGGCGACCGACGACGGCGGCAAGTTCCTCGGTGGCGTCGACGAAGCGCCCGTCGGGCGCGTGCAGCGAGATGGCCACCAGCCGACCGTGTCGCCAGCCCGCCAAGGGATGCAGAGGGATGTCGGCGCCCGTTTGCTTGGTCCCGTTTGATTCATGTCGCATCGTTTCCCCTTCCCCTTCCACTCCGCGTCTGCGTCGCTCCGTGCATCGTTCGCACTTGGCCGTGGGGGGGGAGGACTGAGATGCGCCTTCAAGGGCGGTGCAGACGTTGCGCCCTCGGTCTTGGCATGCTCGTTTTCAACCCAGCAAAATTCATATTAATTCAATCTTGTGCAGTTTGTCCAGCCCTTTTGAAGGAGGAAGGCCTCGGGTCTTCACCTCCCTCGGCGCTTGTCTGGTCTGGATGAGGCGATAGGATGTCCCGCCGTCACACGGGGCGGTGGTTGAACGCCCGTCCGCGTGGGATCCGGGCCGTGACTCGCGCAACGAGCACGTGCGAACCGGGTCAGGCCTTGATCGGAGCAGCCCTAAGCAATGCTGCTCGTGTGCCGCGAGCACCACGACCCGGTTCCGACGCGGACGGCGCCCCCGGCACCCGGCCCTCCTCTTCCAGAAGGGGGCAGACACCCCCTTCTCCTTCAGGCAAGATGGTGGCCCAGCTCGGGAGGTTTGCGCCCCATGACCTATGAGGTCTACACACTCAAGTATCGGCCGAAGAACTTCGACGATCTCGTCGGCCAAAAGGCGGTCGCCGAGACCCTCAAGCGGGCGGTCCAACAGGATCGGATCGCCAACGCCTATCTGTTTTGCGGGAGTCGCGGGGTCGGCAAGACCTCGATGGCGCGCATCCTGGCGAAGGCGCTCAACTGTCCCGACGCCGTGGGCGGCGAGCCCTGCAACACCTGTGAGATCTGCGAATCCATCGGTCGCGGGGAAGACCTCGACGTCGTCGAGATCGACGGCGCCAGCAATCGCGGAATCGATGACATCCGGAGCATCCGTGACAGCGCCGGCTACGTGCCGACGCGCGCCCGTCGAAAGATCTACATCATCGACGAGGTTCACATGCTCACGATTCAGGCGTTCAACGCCCTGCTGAAGGTGCTCGAGGAGCCGCCGGGTCACGTCCTGTTCGTCTTTGCGACCACCGACCCGAACAGTCTGCCGGACACGATCCTCTCCCGCTGCCAACGGCACGAGTTCCGTCGCATTTCCATCGAGGACATCGTGGGCCGTCTCCGCGAGATCTGCGGCAAAGAGGGTATCGAAGCGGGAGATGATGTCCTGAAGGCGATCGCCGCCAAGGCGGAAGGGGGGCTTCGCGACAGCATCTCCATCCTCGATCAGGTCGTCTCCTTCGCGGGGAACCAGGTCACCGAACAGGATTTGGAAGGAGCGTTGGGGCTCTTACCCCGGGAACGCCTCCGCGGACTCGTGAGATCTCTGGCCGCGGGGGACGTCGGCGCTGTGCTGGAGAAGCTCGCGGAAGCCGATCAGGCGGGAATCGACCCCCAGGAGTTGTTGCAACAGCTCACGGAAACCATGCGGGCGATGATGCTTCGCTTGGCGGACCCGGGGAGCGCTCACGGTGGGCCCCAGGCCGAAGCCCTGGATGCCGTCGCGACCGAGATGGGGCTCGATCGGGTGATGTATGTCTTGAAGTTATTCCTGAACACCCGCGGTGACATCCGTCGAGGAGGACACGAACGTATCCAGGTGGAGTTGGCCTGTTTGAAGGCGGCCCGCTCGACGGCTCTGCTCGGCCTGGACGATGTCCTGGCACGCCTGGATTCGGGAGCATCCGTGCCCGTTGCCGCCCCGGACCGTTCCTCTCCGCCGGCGCCTTCGGCCGCGCGCGCCCCAGAGTCCCCCTCGGCCCCGGAGTCCCCCTCGCCGCCGTCCCAGGCCAGGGCCGAGCCCATCGCGAAGGCGACCACCGAGGAGCCTGTCAACGAACCCGTCGCGGAGAAGCCTTCGCCGCCGCCTTCTCCCAGCACGTCGTCGCCCCCCTCCGTGTTGCCTTTGCCGGGGGACGGGGCGTCGCTCAGGGATTTCTGGTCATCGATGTGCCGCGCGATGAAGACGAAAAGCGCACTGCTCGCGTCGAGTTTGGGGAAGCTCCAGCCCGTCGAAGTGAGCGAGAAGCGCCTGGTGGCGTCTCTCCCTCCCGGTCAGGCTTTCCTGGGACGTCAGTTGCGAGAGCCGGACGCCCAGCGAGCCATCCGCGACGTGCTCCACCAGTTGATCGGCCATCCCGTGGCCTTCGAGCTGCGAGAGAGTTCGGCGAAGTCGCCTGCGGAGTCGACGCGGAAGGTGCGACCCGAGGATGACCCTGTGGTACGGAAATTCGTCGACCACTTCGACGGCGGCGTGCTCGAAGTCGAGAACGGGGAAGGTGACCTTCCGTGAAGGACTTTGCGGAGCCTTTGACCCGCCTCATTCACGAGTTGGGCCGCTTGCCGGGTGTCGGGCAGAGGACGGCGGAACGGCTGGCCTACCACCTCCTCAACGCCGACCGAGAGGATGTCCTGGCGCTCGCCGGGGCGATTCGCGACATCAAGACGAAACTGAAGCCCTGCCGCGTGTGTTTCAACGTGACCGACGAGGACGTCTGTTCGATCTGCGCGTCGTCCACGCGCGACCAGGGAAGGATCGCGGTGGTGGAATCCGTGAGGGATCTCGTCGCGATCGAACGGTCCGGTGCCTGGGATGGCGTCTATCATGTCCTGGGGGGACGCGTTGCACCCCTGGAAGGCAAGAGCTTGGAGACGACGACCCTGGGCAAGCTTCTGAAGCGGATGCAAGATGATTCTGAAGGAAAGATTCGCGAGATCGTCATCGCGACGAATCCCGACGCCGAAGGGGACACCACGGCGTTGGTTCTGAAAGAGCATCTCGAGGGGATGGGACGCAAAGTGACCCGCTTGGCGCGAGGAATTCCCACGGGGGGATCCATCGAATTCGCCAACGTGGACATTCTCAAGGACGCTTTCGAGGGCCGCGATCCGGCGTGATGTGGGCGGTCGCGACGCCAGGGGTCGGCGGGAGAATGCTCTCGGGAGTACCGCACTCGCTTCGGCTTCCGTATAATGGGGGAGCCCTCCGGCCGGGCGACCGAGCCGGGGGGTGTTCTTCTATCAGCAAACCATGGGGATACCGATGGCTCTCGAACTTCGACTGAACCAAAAACTCGATCTGCAGCTGAAGCTGTCACCGCAGATCATTCAGTCGATCGAAATCCTCCAACTTCCGAGTATCGACCTCGAGGATCTCGTCCACCAGGAACTCGACACGAACGAGTACCTGGAAGTGGCACCCGATGAAACCGAAGACGAACAGCCCGCGCCCCCGCCGGACGATCGCGCCGCCTTGGAGCCCGAGGAGCAGATCGCCGTTCAGGAATTGCAGCGGATGGAAGAGCAGGGGCTTTTCGATAGCGAGATGCCTCGCGTCAAGAGCGCCCTCGATTGGGAAGCTTCCGATCGCAAGATGGAGGCGATGAACAACACGGCGGGCCGCGGGCCTTCGCTCCACGAGTACCTCCTCGAGCAATACGGACTCCTCGACGTCGATCCCGCGCTGAGACCGCTCGGTGAAGCGATCATCATGAACATCAACGAGATCGGCCGACTCGATCGGAGTCTCGAGGAGATCGCCAAGGAATTCCCCGACATCACGCCCGAGCAAGCGGAGGAAGCCTTGCGGAGCGTTCAGGCTCTGGAGCCGCGGGGAATCGGAGCGCGCACCACCCAGGAATGCCTGCTCTTGCAACTGCGTCCCAATGATCCCAACTACGAGTTGAAGCGGGAACTCATCACCGACTACCTGGAGGATCTGGCGAAAAACCGGCGCCCCAAGATCATCAAGGCTCTGGGGATCACCTTCGAGCAACTGGACGAGCTGGTCCGTGAGTTGGCGGAAATGGACGACCAGCCGGGGCGCTCGGCCGTCGACGTCAAGCCCCACTACATCTATCCCGATGTCGTGGTCGAGTGGATGCCCAACGGGTACGACGTCCGCTTGGCGTCCGACAATCTTCCGCCTCTCAGGGTGGACGAGACCTCGTATCGTCTGATCAGTCGAGACAAGAGCGCCGACCCGGAATTCAAGGAGCAGGCGAAGGAGCAGTTCGAGAAGGCGAAGCTCCTCGTGCAGGCGATCGAACAGCGGCAGAACACCCTCCTTCGCGTGGCGCGCCGGATCGTGCACTACCAATACGATTTCTTGGAATTCGGGCCCCACTACCTCCGGCCTTTGAAAATGCAGCAGGTGGCCGACGACCTTGGTATTCACGTTTCCACCGTCAGCCGGGCGACTCACGAAAAATACATGCAGACCCATCGTGGGATCTTCCCCATGAAGTTCTTCTTCGCGGGAGCGGCGGAGAGTGTGAACGGTGGCATGGAATCCCGGAACGCGGTCAAACAGCGCGTGAAGGAGATCATCGACAAGGAAGACAAGCACGATCCCTTGTCCGACGAGGAGATCGTCCGACGTCTCAGAGACAACTTCGGTATCAAGGTGGCGCGCCGGACGGTGACGAAATATCGCAAAGCTCTGGGGATTCCGTCGACCCGCCAACGCAAGATCTTCAGCGAGGATTGAAACCGGCTCGCTCGGGACGTTGATGGCAAAGAGCGTTGTCCGTAGGATTCTCCGCCCAATAAACCGTTATCTCCCAAGAGTTTGAAGCGGGTGTGTCGATGACTTCCTCCGACTTCCACGAGCGAATCGAAGCCTGGAAGAAACAGGCCGCCGGTGTGCCTTCCGTCCACACGTCGTCGGACATAAGAATCGATCCCTGCTACTTCGATTCCGTCCCCGCCGAGGCGCTGGGCGTGCCCGGTTCTCCGGACTTCCTTCGCGGCGTTTACGCCACCGGATATCGCAAACGTCTCTGGACGATGCGTCAGTACGCGGGGTTCTCGACGGCCGAGGAGACGAACCGCCGTTTCAGGTACTTGTTGGAGGCGGGTCAGACCGGCCTTTCATGTGCCTTCGACCTGCCGACCCAGATCGGCTACGACCCGGATCACCCCCTCGCGGAAGGGGAGGTGGGCAAGGTCGGGGTCAGCGTCTGTTGCCTGGATGACATGCGCCGCCTCCTGGCCGACATCCCGCTGGACAAGGTGTCGACGTCGATGACGATCAACGCCACGGCCATGGTGCTTTTGGCTTTCTACGTCGCCGTGGCGAAGGAACAGGGCGTGGCGCCGGAGGAGATTTCCGGAACGATCCAGAACGACATCCTCAAGGAATACGCGGCCCGCGGCACTTACCGGTTTCCGGTGGCGCCGTCTTTGAGACTCATCACCGACATCTTCTCGTGGTGCGCCGATCACGCCCCCCGCTTCAACACGATCAGCATCTCCGGGTACCACATTCGGGAGGCCGGGAGCACGGCGGTCCAGGAGTTGGCCTTCACGCTGGCCAACGGCGTCGCCTATGTCGAGGCGGCCGTCGCCGCCGGGTTGGACGTGGACCGATTTGCCGGTCGCTTGTCGTTCTTCTTCAACGCTCACAACGACCTGTTCGAGGAGGTCGCGAAGTTCCGTGCGGCCCGTCGCATGTGGTCTCGGATCATGAGGGAGAGGTTCCAGGCACGAAACGAACGGTCCTGCATGCTGCGCTTTCACACTCAGACCGCGGGCTCCACGTTGACGAGTCGGCAGATCGACAACAACGTCGTGCGCGTGACCTTGCAGGCCCTCGGCGCCGTGCTCGGGGGGACGCAGAGTCTGCACACGAACGGCCGCGACGAGGCGCTCGCGCTCCCGACGGAGGAATCCGCGCGGCTGGCCCTTCGCACTCAGCAGGTCATCGGCTTCGAGAGCGGAGTGACCCGGACCGTCGATCCCTTGGGCGGCAGTTACTTCGTCGAGGCGCTCACCGACGAGGTGGAGAAGAAGGCCCAGGAGTACATCGATCGCATCGACGAGTTGGGCGGCGCTGTCCAGGCCATCGAGAATGGATTCGTGCAAAAGGAGATCCATCGCTCCGCCTACGCCGCGCAGAAGCGCGTCGAATCGGGGGAGGACGTCGTCGTGGGAGTGAACCGCTTCGAAGTCGACGAGGAAACTCCGCCGCCGCTTTTGCGCATCGACGAGAGCGTTCGCGAACAGCAGACTCGCAAGCTCGATGCGCTCCGCGAGCGACGCGACGCGTCCGTCGTCCAGGGAAACCTCGATGCCTTGCGGTCGGCGGCGAAAGGGTCGGAGAACTTGTTTCCCCTCGTTCTCGCATGCGTCGAGTCGGAAGCGACGATCGGCGAGATCTGTGGTGTGCTCGAGGACGAATTCGGCCAATACGAGGAAGCCCGAGTGCTGTGAAGGAGAGACCCGTGGGAACGAAGGTGGATCACATCGGCGTCGCCGTGCCCGACCTGGAAAGAGCCCTTGGCGTTTGGAGGGACGTTCTGGGACTCGAGCTCCAGGACATCGAAGTCGTCCCGGATCAGAAGGTCAAGGTCGCGAAACTCCGCGCCGGAGAGAGCGTCATCGAGTTGCTGGAGCCTACGGAGGAAGACTCGCCGGTCGGTCGCTTCCTGGTCCGTTCCGGCGGCGGAATCCATCACATCTGTCTCGAGGTCGAGGACCTCGAGGCCGCGCTCGAGGCCTTCGCCGCCAAGGGGCTCCGGCTCATCGACGAGAAGCCTCGTTGCGGAGCGGGCGGCCACCGCATTGCATTCGTCCACCCGAAGAGCATGGGTGGAGTTCTCTTGGAACTGACCGAGGCGCCCCGATGAAGGACCGAATCGAAGAACTCCGACGCCTCCGTGAGGAATCGCGGCTGGGTGGAGGCGAAGCCCGTATCGCGGCGCAGCACGAGCGGGGGCAGTTGACCGCGCGGGAGAGGATCGACCTTCTGTTCGATCCAGGCTCGTTCGTGGAATTGGATGCTTTCGTCCGACATCGCTGTCGCGACTTCGGGCTGGACAAGCAGCGCCCCCTCGGGGATGGCGTCGTCACCGGCTACGGCCTCATCGGCGGCCGACATTGCTACGTCTTCGCTCAGGATTTCACGGTCTTCGGCGGATCTTTGGCCGAGGCGCACGCCGCCAAGATCTGCAAGATCATGGACATGGCCATGAAGGGTGGCAAGCCCGTCATCGGTCTTTGCGATTCCGGAGGCGCACGCATTCAGGAGGGCGTCGTCAGTCTGGGAGGTTACGCGGACATCTTTCTCCGCAACACGCTCGCTTCCGGAGTCATCCCGCAGCTCTCCGCGATCATGGGACCCTGCGCCGGAGGGGCCGTCTACTCGCCCGCCATCACCGACTTCGTCACGATGGTCGAGGGGACGAGCTACATGTTCATCACCGGCCCCAATGTTCTCAAGACCGTCACGCACGAGGACGTCACGTCGGAAGAGTTGGGCGGCGCCCGCGCGCACGCACAAAAAAGCGGCGTTGCGCACTTCACGGCGAAGAACGATGCGGATGCGCTGAACCTCCTGCGCCTGCTGTTCGGGTATCTGCCGCTCAACAACGCCGAGGACCCGCCTCGCATTCCGTCGGACGATCCGATCGACCGTGCCGACCCCGAACTCGACACGATCGTGCCGGACAACCCCAACAAGCCCTACGACATCCGCGAGGTCATCGACCGCGTGATGGACCGCGGGAGCTTTCTCGAAGTCATGAAGGAGTTCGCCCAGAACATCGTGATCGGTTTCGGGCGTCTGGACGGCGGCGTCGTGGGGCTCGTCGCCAACCAGCCGTCCGTCTTGGCCGGTTGCCTCGACATCGATGCGTCGGTCAAGGGAGCCCGATTCGTTCGCTTCTGCGACGCGTTCAACATTCCGATCGTCACCTTCGAAGACGTCCCGGGTTTTCTTCCCGGCGTGGCGCAGGAACACGGGGGCATCATTCGTCATGGAGCGAAACTGCTCTATGCGTACTGCGAAGCGACCGTCCCGAAGATCACCGTCATCACTCGCAAAGCCTACGGCGGGGCGTACGACGTCATGAACTCCAAGCACGTGCGCGGGGATCTGAACCTGGCGTGGCCTTCCGCGGAGATCGCCGTCATGGGAGCGCAGGGAGCGGTCGAGGTGATTTTCCGCCGTCAGATCGCCGCGGCCGAGGACCCGGATGCCGAGAAGCAGCGGCTGGTTCAAGAATACGAGGAACGCTTCAACAACCCGTATCTCGCGGCGGAACGCGGCTACGTCGATGACGTCATCGAGCCGCATCAGACCCGTCTGCGTCTCATTCAGGGTTTGGCCGTGCTCGCGAACAAAAAGGACGACAACCCACCCAAGAAACACGGGAATCTCCCCCTATGAGTTCGGAAGCCCGTCCGCTGAAAAAGGTCCTCGTGGCGAATCGGGGCGAGATCGCGGTTCGAATCATCCGCGCTTGCCGTACTCACGGCATCGAGTGCGCCGTCGTCTACTCCGATGCGGACCGTACGACGCGCGCCGTACGGTTGGCGAACGAGGCTGTTCGAATCGGTCCGCCCGAAGCGCGGCTTTCCTACCTGGACCCCGAGAGGATTCTGGATGCGGCGCAACAGGTCGGCGCGGACGCGATCCATCCGGGGTACGGATTCCTCGCCGAGAGCGCCGAGTTCGCGCGTGCGGTCCGCGAGGCCGGTTTCGTCTTCGTGGGGCCGTCCGCGGACGCCATCGACGCGATGGGCGACAAGATCAACGCTCGGCGCCGCATGACCGAGGCCGGCGTGCCCGTCGTCCCGGGCCGGGAAGCGGACGCCTTCGATCGAGATTCTCTGGCCGAGGCGGCGAAATCCATCGGCTACCCGGTGATGCTCAAGGCGACGGCGGGTGGGGGCGGCAAGGGCATTCGCATCGTCTGGGAGGAGTCCGAACTGTGGTCGGCCTACGAGCAATCGGTGGGCGAGGCCAAGAAGGCTTTCGGCAACGGCACGGTCTACATGGAAAAGGCGCTCGAAGAGCCCCACCACGTGGAGTTCCAGATCTTCGGCGATCGTCACGGGAATGTCGTCCATCTGTTCGATCGGGAATGCAGCGTCCAGAGACGGCATCAAAAGGTCGTCGAGGAGTCGCCGAGTCCGTTTCTGACTCCGACTCTGCGTGCGGAGATGGCGGAGGCCGCCGTCGCCGCCGCCAAGGCGATGGACTACGACAACGCCGGCACCGTTGAGTTCCTCGTCGACAGGCACCGGAAGTTCTACTTCCTGGAGATGAACACCAGGTTGCAGGTCGAGCATCCCGTCACGGAGATGGTCCTGGGGGTCGATCTCGTGGCGGAGCAACTCCGCGTCGCCGCCGGTGAGCCCTTGAGCTTCGAGCAGAAAGATCTCGCTCCTCACGGGCATGCCATCGAGGTGCGTGTGTGTGCCGAGGACCCCGAACGCAACTACATGCCCGCGGTGGGGACGGTCCAGGCGTTGACGGTCCCCGCCGGGCCGGGAGTCCGCGTCGACTCCGGGCTCGCACCGGGATTGGAAGTGACCCTTCACTACGACTCCATGCTGGCCAAGTTGATCTGCTGGGGGACCGATCGCGACCAAGCCCTCGGGCGGCTGAAGCAGGCCTTGAGCGAATTCAAGGTAGCGGGGCTCAAGACGAACATCCCGTTCCTCGGCGCGATCTTGCGTGACGAGCGTTTCGCCGAGGGACTCTACGACACGGGGTTCTTGAACGACTTTCGACCTCCGGAGATGAGAGAGGACCTCCTTCGGGCGGCTCTCGTGGCCGCGGTTCTGACTCGCCACGGGGGTGCCATCGGGTCGGCGGCGCGGGCGGCTTCGACCCAGTCCGGGGGCATGGATCCTTGGAAGGCGCTCGGACGGTGGAAGAGGCTGGGGAGACCATGAAGTATCTGGTGAGCCACGATGGGGCGGAACACACCCTCGACATCGAGGATCTTGGGGACGGCTGCTTCCGCGTCGAGGTCGACGGCAAGCTCTTCGATGCCGATTTCCGTTCGACGGGGGCAGGGCCGATCGTGTCCCTGGTTCTCGACGGCCGTTCCTACGAATTGCTCGTCCTCGCCGACGGTCCGAGGGTGGACGTGATCCATCACGGCTTGGGTGTCGAACTTTTGGTCGAGACGGAGCGTGAATACCACGCTCGGATGGTCTCGGCGGACGGCGGTGACGCCGGCGAGGAGGACGTCAGGGCCGTGATGCCCGGCATCGTCGTTCGCATCCAGGTCGAAGAGGGCGACCGCGTGGAACGGGGGCAGGCCCTGTTGGTTCTCGAAGCCATGAAAATGGAAAACGAGATCCGCGCCACGACGACGGGGCTCGTGGGGAGAATCGCCGTCGAAGCCGGGCAAACCGTGAACGCGGGCGACCTGTTGCTCGAACTGACCGGGGCTCCGGAGACGGAATCCCGCTGACCTTTGGCCCTCCAACGTGGCGCCCGTGTCTTCGCCCTCGTTGGTCTCCCCCTGGAAATCGCCCCGGATTCAGGGGATTCGGCGGTCGCTGTCGCACTCGATGAGAGAAAAGTCGGATTTTTTCCCACCGAAACGGCCAAAAATTCCGCTTTCTCTAGGAGCAAGCTCCACGTTTCCTATTCTATATGGACTTCAAGGCGTCGCCTGGACGAGGTTTCCAGGGACAGGTATCGATTGAGTTGGATTGAGTGATCGCATGAGCGCCAAGTACCCCCATTTCTTCTGCATCTTGTGGCTTCTCTTTCTCGGTGGGTCCCTTCGTGCGCAGGACATTGCGCCTGCCGTGCCCCCTCAGGCACTCGGGTCGCTTCCGTTGGGGTTCATGGAGAACAAGGGACAGTCCCATCCCCTCATCCGCTACGAAGCGCGAGGCGTTTCGGGAAGCGTGGCCCTCCTGTCTTCGGGGCCCGTGCTCAGCCTTGCGCCCGAGCCGGCGCCACCGGGGTTCCGTCCCGCTCCGACGACCTCGCCTCTCCCGGATTTCCGCGTCGCGGTGCGTTTCGTGAACGCCCAGTCCTCGGCCGGTCTCTCACCGGTCGACCGCCTTCCGGGGACGGTGAACTTCTTCTCCGGATCCGACAAGAAGAAATGGCTGACCGGGCTCGCGACGTATCGCAAGGTGATCTACGACGATCTCTACAAGGGCATCGACCTCGATTACACGGGTCGCGAGGGTCGCCTGAAGGGGACGTTCCTCGTGGACGCCGGTGCGGACCCGAGCGCCATTCGCTGGCGCTATGAAGGCGTGAAGAACGTCACCGTGGACACCAAGACGGGCGACCTCGTTCTGGAGTTGGGCGATTCCCGTTACGGCATCGACGGTCGCATGAGGGAGCTGGCGCCCGTGGCGTGGCAGCAGATCGACGGCAAACGCCGCGACGTCGATATCAAGTACCAGCTTCACGCGGACGGCGAAGTGACCTTCCAACTGGGGACGTACGATTCGAATCATCCTTTGGTGATCGATCCCACCGTGATCTTCGCCACCCACTTCGGAGGCAACGGGACGGATCACTGCATCTCCACCAAGATGGACAAACACGGTCGTATCTACATGGCCGGCCGGACCCATTCGAATCCCGCGGTCAATGCGGGCCAGGGATGGCCTGTCACGCCACAGGCGTTCGACCCCACCTACAACGGAGAGGTCGCGGACGCCTACGTGATGATGCTGAGCGAGGACGGGCAAACCCTCATCTTCAGCTCCTACCTCGGCGGCGGCGACCCGACGAATTTCAGTATTTTCGGGGGCGCGGATTGGGGCCTCGACATGGACGTGGATCGATTCGGCAACGTCTACGTCGTTGGCTTCACCGAGTCGTCGAACTTCCCCATCACGGCGGATGCCATCCAGCCCCAGCGGAACGGCACGGCGATGGACGCCTTCGTCACCATCGTCACGCCTCACGGCGATGGCATCCTCTACAGCAGCTATATAGGTGGAACGAGCTTGGATTTCGCCACGTCGGTCGAAATCGACGCGGACGGCTATGTTTGGGTGGGCGGATACACCTACTCCTCGGACTTCCCGACCCTCTCCAAATCTTATCAAGCCGTGTTCGGCGGCGTCGAGGACATGTTTCTCGTCAAGTTCAAACCGGGGCAGTCCCTCTACTCGTATGCGACCTACCTCGGTTGGAGTGGACTCGACGAATGTCTCGACATGAAGCTTGGCCCCGAGGGCTCGGGCTTGGTTTATATTGGAGGCTTCAGCGATTCCACGGTGGACTTCTCGACGTTTCCGAATCTCGTCGACATCATTTCGCCGCAGCCCACCAACGCCGGATTCTGTGACGGACTCTTCGCGATCCTGCGGCCCCGCAACCAGGGACCCGCCGACCTCGTCTATGCCACTTTCTGGGGCGGGTCCGGACCTGACAACCTCCTCGGCATGGATGTCAGTGACACGGGCGATGCTTTCATCACGGGACTTTCGGGTTCGATGGACTTCCCGCTCGATCTCTCCAGCTTCACCATCAACGGCGGGGGTGACATGTATGCCGCTCGCATCACCCCGAATGGGCTGGGGCTCACGGATATCCGATTCAGTACGGTGATCGGCGGGACGGCCTACGACGTCGGTTACGACATCCGCTTCTACAACAATCAGGTCTACGTCACAGGCATCATCACCGGGATCTTCGGAGCCGACGGGTTTCTCACGATCCTCGGCGACTTCGGCGCTCTCATCTCGACGACGGCCATCGGCGGCCCCTTCTTCGAGGAAGGAATCACCCTCGACGTCAACGAGACGGGCATCGTCGTCGGCGGCTACGGGCAGTGCCAGAACACCGAGATCAACTTCCAAAACTGCATGTCCGGGTTCCCCTACGTGAATGCGTACCAGCCCTTTTTCGCCGGCGGTTCCGGCGATGGCTGGATCGCCAAGTGGGCTCACTGAGAACGCGCACCAAAGGCATGAAGAGCTAGCTCTTGGCTCCATGTCATCGAAGCCTCCTTCACCTGGATCTTCGTTGACCTTCTCATTGTTCTCTCACGGAGGCGCGGAGCGGCAAAGAAGAACGTCGAGGATCGAGAGCCTCTCGGCTCCTCATGCCCCTTCGAGGACTCAATCCTCGAGAATCGACGCGACGAGGGCCGCGCCCGCTTCGCAATCGGGCCACCGTTTGAGAGCCGCGGCGAGCCCCCGCATGACCTTGCGGGTGACAGCCGGTCCGGACTCGGCGAACGCAAGCGCTGCGTGCTCGAGGTCGTCCGGTCTGTCCTCCGCCAGGGCCTCGATCAGAAGAGCCGCCTGATGCAGGTCCTTTCCTGATTTGGTCTGCTGGATGACTGACCTGGTTTGGCTGACGAGGAGCTTGTGGAGGGCGAATCGTGCCGGTGAAGGGACGGCCACGAGCGTTGCCGTTTTGCTCTCGATCGCTGCGGCCGGTTGAGCTTCCTCCATGGCGAGCGAGAGAAACTTGATGGGAGCCGCAGCAGCCTTGAACCTCGGAATGTGAATTGGCGCCGAGTCGCCGTCACGACCGGGCGTGATGAGATCGACGCGGAGTTGCTTGCCGCGGACGCGAAATGAGGTGGATGGATGTCTCGGGTCGAGCTGGGGCACCGGGATGAAACCCATTTGGAGGCTTTCCAGCGCTTTCGGAACGTTCGCGTCGAGGGCGGGAACGGCCACCCGCACATGACCGGCAATGTCGACATCCTGCGTGCGCCACGCAGCCTCCGGGCACGCGAGGCCGAGGAGGTTACCGATGATCAGGAAGGCATACGATCCCATCAATACTCCGCCCGAGGCAAATACGCCGGCATCCGCGAGAGCGCGAAGGATCCGCCCGCTTCCGTGGGGGACCAGGGTGATTCCGGCGGCGCGCAACAGGCCGGCGAGCCGCGCGATCTGCGCTCTATCCGCTTCGCGAGTAGCGCGTTGAACAGAGTAGCTGTTCATGATTTCGTTGAGTGAATCGTTTCGGCGACCGATCGAGAGCTGGCGTTTCGACCCGCCAGGATCGGAATACTGGAAGTACACGTACTCCAAGCCTTTGACGAGCTTCGTCGTGAAGGAGCCTGACAGGTGTGACCAGCCTCGTTCGCTCTCCGCCGCCAGGAGAATGGCGAGGAGTTCGGAGTGCAGGGTCTGGGAGTCTTCCGGGTGTCGGTGGATCATCGTTATACGCAGGATATGTCTTTTCTGCGTATAACCAAGGGGCGTCCGCAAGTCATTTTTGATCAATGAGCTACGGATGTGACCTTCGACACTCCGTGCTCCAAGCCGATCTTGTCACCGACGAGACCGACGACGGGGAGAGCCATCGGTGTTTCGGCTTGTGCACTCAGTCTCGGATCGTCTCGGATGGGGCGAGGTTGATCGACCACGCGGCGAGGCGGGAAGGGGGGATGGCTGCGGTGTCGAGGAGGGTGAGGAACTCCTCCTGACGGGGCTGGCCGAAAACCACCCGGTACGCAACGAGCTGCCTCTTGAGGCGGTCGAAGGCCGCCACCTCGCGGGTGTAGGGAAGCAGGGGAACGTGGCGTTCGACGCGATGGGGACCGGGGGCGATCCAGAACGGCACGAGGTCTCCGCCACCCTCGGTACGGGCTTGGGCCCGCGCCTCTTCGAAGATGATCCGCCAAAGATCATCGCCCGGACGCCACTGCTCGAGGGCCCGAGCCGCATGACGGAGGGCCACGTTGCGGCGCACGGCATGCCCCTTGTAACGGTGGACGCGCCCCTCCCTTTGTTCGAGATCCACCGGGTTCCCCGGGAGATTCCAGTGGACCAACGCATGACACCAGGGATGGAAGTCGAGGCCCTCCTGACCGATGGATGTACTCGCCAGAACGAAGGGACGGAATGCGCTGTTGAAAGAGGTGCGAATCCCGTCCTGACTCAGCGCGTCGTCGTCTCGCTTGGCGCCCCCGAAACGCAGAGCAAAATCCGTTCGGATGCGCAGCGTGTCCTCGCGGACTTTGCGCCCCCCCTGGGCGGGTCGCAGGAAGCGGGCGTGCACCCGGGAGGGGTGGGGTTGGACCACGGCGGCCAGCTCCTTGGATGCGTTCAGCGTGATGTCGTCGACGGTCGCCGCCGTGGCCCACGCCGCCTGGTCCCCCAAGCGATGGACTTCCTCGTCGAGGACCGCCTGCAAGTTGCCGTTGCGACAATAGCGCAGGACGAGTCTCCAGTAGGCGTCGTCGTCGGTCGAGGAGCTGTCCTCTTCGTGGAGAGAGGCGAGCAGGGCTATGACCGTGGGCCGATTGAACAGGCGCCAGAAGGCGTCCGCCGAGCGGACGGCCGCCTCGCGACGGGCGCGGGGCGAGGCGCCGAGGGAGGCGAAGGCGCGGCATGCCAGCACGGCGGGCGAACCGAGGGCCACGTCGAGGAGGAGATCGACGAGCCCCGCCGGGCGACGGCCGAGGGTGTTGACGTCCAGCTCCACGAGGTCGCGGAAGTAGGCTCCCAGGACTTTGGCATTCGGGCGCGGAAGGTCTTCATCGCGGCGCCAGGCACGGAGGAAGTCTCGAAGGCTTGGGTCGAGGAGGACAGGTAGGGCCCACTCCCATCGATCGTCCACGCGGCCGGTTCGAGGGGCGGGCAGCTGATCGAGCAGCTCCTCGATGCGGCGTCTTACCCAGGCTTCGCGATCGCTGCCTGGAGGAGCCGTGAGCGGGTGAGCTTCGTCGGCCAGCGTGAGGCAGGGAAGGAGGAGCAGGAGCAAACGGTGACGGGAGCGGACGCCCTTCTCGGCCCGCGTCAGTCGAAGGAGGGGGCGTTGCTGCCG
>CAZLGG010000086.1:0-16674 GCA_964559135.1 uncultured Planctomycetia bacterium
GGGTGGCGTCGTCTCAACGCGGGCGGCGTCTGGCCCGCGGGGGCCGTGGCCACGTCGAGGAGTTGGAAAGGAGAATGCAGAGAGTTCGCGCTCTCTCCGCTCTGCTGGGTGCGGAGCCCACCGTGGATTTCGCGGAGCGACACGCGCCTGAGATCGAGGGCGGGGATGGGCAGGGCTCCGACGTCGAGGACGGCGTGATGGATGCCATCGTTGCGAGATTCGGAGTCACGAAGAAAGACGTCCTCTCCAAACGGAAGCTACGCTCACTGGGACTTCCTCGGGGAATGATCGTCTGGATCCTCCGTGAGCGCCGCGGCTTGACCTACAAGGAAATCGGTCGCGTCCTCGGCGGCCGCAGTCATACGTCGGTCCACGTCATGCTCAAGCGGCACCGAGATCTCATCGAGAACGATCCGGAACTGCGCCAGATCGCCGAAACCGTTCCTTGTCCTCCTCGCCGATCATGACCGCCGACGCTCTCGATTCTCTTCGCGGGCACGAAGGCGTGAAGCGTCTCCTGCGCGCTGTCCAGACCACCGGTCGTATTCCCACGGGCTTTTTGTTTCACGGCCACGCCGGCGTGGGCAAGCGAACGGCGGCCCGCCTTTTCCTGCGCCGCTTGGTCTGCGATGCCGGGACCGGGTGCGGCGCGTGCCGACCCTGTCACATGGATCTCGAGGTCCGCCATCCCGATCTCATCGAGGTGGCCCGCGTGGAGGGGAAGACGAGGCTTGCCATCGATCAGATCCGGGATTTGCGGGAGTGGTTTTCGGTGACGCCGTTTTCGGCCGATCGCCGGGCCGCCGTCATCGACGATGCGTCCACGATGACCGAGGAGGCCCAGAACGCCCTTTTGAAGCTCCTTGAAGAGCCCCCCGCCCGCGGTCTCATCATTCTGGTGGCCGACGACCCGGGCAAGCTCTTGGAGACGATCCAGTCCAGGCTTCAAACCGTCTATTTCGGTCCCCTCGGCGAGGAGGATCTCCTGGCTCTCGCGGATCCGGAGGGATCGCTGCCCTCCACACAGCGAAGTCTGGTGGCGCTTTGGGCGGGAGGGTCCGTCGAGAGGGCGGGGCTTTTGGTGAACGAGGGGAATCTCGATGAGGCCATCGCGCGCTCCCGGGCGCTTCTCGATCGCAGGGTCGGGCCGTTTTCGTTTTCCCAGGACTTGCTGGGCGGCCGCGTCAAGGGTCGGGATCCCAGGCAAGAGGTCCGCGAACTCCTGGAGGGAAGCTTGAATCTTCTCCGCGCCCAGTTGCAGGCCCGTCATCAAGGAGGCGTGCCGGATGTCCTCCTTGTGGAAGGGCTTCGTGCAAGGGAGGATGCGGTCATCGAAGAGGCTCAGGGCCTCCTTTTGGAAGCTCTCGGGCGTCTGAGCGGTCAAGCGACACCGCGCCTCCTCTTGGAAGGTGTCAAGATACGGCTCCATCGCCTCCTGCACGGGTCGCGATCTCACGGAAACGTCCCCCGGGCCGTATAGGCTGTCCCGAACCGACCGGAGAGATTGCAAGTGGCCATGTCCGACTACAAGTCCGAAGTCTTCCAGCCCCTCGTGGACCGTGACGGTCGCTATGCCAGGGAGGCGTACTCCTTCACCCTGGAGGCCTTCGAGTACACGATGCAGCGCAGACGCGCCATGGGGCAGTTGGGCCATATCACCGGCGGGCAGCTCTGCCAGGGCATCAAGGAGTACGCGGAGTCCGCCTTCGGCTATCTGACCAAGACCGTGTTCTCCCAGTGGGGCCTCCGATCCACGAGGGATTTCGGAGAGATCGTTTTCGCCCTCATCGAGGCGGAATTGCTCTCCAAGCGGGAATCCGACCGGGTCGAGGACTTCGATCGAGCTTTCGAATTCGACGAAGTCTTCGAGCGTCAATTCATCTACGATTGAATTCACATCCTCGCGGCGGGACGGTAGGATGCAGGTCCATCCAGCAGAGGAGAGTTGCCATGCCATCCATCGACCGTCGTCATTTCGTCCTGGGATCGGGAGCTGCCGTCTTGGGCGGCCTCACCCAGCCCTTGGACCGCCTCGCCCTGCACGTCGGCGGCAAGGAAGAGTTGAGAGTCGGCTTGATCGGATGCGGAGGTCGGGGGAGCGGCGCCGTCATCAACGCTCTCAATGCGGACCCCGCCGCCAGGCTCGTGGCCATGTGCGATGTGTTTCCCGACCGCCTGGATGCCAGTTTGGGGCGACTCCAGAAGAGTCAGCACGCCAAGCGCATTCAGGTGGACGAGGAGCATCGGTTTACGGGATTCGACGGCTACAAGCATCTCATCGACGCGGTCGACGTGGTCTTGCTGGCGGCCACGCCTCATTTCCGACCTCGGCATCTCGCCGCGGCCGTGCGCGCGGGCAAGCACGTCTTTTGCGAAAAACCGGTGGCGGTCGATGTCCCAGGGGTCCGATCCGTGATGGAGACCAGCGCTCTCGCCGCGAAGAACGGCACGAGTCTCGTTTCGGGACTTTGCTACCGCTACGACACGCCCAAGCGGGAGGTCATGAAGCGCATCCACGACGGCGCCGTGGGGCGCATCGTCGCACTTCAATGCACCTACAACACGGGCGGGCTATGGCACCGCGGTTCCAAACCCGAGTGGTCGGACATGGAGTACCAGATTCGGAACTGGCTCTACTTCACGTGGTTGAGCGGCGACCACATCGCCGAGCAGAGCATCCACTCGTTGGACAAGATTCTCTGGGCCATGCAGGACGAACCACCGGTGAAGGTGACGGCGAGCGGCGGACGCATCAATCGCATCGAGCCGAAATACGGCAACGTCTTCGACCACTTCAACACGGTGTTCGAGTGGAAGGACGGCGTGAAACTGTTCCATTCCTGCCGTCAGTGGGCGGGAGCCGACTCGGACGTGTCCGACTACGTCTTCGGGACCGACGGGGTGGCGGCCATCCAGCGGCATTCCATCAAGGGCGCCAACGCCTGGCGCTGGCGCGGACGCAGCCCGAGCATGTACGACAACGAGCACGTCGCGCTTTTCCGTTCGATTCGCGAGAACAAACCGATCAACAACGGGGACTACATGTGCAAGGCCACCCTCATGGCGATCATGGGGCGCATGTCCGCCTACACCGGAAAGACGATCACCTGGGACGAGCTCATGAAGAGCAAGTTGGATCTCACTCCGGAACGCTACGAGTTCGGTCCTCATCCCGTGGCGCCGGTGGCGCGTCCCGGGAAGACGCCTTTCGTTTGAGAACAAGGTGAAAGCCGGGAGTCTCGCTTCGGCGCCAACTCCCGTTTTCCTCCACGACGATGCGGGCTTGCGTCCCCGGATACCGGGCCAGCAGCGAGAAGCCCTCCTCAGCGCCGAGGACGGCCAATGCGGACGCGAGAGCATCCGCCAGGGCGCCGTCGCGCGCGATGACCGTGACGCTCATCGAGTGGGTGAGAGGTTCGCCCGTCCTGGGGTCCAGGATGTGCGAGTAGCGTTTCCCGTCGATGACCACGAATTGGAAGGCGTCGCCGGAGGTCGCCACGGCTTTTCGGACGACTTCGACCCCTTCCTCGACGGGTCGGTCTTCCCGTCCGGGCGCGGCCAGCCCCACGCGCCAGCCCGCTCTGCCGGACGGCGCATCGCCCACGACCACGTCACCTCCCGCATCCACGAGAGCGTTGGGGAACCCCCGCCGCCTGAGAACGTTCAAGGCCTCCTGGGCGGCGTAGCCCTTGGCGATGCCGCCGAGGTCGAGCGCCATCCCGTCGACGGCCAGCGTGACGGTGTGGTGCGTCGGGTCCAGCGTCACTTTGTCGAATCCCACCCGTCGCCGGGCCTCGCCCAAGCGATGTCGATCAGGCCGGCGTCCGGTGCGGCGAGCGCGACGCCAGAGCTTGACCAACGGGCCGACGGTGGGATCGAAGCTCCCCTGACTCGCGCGAGCGATGTCGAGAGCTTTTTTCATGATGTCGAAGAGGTCCGTGCTCACGGGATAGGGCTGGCCGGCCGGCGCCGCGGACAATCTGTTCAACTCGCTCGCGGGGGCGTAGTCGGAGAGTTTTCCGTCGAGTTCGCGGATCCTCGCAAAGGCGTCCTGAATCGCAGCCGCCGCGGCCTGCGTCGCCTCCGTCCGCATCTCGACGGAGATGCGGACCTGCGTTCCCATGTGACGTTCGGTCCGCGTCAACCGATGCATGCGGACGCTGCCGCATCCGGTCAGAAGGAACGCGGTCAGGGAGCCGAGGGCGAGGAATCGAGAAGTCTTGGACACGGTTTGGCCTCTTGAATAGGGTGGGTGCAACCCATGGGATTCGAGTACAAAGGAGTCTCCCAGATCATGAAACAGTGGCGAAGCCTCCGGTTCGACCGTGCCACGGCGTCGATCTTCGCGGCCTTGGCCGTGATTCTCCTAGGCTCCTCGGGCGAGGCCCAGAGCCTCGACGCCATGACATCATATAAGGAGTCGATCCCCGGGGGCAGCCAGGTCATCGCGATGGTCCCGATTCCCGTCGGTCGACAAGGGTATGCCCGGCGATTCACCATGGGGGCGCCGATGAACGAGCCGGGATTCCGACCGGGCGAGGGGCCGCCCGTCGACGTGCTCATGGAACCCTTCTGGATCGGCAAGTTCGAGATCACCTGGGACGTCTATGACCTGTTCCGCAAGGAATACTCGATCGACATCGAGAAACGGTTGAGCCGCAAGGGTGCCGGGGCGAAGGCCTGGGCCGACGCCGTCAGCATTCCCACGCCGCTCTGGGAGCAGGACTCGGCGCCCATTCTCGAGGGGCTGGGCACCGAGGGCGGTTATCCCGTCGCCGACATCTCCCAGTTCGCGGCCCGTCAGTTCACGAAATGGCTCAGCAAGAAGACCGGACACTTCTATCGACTTCCCACCGAAGCGGAATGGGAATACGCCGCCCGTGCCGGGACGACGACGCCCTGGTTCTTCGGAACGGACAAGAAGAAACTGGAGGAGTACGCGTGGTACTTCGACAACAGCAGCTACGAGGATCCGGACAAAGGACATCCGGACTTCGGCGCCGGCTACCGCAAGGTGGGATCGAAAAAGCCCAACCCGTGGGGGCTCCACGACATCTACGGCAACGTGGCGGAGTGGGTCATCGACGCCTACGACAAGGACCGGTACGCCAAGCTGGGCAAGGGGCCCGTCACGTGGCGCGACGCCATCCTCTGGCCGAAGACCATCTTCCCCTGTGTCGTGCGGGGCGGGCATTGGGAAGCTGAACCCGAGGATTGCCGCTCCGCCTCCAGGCTGCACTCCGAGCCCAAATGGCAGTATCGCGACCCCCAGATCCCCAAGAGCATTTGGTGGTTCACCGACGCTTTTCACGTGGGGTTCCGCATCGTTCGCCCGTTGAAGGAGCCGTCGGTGCAGGAGAAGCTCCGCTTCTGGGACGGCGAGATTCCCGCGATCCGCGACGTCCTCGACGAGGGCGGGAAGCAGGCACGCAAGGCGATTCGTCCCGGGGCGGCGAAGTGAAATGGGTGGGGTGCGTTCTCGTGGCCCTGGTTGGCGGTGTCGTTCTGACTTCGACGTCGGCGTCGGCGCAGAACTACAAGCGCACCGACAGTCGCAAGCCCTACGTCCACCGGATACCGCTTTTTGATGCGACGGGGCGGCCCATCGGTCCGAAGAGCCGTGAGCCGTATTCGCCGCGCAAGACCTGCGGGCCCTGCCATGACGTTGCAACCATCGAACGGGGGCTCCATTCCAACGCCGCGCGCCGCACGACCCCCCTCACGGAGGGCGAACCTTGGGTCTTTCGAGACGCCCGCTCAGGCACGGTGGTACCTGTGTCTTTGGACAGACGACCCGGAACCTTGGACGTTTCCGCGTTGGGGATGGGACCTCACGAGTTTCTGAGGACTTTCGGCAGTCATCTCGCGGGCGGAGGGGAAACGCTCTTGAACGCACCCTCCGACGCGGGGCGCTTCCAGCTCACGGGTTCTCTCGAGCTGGATTGCATGGCCTGCCACGAAGCGGGAGCGCGTTGGGACCAGGGCGCGTGGGCGAAGGCCGTTCACAAGGATCTCTTCCGGTGGGCGCCGACCGTGGCGATGGGCTTTGCGAGCGTCGAGGGCTCGCTCAAGGGAAAGCCCGTTCCCGCCGCGGCGGAGGAGGGGGCCGACCTCATTGCGCGCGCGGTCAAGGTGTCCTGGCGACCGGAGATCTTCGACCGAGACGGCAAGGTCTTCTTCGATGTCGTTCGCACAAGCCCCGATGTCGCCTGCCAAGCCTGTCATGGCGATGTGCAGGTGGGACCCGAGGCGCCGATGCGTCATCTCCAACCTAAGGATGTCCACGAGACGGCGGGGTTGTCGTGCGTGGACTGCCATGGCAGCGGCCTCGATCACGAGATGACCCGCGGTCGGCCCGGGTCTCCCGGCGCGGAGGTGTTCTCCTGTGCCGGTTGCCACCTCGAATCGGGTCGCCTGGGGGCCCCCCGCCCCCGTCACGCCGGGTTTCCCGCGGTGCACTTCGATCGACTGTCGTGCACCGCTTGCCACGCGGGACCGACGTCGCCCCGTGTCCATCTTCAGACCCCGAGGGCCCATGGCCTGGGGATCGCCAGCCAGGACAGGACGGCCGACGATCCTCCTCGGGTGAGCACGCTTCTTCTGCCGAGGCCCGCCGATGGGCGTTGGGCTCCCGCCAGGGTTTTCTGGCCTTCGTTGTGGGCCCGGAGGATGGGGGAGACGTTGTCGCCCCTGGCTCCGTCCTCGATCTCACGAACCCTGCGGCGCGCTCTCAGGATTCGTAAGAGCTTCCGCTCCGAGATGCGAGATCCCGAGGTGTTCCGGGAACGGATGACCAAGGCCTTGGCCGCCTTGGCGTCCTCGGAGAAAGGAGAGGTCGTTTTCGTCGCGGGGAACAGGATTCTCTCGCTGGGCCCGGACGGAAGGCTCCGCAGCGAAGCCGCAAGCCGAGATCTGGCCGCGCGTTGGTCTCTCGCGCACCCCGTCCGTCCGGCCCGGGAGGCTCTGGGCGCCCAGGGGTGCGAGGAGTGTCATGCGGGCGACGCGGATCTCCTTTCGGCCCGGGTCGAGGTGGATCGGACCGTCCCGGGTGCGATCCTGGTCAAGCGCTGGGCGCCGCTCGACCCCGATCTTGGCGTCAAGCTCGGGCGCATGGCTCGGACCTGGGGGGCGCGGCGGCTCTTCAAGGTGCTTGTTTGGGCGGGGGGCGCCCTCCTCACGCTCCTTTCGATCGCCGCACTGGGAAGGCCTCTGCGCCTTCCCGCGTCGAGGTCCATGCGCCTCGCGCGGGCTGTGTTTCTCCTCACGACCGGGCTTTTGGTGGGGACGAGTGCAATGTCCTGGTGGGCTGGGGAGGCGATTTCGGGTCTCCCCCTGCTGGCCCACATGCCTCTCGGCTTGATTTGGATCTGGAGCCTGGTGGTGAATCTCGCCGTTCGTGGCGCCGAGCCGGAGAGCCACCTCGTCCGCCTCAGCCGCTTCCTCATGTTCCTCGCCGCTTGGGTGACGACCATGGCCGCGGTTCTCCTCTTTACCGCTTGGTTCGACCAGGACGGCATGGCGCTACTTCTACGAGTCCATCGCTGGACGTCGCTCGCCGCCGTCACCGCGGGACTGCCCCTCTGGCTCCGATTGCGTTTCCTCAGCGGCAGCCGAATGCCACCGCCACGAGTTCTCCCTTGAGTGATCTGCGCTGAGATACGACGACGAACCGTCCCTACGCCGGGAGTAGATAGCCGGAAGGGCATGCCCAGGACGACGACGCTCCGGTGACCCTCGCGCTGTCGACAGATGTGATTCGGTGGCAGATGACATTTCATGGCTGGGTCGGGGGTTGGGATGAGACGCGACGGTTTCCCAAGAACAGAATCACTCATGAATCGATGGAGATGGAGAATCCTTGACAAGGCGATTTTTTTCATCATGAAGGAGAAGTCGGTAGCAACGGAAGCGACGACTTTGGATGCCGTGGAGAGATCGGTGGATTCACGGCAACCTTCTCTTCTCACCGACGGGAGTAAGAATCGTGAAGGTTGCAATTCTCAGTCTCTTCGTTTCTCTGGCAGTTGCAGCGGATGTGGCCGGGCAGCAGAACGGCGGATGTGGGTTCCGGAAAGTCTGAGACGTGGGCGACTGATGCGAAACTCCTTTGTGGCGGCGTTGGGGATCCTCGGTTTCGTTGTCTTGGGTTGGCTGGTCATCCGTGCCGCGCGTTCGGCGCCCACCGTATCCGGCCTTCCGCGCGAGACGACCAGCGCCGAAACTCCGGAGGGCCATGAGGAGACCGGCGTCAGGCGGCGACCGACCGACCCAACTGACGCCCAGACGAGGCTGCCCGAAGGAGGCGCGACGAGGGTGGCGATCGGCACGGTCGTCGATGAGTTCGACAGGCCGGTTCCCCTTGTTCGAGTCTCGACGGGCATGGAGGCTGTATGGACGGGCGCGGAGGGACGGTTCCGTTTGCCGACCGCACATGACACCGTTTCGTTCTCTCGTCGAGGGTTTGTTGCCAAAGAGGTGCGCCTGCCTCGGAAAGCTGGCGTCGGGCACGCCTTGGACTTGGGGCAGGTGAAGCTTCTCTTTGCCGCGCACCGTCGTTTTCGAATCGTGGATGATACGGGAATGCCCGTTCGCGGGCAGCGTGTCCTCCTGAGTGCCTTCGCCAGACCAAGGGACTCGGCTCCTGTCGGTGGTTGGATGTCATTCGGGGTGACCGACGATCAAGGATGGGCCTCTCGCTCGCTGCCCCCGAATGCCAATGCGGTGTACCTCGCGGTGCAGGAGTCATCGGCATCGTTCCGTTTCTCGAATCGTGTCGACGTTCTCCGGGACAGCCATGACATCGAAGTCGTCGTTTCACGGAGCCTTCGACGCGTCCGATTCGAGGGTCAACCGGATCGTTCCTCGATGTTGAGTCTTCATGTCTCCCGGTATCGGTCCGCGGACGCTGTTTTGCCGACCATCGTCGTTGAACTCGATCCGCAGGATCCTCAAGTCCTCCTCACACAGGGAGCCTACCGGCTCGGTGTCTGGGCTGGCAACGCTCTGATCGAGGACGTGACGATCTTCGTGGACGAAGACACAGTGATCGACCTTGGCTCAAAACACGTCACGGGAATCGTCGCCACGGCCGTGACGACGAGGGGCGATCCTATTCGTGAATTCTCCTGTGTCTTCGAAGGGATTCCACCCGATCGATTCGCGATGAGCGACGTCGCCGCACTGGTCGCGGGCATGGATTCGAGGCGTTTGCGGACACGAGCGGGCGTGATTCGCGCGGACGTCGTGGCCAAGGATGGGGCAAGGAGAGGAGTAATGTCCGGACTCGCGACGGCAAGGGGGTACGCGCCGGTGTCGGCGCCTGTTAACTCTCTTGCCGGAGCGGATCAGCGAAGCGTCGAATTCGTGATGAGGCCTGCCGAACGCGTTTTCGTGGACCCCGTTGGTCTCACCCACGGCGAGCTCCGACTTTACGCGACGGCTTCCCCCGCATTCTCGGGAACGGCTTCGATCCCCGTGTCTCGAGCGACGTTGAGCGAGGAGCCCCATGTGGTGCTGACGACGGTTGGCCCAGGTGGATACGAACTCCGATGGGTGTGGGGAGGACGTTCGATCGTTGCAGAGAACATCGTGGTGAAAGCCGGGGAGGATGTCCATGTGGACCTGAACATCTTGCGATCCACGATTCGCTTGACCGACATTCCCGATTTCCGCGAGGCTCCCTGTGCCTGGAAGATGTTGCCAGTCACGCCTCAAAGGCCATTCCATGTCGTGGATGAGAGCGCCGTCATCACGGGATTCCGCCGAGACGGAAGACTCATTTTCGACGACCTGTGTGCCGGTTCCTATCTCGTGATCGCAAAGTCTCTGCTGCCATTCGTCGATGCCGGCTTTCCCGACCCGCTCCTGCTTGTTGACGTCCAAGAGGGCGAAGACGTGGAATTGCCCTGGATCGAACCAGACACGGTCACATTGAATGTTCGCATCCTCCACGAAAGGATGGTGACCGAAAAGGGGCTACTCCTTCTCGCCTCGCATCCTCCCCCAATGTTCGCCAGGAAGGAAGTCGTTCTCGGCGGCGCGAAGCTCGAGACGCGCTTCGAAGTCCTACGAGGCGAACCCGTCCGGCTCGAGGTCTACCGCACGGTTTCGAGAAGAAGTCGAGGGGGAGGCATCCTTCGATCCTACTCGCTCGCGGCGTCGAGAACCGTCGTGCCCGCGGCCGAGGTGGGAAGTGTCGAGGAAGCTCATATCGAACTGGAAAGCCCCGGTGAGGTCGCGTTCGAAGGAGAATCGAGTTCCTCCATCTTCGAACTCCGTTCCAAGGGACGTTCTCAATCGGGTGTCAGACCCTTGTCGCTCGTCGTGAAGCCGGGTGACCGTGTTGGTGGGCTGTCACCTGGGGACTATGAACTGGTCGGACCCTTGGAATCGTCGGCTTCGCATCCCCTTCGTCGCCGGGCCCTGCAGGTTTCCCCGGGAAGCGTTCAAACCTACCTCCTTTGACCCGTCCATGTTGAACGACTTCGCCGATGATCCCGGCGAGTCGCCATCCGTTGGTCAGTCAGCGCTTCTTCGCCGTGGCGTCGTCTTGTTCGGGTTCGGGCACGGAGTCTTTGAAGATGCCGTATTCGGGAATCGAGCTCAGTTCCACGCCGGCTTTTCGGAGGGCCTCGTAGATGGCGCGCTGCATCTGGGGATCGTCCTGGAAATCGTCGATCATCGGGCGCCCACTGTGGTCGGCCCACGCGCGGCGGACCCTCGTGCGAAGAAGGAACCGCACATCGTCCTTGGAAAGCGGCGTTTTGAGGGACTCGTAGAGGGCGTCGAATTCCGGATATAGCTTCCAGTCCAAATTGTCGGTGACGGTCAGTTTCTCGAACAGAGCCTTGTCGGGGATGATCGTCTTTTCGATGTACTCCTTCAGTTTGCGCGTCTCGAGGACTTTGGACATCTCCTCGACCTTCCAACCCGCAAGGCGGCGAGGCTTGATGAGCAGGTCCGGGAGAACGCCCCCCTTCTTGATGACCTTGCCCTGCTTGTCTCTCTCGGTGTGGATGCACTCACCCTTCGGAAGGTAGTAGCGAGCGATGGTGATCTTGATCTCAGGCGCCGGGTCATACCGTCCGTTCTCGTTCAGGTCGACGAACTCCTCGCCATCGTCCCAGCTTCCGTTGTGATTCGCGTCGACGAAGTCTTCACCATCGTCGTGCTTACCGTTGTCGTTGGCGTCGGTGTATTTCTCCGGCGGATCGTAACGGCCGTTTTTCGAGGCCTTGTCCGTGAAGGGCTCGCCGAAGTCGTACCGTCCGTTGCCGTTCTTGTCCTCGAAGGCCTCGCCCCGATTCCATCGGCCGTCCTTGCGGAGTTCATCCTGGAAGGGCTCGTCCTTCCGACTGCGTAATTTGAGGGTGCGCTGGACGGTGCCTTTGCCGAAAGTGCGCGTGCCGACGAGGGTGGCCCGGTCGTGGTCACGCATGGCGCCGCTCACGATTTCGCTGGCGCTCGCGGTCAGGCCGTTCACGAGAATGACCAGCGGCTCCTTGAAGTGCCTCTCGCCGGGCTCGGACCGTTCGTAGCGGCGCTCGATCCGCTTCCCCTCCCAGTAACAGATGACCTTTCGGCCCTCGAGGAATTTGCCCGCGATGGCCGCCGCGGCGGAAAGGTAGCCACCTCCGTTGTCCCGCAGGTCGAGGATGAGGGCTTTCATCCCATCACGCTCCAGTTGTTCCAGCGCCTGCTGGAGTTCGTCGGAGGTCTCGCCTCCGAAGGTGATGAGCCGGCAGTAGCCCACCTGTCCCGGCAGCATGCCGTAGACGACGGTGGGGATCTTGATCTGCCGCCGGACGATGTCGAAGGTGCGCGTCTTGGCCCAGCCCCTGCGATAGACTTCCACCTTGACGACGGACCCGACCGGGCCCTTCAGACGGCTCGTGATCTCTTCGGTCTCCTTGCCTCGCGCGTCCCAGCCGTCGACCGAGACCACCTTGTCGCCGGATTCGATGCCCACCTCCCAGGCGGGGCCTCCGAACATGGGCTGCGACAGCATGAGCAGACCGTCTTCTTTGTCCATCTGGACGTAGGAACCGATGCCGGAGTAACTGGGGTTGAGGTCGTAATTCCAAGCCTCGAGTTCGTCGGCCGTGAAGAGTGAGGAGTGGGGGTCGAGCGCACGGAGCATCCCGCGGACCGCCTCTTCCTCCATGAAGGATTCCAGCTCCTTGGTCTTCCACCCCTGCACCTCCACTTCATTGTGAACCTGCTCGATGAGATCGAGGGCTTCTTTGATGAGAGGAAACCGTTCCGCGTCGCCCTTGGAACGGGGCGACGGATTCACTTCACTCGTTTCTTTGCGCTGTGTCGAGAGAAGGACGAGGTACTTGTTCAGCATTCGAATCTTGAGATAGAGCTTGGCTTGACGGCCTGCTTCCGTGGGCTGCTCTTCCAGTTGCTGCAGGTAGGGGAGAGCTGTCTCGAAGTCGTCGATGTCGGCGAGAGCGAGTGCGGCCGCGAAGCGGGTGTCAGGGTCCGATGACGACAGGATGGCTTTCAGGGCGTCCGACGCCTCTCGTCGGTATTGGGAGGAGAGTTTCCATGCGGCCCACAGGAGTTTGATCCGCACGTTCGGCGCCAGCACGCTGGATCGCAGTTTCCAAAGATCCGCGGCGGCTTCGACGATGTCCCCTTCAACCAGCGCGTTGATCGCTTCGACGCTGACCTCGTGATTCTTGGATGTCTTGACGAGGGCCAGGAGAGCCTGGATGGCGTCGTCCTCCTCACCCAGCATCAAAAGGGCGCGCGCGGACCCCAGTCGGGTGGATTCGTCCTCCGACGCGAGCCCGGCTCGAGCGGCGTCGAGCCCGTCTTCGTCAAGGGCGATCAGCTTCTGCGAGAGCGTCCAGACCTTGGCCATGGGGGCGCCTTGCATCTCTTTCACCAGGGTCGCAGCGTCGTCCTGGGCGATGAGAAAGTCCCCCGAGATGGTGAGGACGGCGGCTACGAGGAGAAATCCAGCGACTTGGCGCAGGGGCTGACTGCCAGGGATGCTCTGAATCATCGTGTTCCTTTCCGAGACCACATCGAGACCCCCTCCCGCGGAAAAGGGACCCGGCGGGAGTGAATTCGCCGCCTCCCGTTCTTTCGGCTGGGGGCGGTCGTCCAGAATAGGACACGATCGAGTTTTCCCCCAACGCCAAGAATAACGCGGGGCGGATAAGATTCGTTCCGCTTGGTTCGGATCGCCCTGCCTGCCACAATCGCCCAAGGGAGCGACGACGCAGCATGCTGAATCCGGGCGAACTTCAGATCGAGCTCTTCTGCCGGGGGCTGAGGATTCACGAATCCTGTGAACTCGAGCAGGATGCGCGCCATGTCGCCCGGACCCGAGCGGGGCTCGGCTCCGGCCTGGAGATGGTCATTCCCGGCGATTTGAAGGACCTTTGGCTCAACGTGCCGGTCGAGGAAGATTTCGTCGAGACCACGCCGTTTCTCCTCTCGAAACTTGACGGCGCTTATCGGGTGGAGGATGAGAGGGAGTGCGCGCACTACCCGGTCATCATCCCCCCCGAGCCCGATTGGTACGACCGAAAGACCTCCCGCGGCGTTCCCATGCATCGGGTGGGCGTGCTGCAGGGAACCTACCTGGGCATCTACGTCTCGAATTCCTGCATGTACTGGTACGGCAAGGAACCGAAAAACTGCCGTTTCTGCACCACCGGCGCGAATGTCGGTGTCAACGAGGTGGCGGAGAAGGACCTGGACGACGTGGTCGAGGTGGCGAGGGCGGCCAAGGAGGAGTCGGGCGTCACCTTCGTCCATTTCAACACCGGCTATCAGAACGGTCGCGGTCTCGAGCAGATCGCGCCCTACGTGAAAGCCGTCAAGGAGCGGGTCGGGTTGCTCACGGGCATCCAGTGCGTCCCGGTCCTGGCGGCGGAGCACTGGAAGTACGACGTGCTGATGGATCTGGGCGCCGACCATTTCTCCTTCTGCTACGAATTCCACAACCCGGAGTGGTTCGCCAAGCTCTTGCCCGGCAAGGAGGCCACGGTGGGGCAGCAGGCGTTCTTCGATTCCCTCGAGTACTGCCAGGGGAAACTCCCCAAGGGGGCGTGCTCGGGAGAGATCATCGCGGGCGTGGAGCCCCTCGAGGATACCTTGCGGGCGATCGACTACATCACTTCGGTGGGGGCTTTTCCGACCGTCTGCATCTTTCGGCCGGTGATCGGGTCGGACATGGAGGACTACCCGTCTCCCGATCCGGACGCCATGAGGGACGTCATGCGCGCCATGCACCGGTCTTGCCGCAAAGCAGGAATCCCCATGGGCGTGGCTCCCAACATCGAGGTGTCGCTCATCGTCAACCCGGATGACGCCCAGTATCTCGTCCCCAGGGATTGGGCCTTCCGCGTCCACGCCCTGAAGCAGCGATTGATGCGAACCTTGGCGGCGGGGCGCTTTCGGCGGGAACTTCGACCTCACCCCGTGTCGGGCGACCTCGGCCGGCTCGTGACCAGGGATACGGAGACGGCGATACGATGACCCGGCCGCCTCTGGAGGCGATGGCGTTCGAGGAGGGCGATCCCCGTCGCGCTCTGACCGAAGCCATTGTTCGGAGGCTTCACGGCGGCGCCGTCCCGCTCGACTGGGAGGACCGTTCGATCGGATTCGCCGTCCGTCGCGCGGCCGTCGATGGTCGTCCGGCAGGCCGTCCCCGTCTGTGGTTCCTCCCCGATGATCGGGGACGCATCTTCGCCGTGGCCTATAAGCCTTCGCGTTTGGCCTTCTCCCGCGACCGATTCGCCTACGGCGCCTTGTCGTTTCGTCCGGGGAACGAGGCGCGATGTCGTGACGATCTCGACGCCCTTTTGCTCTGGCTCGATGCGGACTTCAAGCCGGCTCTCAGGCCGTCGGCCCTCCAGCGCACGATTCCGTTGACCCTGCCCCCGGACTGAGCCTCGACGAGAATCCAGAATCCTCGTCTCCTCCGGGGAACCGGTGGCGTCATGAAGGCATGAAGGGCAAGAGCAAACGCCTGGCACGGCTGGTGCAGGTGCGGTCCGCGGTGTTGGATGGGATCCGCGCGCGCAAGGTCGACGTGGAAGCGGATCTCGCCGAAGGCGGGAACGACATCCTGATCGTGGGGCTTCCCGACATGATGGTGCGGGAGAGCAGGCGTCGCGTGCGGGGGGCCGCCGCGAGATTGGGATTGCGTCAGGCGGGCCGGAGTGTCCTGTTCAACCTGGCTCCCGCCACCCTGCCGAAGGCGGGGACCTCCCTCGACCTTCCCCTCGCCGTGGCCTACGCCGCGCTCGTCGGCGGGATCGCTCTCCCTCGCGCCGGCAAGCACCTCGTCGCGGGCGAAATCGGTCTCGACGGTCGGGTACGCGGACTCGAAGCGGCTCTTCCCACCGCAATGTTGTGCAGGGCCTTGGGGGATGATGGGTTGATCCTGCCTCGAGCGTCCCTGGAGGAGGCTCGGTGGGTGGAGGGCCTCAAGCTCATTCCCGTCGACCACGTCTCCGACGCCATCGCCTACCTGGCCGGCCGCACCGAGGGCGAGACGGTCATCGGCCAAAGGCCGCCGCTCGACGAACGCCCTGCGGGTGTCGACCTGGCCGAGGTGAAGGGGCAAGCGGCCGCGGTTCGGGCGCTCGCCGTCGCCGTCGCCGGCGGGCACAACCTCCTCATGTATGGAGCCCCCGGCTCCGGGAAGACCATGCTGGCCCGCGCTCTTTCCGGCGTGCTTCCTCGCCTCTCGGCGGAGGAAGCCCTCGACGTCGCACGCATCCACGCCTCCGTGGGCCTCTCGCGGAAGGGCTCCTTCTATGCGCCTCCATTCAGGGCTCCCCATCACACGGCGTCGCGTCAGGCGTTGGTGGGAGGAGGGGTTCGGCCTCGCCCGGGGGAGGTCACCCTGGCCCACCGCGGCGTTCTCTTCCTCGACGAGTTGCCCGAGTTCGACAAGGGGGCGCTCGAGTCGCTGCGACAGCCTCTCGAGGACCACCATGTCACGGTCGCTCGAGCGAGCCTGACGCGGACCTTCCCCGCCGACCTCATGTTCGTCGCGGCCATGAACCCCTGCCCCTGCGGATGGAAGGGTGACGGGGAGCGGCCCTGCCGCTGTACGCCTCGGGAGGTGGCGCGATACACCGCGCGCATCTCCGGACCTCTACTGGATCGCATCGATCTGCAGGTGCCGGTGAGGCGGGTTCCTCTGACCCACCTGCTCGAGGTGCGCGGGCCCGACGACTCCGAGACGGTCCGTCGGTCCGTCGATCGGGCTCGACGTATGCAGGCCGAGCGCAACGCGGCCCTGGGATTCGGTTTGAACGCCCGCATTCCGGGGCGGGCCCTCGAGAAGCTCTGCGGGCTGGGCCGCACCCGGCGCCGGCGGTTGGTCGAGATGCTTCACAACCTCGGCATGTCGGCCAGAGCCTACGTCAAGGTCCTTCGGGTGGCCCGAACGATCTCCGATCTGGAAGCGTCTCCGACCGTGGAGGACGCCCACCTGTTCGAGGCTCTCCAATATCGGGGCATGGACCGGGATCACCCCACGGCCGCCTTCTGACGCCATGACCCGGGGGAGGGATCGTCCGTCGCCTCCCCCGGATCCTGGACGTCCCGCCCGTGCTACGGCTGGCGAGGAAGTGTTCGGGGCCTCTTTGACGTTCCGGTTTTCCTCTCACGGAGGCACGGAGCCACGGAGAAGACCCT
>CAZLGG010000087.1:0-16607 GCA_964559135.1 uncultured Planctomycetia bacterium
TTTTCTTCAGTACGCCCGCAACCTCACTTTGCTCCAAAACCGCCTCCGACCGGAGTTGGCAACCCTGGTGACCGCCGCGCAACAGACGCTCGGTGACCGCTTCGCCGCCGCCCTGATCGAAGTCGCCAAGCAATACCCGTGGGCGCCCGCCGAGGAGGAGTCCGCGCTCCGTATGGGAATCGATGCCGCCGAGTTGCCCGGAGCAGGCTTGGTGCGCCTCATCAATCGACTTCCCGGCCAGGAGATTCTCTGGAAGCGGATCGAGCTCAAGCGCGAGCCGGACGAACCGGAAAAGAAACATTGGCGCCATGGATGGAATCCGGCTGCCCAATGTTCTTTCCCGCCCGAGGATCACCGGATCGAGAGTTTCAATCTCCACGTCCGCGAGAGAGCCCTGGAGATGCTTGGCGAGGATCTGGCCCGATCCGAGAAATTCACATCCTCCATCAAGGACGGCCTCGACATTCGAGAGACCCTCCGCCACTGGCACACGGGCGAGCTCTACGTCAAGGAGAGCCCCCCCGCTCAGGGCACCCTCGAGGTCGTCGTGTTCCTCTTCGATGTGCCCGCTCGTGCGGAAGACTATCCCTGGCGTTCCACATGGATGGCGGAGCACGAAGAGGAATCGACGCTGGTTTTTTACGCCACGGATTTCATGGAAGACCTGGTGGGACCCGGCATCGGACGGGCTCGGTATGGCGGCGCGTTCTTTCTTTTTCCCCCCAGGCCCCTTCCGGATATCTGGACCGACCCTCGGCTTCAGCACGCGACATCGCTCGAAGAGCGCCTCCTTGCCGGGGCCTTTTTCCATTCACGGGAAAAGCATGTCGCCGTGGTCGCACCCATTCCCTTGAAGGCGTCCTGGAGGAGACTGGCGAGGAGATACGGCAAGATACCGATTCACCTGCCCCTCAAGCGCTTCTCAGGGGCCGTCATCGACAGGCTCCGAGAGTTCCACGTGCTGAACGGGCGCGAAGTCCGAAGCTATGCCTCCCGCTACATCCGCCGCATCGACTGACCGGGCTCAGCGGGTCCCCCAAGTTGCAATCCACCCATCACCGCGCGGGACGGCCCCGAAGGTCTTGCAGCCGCACCTGTCCGTCGCTCCCGCGAGTCCGGAACGCGACGCCGCCGATCCTGGGCGTGCCCTCGTGCTCGACCACCTGGACCGGCTCGTCGTTGAGGAAAACAGTATCGCGCCAGCCCCCCTCCACGACCCCACGACGAACTCTGACCTCGCACCACATGTCCTCCGGCACGAGTCGTCCCGCCAGGGTGTCCCGCCCAAGCGAAACGACGGAATCCGGTTTCTCCCCCTCGGAGGCGCCGAGGGCCAGATCCACTTGAAGAGCCCCCGCCCATTTCACCCAGAACCTCAGCTCGCCGAAGCGCATCCGGAAATTCCGCGCCAACGCGTGGGCCTCGGGTGCCTTCGCCACAAGAGCACCTTCGTGCACGGCGAATCCCTTCACATCCCATCCACTCAGTGACAGGCCGTCAAAGAGCCGCTCGAAGGACGTCTCGTCCGAAGGCCCGGTGACCCGCTTCCAACTCACGCCACGGATGGCGGCGGAACCCTTCAAGACCCGGAAAACGAACGGCCCGCTTCCGGCTTCTCCCGCCACGACGGCACCGTCCGAGACACCGGGCCACTCGGCATTCTCGTGCAAAAGGGTGTCGAAGAGCTTCACCCGAGCAAGCCGGGCATGGGCGATCTTCCTTCCCGACCCGTCAAAACGCGGAGCATCGAATGCGATCGAGAACGAGTTCCACTTTCCAGCACCCGCATAGCCGCTCCGATCCGGAGACTTTCCCCCGAAACCGGCGGACGGCGGCAGGGCCCCGAATCGCGAGGGGTCGTCTTCGAGTCGGAGCGCATAGCGCCCCTCGAAGAGGACTTCCGCACTCGCCCCTTCCGCCAGCATCACCTCGAACCAGCACTGCATCGAGCCGTGAGGGAGTGTCGTCGCGAGGGCGGTCGAGGGCTCTCCTCGGGCTGCCCAGGCGGCAGCTCCCTTGATCCCCTCTCCGCTGCGAAGGCTTCGTCGGTCGTCCGAAGCCATCTGAACGGGCGCGTAGGACCAGTCCGGTCCACCAGGCTTCCAAAACGGCTTCGGATCACCGCGCGTGAGGTAGATGTAGCCCTCGTTGTTGCGCTCCCGCGGGCGGGGCGCCGGAACGCGTTTGGCGACCGGGATCCGAACGTCCGGGCGCTCGCGCGTGCGATTGATGGTGTAGGCGAACACCGGATGGAGCAAGGACCGTCCGGACTCCGAAACCATCGGTGGAAGGGTCATTCGCACGACCTTTCCCGCTCGAAGACCGGGAATCGAAACGTGGAGGTCCCGGTGCGTCGCTCCGAACTTCACCGTCGATGCCTTGAGATGCTTCACACGCTTCTCAGGTGAACCGTATTCCCACCACCAGTCATAGTCGTATTCCAAAACGTCGACAGCCTCAGCGTCTGGCAACGATCTCGCCTCCAACGTCAGCCTCAGGTCGAAGCCGTCCTTCGCCAGATGCACCGACTCCACCTCGAAGGGGACGACACCCGTCCACTCGAGGCGTGCGAGACCTTCGCCCGGCGGTTGGCCGCCCCAACCACGCTGGGTCCGCCCGACGACGAGTCGTCCCTTGGGCGAAAAGGCCACGCGAAGAGCCGAGCCGACTCCGTCACGGAACGGGAAAACCGCCCCCTGATACTCCCCCCCTACCTTTTCGAGTTGAGCTCTCAGGACCTTGCCGTTGGTCATCTCCGCCACGAAGAACTGCCCCTTGAAGGGTCCGAACGCCCCGCCCGTCCGATCGAGAACGAGATTTCCGGTCGATCGGGACCATCCGTAGGGGATCCAGATCGCCGCCTCCGCCCGCTCGACGTCGGGAGGGTCGGTCAAACTCGGCCAGCCGTCGGGATGCCGCTTCCGCCAGTCATCGCGCCATGCGAGGCTCGCCGGTTGACCGTAGAACTTTCCCGGTCGTATGTGGTAGATCGGCGACGAGGGCACCCAGTCCCCCTGATTGTCCGAAAGGAACAGTTCGTCGTCCCCATTCAACGCCAATCCGCAGGGGCTCCGCACGCCCGATGCAATCGGCTCCACTCGCCCCTTAGGCGTGACTTTCAACACCCACCCTCGATAGGGCACCTCCGAGCGTGCGTGCCACCAGGGAGAAGAAAACGCCACGTTGAGCGCCATGTAGAAATTGCCGGACCGATCCCTGGGTAATCCGAATGCGAACTCGTGGTAGTTGCCCGAGTATCCCCAGTCATCGGTCACGCACTCCACGGTGTCGCAACGTCCGTCGCGGTCCAGATCCAACAACCGGGAGAGTTCTCCTCGTTGCAGCACATGGATGACGTCGTCGACCACATGGAGGCCCAGTCCTTCCTGGAGTCCCTCTGCAAACAGGTGAAACGTCGGAGTGGACCTCTCCCCGTCGGCCGATTCGACGATCCAGACCTGCCCACGTCGCGTCGAGACGGCGATGCGACCGTCTGAAAAGAAGTCCAGGCCCCCGACCTCGATGATCTCGCCCCTGGGACCGGGCATCTCCACCAGGCGATAAAACTCCGCCTCGGAATTCTGTTGCGCCGCGATGGGAAGGGCGGACACGAGAGACCAAATGACCACAGTGATCCACCGGCGAGGAGATGTCATCGCGTTTTCTCCCGGCTGTCCTGTTCCTCGCGAACCCGTTGAACGCGCCAGGCGATCATCGCCACGTTCTCGGAAGGGATGGGAAGAATGAGGCTGTGCTCTCTTTTTTGGATACGTCCGGCCTCGAGCGTCAAGCGCAGAGAGGGACGCCCCTCCATGGAGAACACAACCGATCCCTCATCGAGCGTCACCCCGGAATCCTCCGGGCCGGAAAGGATGAATGCCAAGTCTCGGCCTGGGTTCGCCGCACGCTTCACCGACAGGGTGCGTCGCCAGCCGTCCCGGTCGGGGGCGACTTCATCGGTGAGCGATGCGACGAGTCCCACTTCGTCCAGGAGATCATATCGGAGGACCGCCCGATCCCCGGCCAGGGTCGACGCACTCCTCCAATGGGACCGGAGCGGCAATCCATCGGCGAGAAAGGGGGGAGTCGTTCGGGGTCGGCGGGCAAAGATCACGTCGCCTAGCAACTCCAGAGCCTGCCCCCCGCGGCCGCCCCAATCGCTCCGCTTCAAAAAGGGTCCGCCGAGGACCGCTTGGCGGTAGGCCGGCTCCCGACCCCAAACGAGGGTCATCCCATTCGTCAGTCCGATGACCAGGCCCCTTGGAATCTCCGGCCACCCCTTCGCCAAGGATGGGATTTTTCCCCAAACGCAGCGCACCTCATCATCGACGCGCATCTCCGCACCCGCCATCCAATCCTGGGAACGCTGGGGGACCAGGGTCAAGACGTAGTCTACGACCGCCCATCGCTCGGCCTCGCTCAAGCGATTCTCGAACGGTTGCATATCCGAACGTCCCGGCATCCCCTTCGATACGGTGCGAAACAACGCCTCGCGGGAGTTCCCGAAAGCGAATCCCCCCTTGGCGAAGTCCCTGGGCGGACGTTCGGTGGGGGTCTTGCCTTTGCCATCCCCGTTGATGCCGTGACACCCCGCGCAGTTTCGAATGAAAAGGGCCTTCCCATTTGGCCCGCTATCCTTCACGGGGGCGAGCAGCTCGGCCTTCGTCTCGTTCACCGTGACGGGGCTGTTCGTCGTCGAAGCGGCGCTCCGAATCGCGCGCTTGCCGCACGCGCCGCCCAAGAGAAGAAGGGCCGCGGCAAGCCCGAGGATCCGACTGCCCCTCATGCGAAATAAAGCGGGATGTAGTGCTGGAGCATCTTGTTCCAGCTCGGCCAATCGTGGGGAACGTCCGCGCCCCACAGATCCAGATTCACCGGGATGTCCTTCGCCTCGAGAACGGCGGCCATCTCCTTCGAATTATCGGGGTGTTCGTAGTCGCCCTGTCCCGTGACGATCGTCAGACGGCATCGGCGCAACGCTTCGAGGATCTCCGGGTCCTCCAAGCGCGGGATATACTCGATCGGATTGTTGAAGTAGACATTCTCGTCGTGGTATCCGTCGCACGACTTGCGAATGTCGAAACACCCGGACATCGCGATGCAGCCGGAGAAAATCGTCGGGTGCTTGAGAGTCTCGTTCATCGCGTGATAGGCCCCGAAGCTCGCGCCGGTCGTCACGATCTTGATGTCCGGAGTCTGACACGCGCCGCGGATATAAGGCACGACCTCCTCGACGACGTAGCGGTCGAAGAGATACTGTCGATACGCCCTTTCCTCCGGCACGACCTTCTCGTTCAGCCACGCATCCTTGTTGATGCTGTCGATGGAGAAGGCATTGATGAGTCCTCCATCGATGTAGGGCTGGATGGCCTCGATGAGGCGGAATCGTTCATACTCGAGATAATCCGCAGCCGCAGTCGGGAAGAAGAGAACAGGCATGCCGAAGTCGCCGTAACGAACGATCGGCATCTCCTTGTTGAGGACCGGGCTTCTCCACCCGTCGATGGTCTTGTTGGACATGGCTCACTCACTTGGATTTACGGTCGTTGCGGACCTGCTTGGTGAATCCCTTGCGGTGCGGACGATACCCTGAAGACCTCGATTTCGCATCCCCCACGTCTCGCCGGGCACGCTGCCGCCGACGCTCGAGGGCCGCCCTCGGCGCTCTGGAAGGGATCAACGCCTCGGGTCCGTCACCGACAAGGTCCATGCGCCCTGCCGACCTGAGCGCCTCGCGCACCTCGAACCAATTCTCGGGCTTGAAGAACTGAAGAAGCGCTCGCTGGAACCTCCGATCGCGGAGTTTTTTCGCCACGGGGATGGGCTTCAGCGTGATCGGGTCCAAGCCCGTGTGATACATGGCGGACGCCAAGTCCATCGGCGCCGGGATGAAATCCTGAACGGCATCGGGTTTCAACCCCGTTCGCTTGAGGTACAGCGCAAGTTCGATCATCGCGTCGAGATCGGACCCCGGATGGGAGGCGATGAAGTAGGGAACGATTCCCTGGCGCTTTCCCGCCTTCCGGCTTTCCTCAAAAAAGACATCCATGAAACGGTCGAAGTCCTCGATGCTCGGCTTCTTCATCATGCGCAGAACACGGGGACTCGCGTGTTCGGGCGCGACCTTCAACATGCCGCCGACATGGTGAGCCGCCAGTTCCCGCACGTATTCCGGATCCCTTTGTGCGAGATCGGTGCGGATGCCGCTGGCGATCAGCGCCTTCTTCACGTGCGCTCGCTCCCTCACCTCCTTCAGCACGTCCTTGAGGGGACCGTGCGAGGCCGTCAAGAGCTTGCAGATCGTGGGATGGACGCACGAGAGTCGGCGACACTTGGCTTCGACTTCGGGTCTGCTGCATCGCATCTCGTACATGTTGGCGGTCGGTCCGCCCAAATCCGAAACGACGCCCGTGAACCCCGGGGCGTCGCGCAGACCATCGACCTCGGCCATGATCGAAGCCTTCGACCGGGACTGCACGATCCTCCCCTGGTGAGCCGTGATCGAGCAGAACGTGCACCCACCGAAGCATCCTCGCATGATGGTGACGCTGGACTTGATGATCTCCCAGGCTGGAATGCGAGCGTCGCCATACGCGGGATGTGGGGCACGTCGGTAGGGCAGGTCGTAAATCGCGTCCATGTCCTGCTGATCGAGAGGCAAAGATGGGGGATTCTGCACGACACGCCGGCCCCCGTGATCCTGGATCAGTCGCCGGCCGTTGTAGGGGTTGCTCTCGTGGTGGATGGTTCGGGTTTCGATCGCGAAGGGGACGCCTCCCTCGCGGCAGATCTCATACGAGGGAAGCTCGAGAGTGTCGTCGTCCGGCGTCCCGGCAGCCCTCATCGCGACGGGGAACGCCGGCAGGGGCTCCTTTCTGCCCAACATGTAGGTGACCCCCCTCAGGTCCCTGAGTTCCTTCGGCGACTTTCCCCGTGACAGTCCTTCGGCGATCTCGAGGATGGGACGTTCGCCCATTCCGAACACGAGGAGATCCGCCTTGGAGGCGACGAGCATGCTGGGCTTGACCGTGTCCGACCAATAGTCGAAATGAGCCAGCCGCCTCAATGAGGCCTCGACGCCGCCGACGACCACGGGGACACCCGGAAAGGCCTCGCGACATCGCTGGGAATAGACCGCCGTGGCGCGATCCGGGCGGGCGCCCGCCTTGCCCCCCGGAGAATAGGCGTCGTCGGAACGCGGCAGACGATTGGCCGTGTAGTGATTGATCATGGAGTCCATGTTGCCCGCCGAGACGGCGAACATCAGTCGCGGTCGCCCGTAAGCGCGAAAGGCATCGACCGTGCGCCAGTCGGGCTGGGTGAGCAACGCCACCTTGAAACCCGCGGCCTCGAGGACACGTCCAAGGATCGCCATGGCGAAGGACGGGTGGTCGATGTACGCGTCGCCCGTGACGAAGAGAATGTCCGGGGGACCGCCGAAGCGCTCCCGGGACGTCTCCGGAGTCATCGGGAGGAAGTCGTCGCGGCCCCGACTCGGATCCCAACCGTTTTCAAGTTGCGGGAAGGTTTTCATGGCGGTGCGGCGGCAGCTCCCCGGGGCATCGCGACCCCGTCGTTTCCGGTTTTGGACCCTTCATGGTATCAAGCGCCATGCTCCAGGCACGCTTCATCTCGCGAAGTCTTCTCCCCGCCGCGGCCATCCTCGTCGCGGTCACGGGGCTTTCGCAATCCTGGAGGACCTTCGGCGGGCTCGAACGGGGGCCGAGGGAACTCTGGGGGACGGAACGTTTTCTCCGACTGAGGACGGCATCACGGGGGATTCCCGAGTTCGGTTACGACACGGATCTGCCTGCGACGAGGACCCTCGGCCACCGCATCGCCACCACACAATGGGCCGTGGCACCCGCCGTGCTGATCCATGACTTCGACCAAGCGTCGATTCTCCGCCGATTGAGGGCGGGCTTCGCGATCGTCTGCGACTATGCCGACGCCAAAAAACTCGACGCGCGCATCGCTCTTTTCCAGGCGTGGTGTGAGGCCGAGCATCTCCCGCATCGCGTCGTTCCCGTCACGACGACGATGGCCATACTCGTAACCCACCCCGAGAGGGACCGATGACGGCGCCTGTATTCCTTTTCACCGTGGGTTGGATTCTGGCCTATCTCATCGGCCGGCGACATCGTCCGTGTCGGCGGGGGTTTCGTTCCGCCATCGACGCCTTGGCGTTCGCCCCCGCCGTGGGCTTCGGGGGAGGCTCGCTGGTCTACGTCGGCGCCGGACTCATGGGCATCGCCCCGCCATCGTCATGGGCTCTCCTCGCTCTGGCGTCCTTGCCCGGTGCGGCATTGTTCATCCTGACCCGGCCAGCGGAACATGCCCCGCCCGAACAGCGGTCGTCATCACCCCCCAGGTGGCTGGTCGCGGCGCTCGTCCCGGTGCTCAGCGCTTCGGCGTGGATGGTAGGCCGGGCGGACGCGAGAAACCCACGAGGGGGCTATGACGCCGTCGTGATCTGGCAGGTTTCTGCCCGAATCCTCGACGAAGCGCCCACCCGCGCCGGCCCCATTCTCCGGGCGATTCCCGCTTCCCACCACGGAGACTATCCGGGGCTCCTACCAGGTGTGTTTGCCGCGGCTTGGCACATCGAGGGGACTCGGAGTCCGACGCCTCAAGCCTTGATCCTTGCCCTCTTCGGCCTGGGTCTGTTGGCCGCCCAGTGGCGGGCCGTGGATCGGGTCTCCGGTTCGACCGCCGCGTGCTGCGCGGTGCTCCTGTTGGCGTCCACGCCGGAGCTGTTGATCTACCTCCACCTTCAATACGTGGACCCGATCGTCGCTTATCTGGTGATTCTTGCCTTGGACGGCTTCGCCCAAGAGTTGGAGGAACGGCCGCTGACGTCGCCGTTGCTCACGGGGTTCGCCTTCGGTCTGCTGCCGTGGTCGAAGAACGAAGGAATACCCCTGGCGGCTCTCCTTCTTGTGGTCTTTCTGGTCGGCGTCTTTGTCCGACGCCGCGGCGTGATTCTTCGCAGACTCAGACCCATTGCGGCGGGAGCGTTCCTGCCCTTGGCCGTACACCTTCTCTTCAAGACCCTTTGGGCACCGCCCAACGACATGATGAAAAACCTGAGTTCGACGTGGTCACAGCTCTCGGACGCCGCCCGGTGGCGTCGCGTCGCACGGGGCTTCCGGGAGGAGTGGAGTCCCCTTCGCGGGTTCCAACGCTGGGGCGCCGGGTGGGTCGTTCTCCCCTTGGCCATCCTCGGAACTGGACGAGATCGCCGACGTCGCCCGGGCACTCTCATGGCGGTGGCGTTTGTCGTTCTCACCCTTGCGGCGTGGTTCGGAGTCTATCTGCTCTCGTACGCCGACCTGGATTGGCACATTCCCACGTCTCTTCACCGGCTCCTGCTGCAGGTCTTTCCAGCCGCCCTGGTGGCTGCGATCTGGTGGGGATGGCCCGAAAAAATGGCCTCGGAATCCAAAGAAGAAGAAAAAGAATGGGGCCCCGAGGACTGACGTCCCGGCGCCCCTTTTCAGTGCTCGTGCAAGGATTCGAACCTTGGACCCGGTGATTAAGAATCACCTGCTCTGCCAACTGAGCTACACGAGCAAAGTCGGCGCGAACTCTATCATGTCCGCGCTCCGGCTCAACCGCTTCGACGCGGAAGGCCGACTCGTCCGAATGTTCCCAAGACGAGTGAGGGGAGGATGATGGGATTCGAACCCACGACCTCCAGGGCCACAACCTGGCGCTCTAACCAACTGAGCTACATCCTCCATCGGGCTCCCGCAGGAGTCTCGTTCTCCGAGCAATTCTCGGTCCCGAGCGCGCAGAGGATACTCCGCGCCCCGGCCATCATCAAGGCGATCCCCCCCCTTCCAACAACGACGTCCCGGGCTCGCTCGGCCAAGAGATTCCCTCGTCAGAGGCCCTCTGTGCGCTCAAATCACGGATTCCAGGCTTGCCTTGTCTCCTTTCCAGCGTAGGATCCGGCCAACTGGGAGGGAAAGGGGTTCCTTTCCGGGAATTGGCACTTTCGAAGGAAAAGCTCTCATGGCCAAGAAGACCACCAAGAAGAAGGCGTCGAAGAAGAAGGGCGGCGAGACGCTCATCGTCGGCAGCAAGGTGAAGGCGACGATCAAGGCCAACGGCTGCATGACTTCCGGCGAACTGCTGGAAGCCCTCAATGACGCCGTTCATGGCCTCATCGCCGACGCTTGCAACCGTGCGCAAAGCAACAAGCGCTCCACGGTTCGCGCCCACGATCTCTGATTCTGACATTCGAAGGGGCGGCGTCGTCTTGGCGGCGTCGCCGACCCCTGTCAGAATCCCCCGCCGGGTCCGTCCGGCACTCCGCCCCCGTAGGCTAACCGGATAAACCACCGGCCTCCGAAGCCGGTATTTCGCGTTCGAATCGCGACGGGGGCACTCCTTCCCGCGCCCATAGCTCAGCCGGATAGAGCAACGGATTTCTAATCCGTAGGTCCCAGGTTCGAGTCCTGGTGGGCGTACCTTCGTTCCTCCAGAGGAGCTCGCGCGCCGAAAGTCATGACGCACCTTGGTGTTTGTTCCTGGTCCCTTCAGCCCACCTCTCCCGAGGACTTGGTGGACAAAGTGGCGGAGACCGGCTTGTCGGTCCTGCAACTCGACCTCACCCCTTTCATCGACGGCGCCATGGAGCTGCCCACCATGCTCTCCGTGTTGGAGGCGGCCGGCATCACGGTCGTCTCCACCATGATGACCACTCTCGGCGAAGATTATTCGTCCCTGGAGAGCATTCGGCGGACCGGGGGTCTCGTACCCGACTGTCACTGGGACGAGAATCACTCGAGATGGATTCGGGCCCTCGAGCTCACCATGAGTTTCGGCGCCTCCCTCATCACGTTTCACGGGGGCTTCCTTCCGTCCGACCCCGACGACAGCGCCTACCGAACCTTGGGCGAACGTATTGCAACCTTTGCCGAGGATGCGCAAGTCCGCGGCCTTCGCGTGGGGCTGGAAACCGGCCAGGAGAAGGCCACGCATCTCCTCGAGTTTCTCGGCCGCCTGGATGCCCCGAACCTGGGCATCAACTTCGATCCCGCCAACATGATCCTTTACGGCATGGGAGAGCCCGGGCACGCTTTCCGAATTCTCTCCGAGAAGACGCTCCAGATGCACGTCAAGGATGCCCTGCCGTCCGCCGAGCCCGGCATCTGGGGCGAAGAGGTCCGCGTCGGCGATGGCGCTGTCGACTGGGACGAAGTCTTCGAAATCTGGCGCCGTTGCCGGCGCCCGTGTGATCTTCTCATCGAGCGTGAAGCCGGAGACGACAGAATTCGGGACATCGTCCATGCTCGGGATTTCGTCCGCAAACGCCGGCCGGCCAACGGAACCTCGTCATGAGCCGGCCCGCTCTACGGTATGGCGTCATCGGACTGGGGTTCATGGGGCAGGTCCACGTCCGCGCCGTCCAAGCCGCTGCCGCCGCGGGATGGCCCTGCGTGCTTGCGGCCGTCGCCGACCCCTGCGCCGACCGCCGCACCGGCCGAGCCAAGGCCATGGGCAATCTCGAGACTCCGGCCAACGAGGAGCGCCTCTTCGATCCCGGCATGGTCAAGGCCTACGCATCCGGAGAGGATCTCATCACGTCGGGTGATGTGGATCTCGTCAGCATTTGCACCCGTACGGACACCCACGTCGACATGGCGTTGGCGGCGCTCCGCGCCGACATCAACGTTCTCGTCGAGAAACCCGTGGCTCTCGAATCCTCGGCGATTCGTACGCTGATCGCAGCACGGGAGGCGAGCCGCGCCATCATCATGCCCGCGATGTGCATGCGCTTTTGGCCGGGTTGGGATTGGCTCATCGAACAGATCGAGGCGGGCAGATGGGGTGCCCCGCTCTCGGGCACGTTCCGCCGCCTTTCGCCCTCTCCGACGTGGTCGAAGGAATTCTACGGTGACCTCGCCAAGTCCGGAGGCGCCCTCTTCGATCTCCATATTCACGACGTCGACTTCATCACTGCCGCCTTCGGAGTCCCAAGCGCCGTGCGCACCACCGGGCATCCCCTGCACGTCACCGGTTGCTACGACTATGACGGCCATCCCGACCACGTCACCGCCGAGGGAGCGTGGGACATGCCGGAGGGGTTCCCCTTCCGCATGGAGTACACGGTCGTCATGGAGAGCGCCGTCGCGGAGTACCGGTCCGACCGGGAAGCCCCTCTCCTCGTGCGTCGCAAGGGAGCCACGGATTGGGAGGAGATCCCTCTTCCTGAGCGGTCGGGATACGAAGCGGAGGTGGCGGCGTTCGTGAGGGCTGTGCACGCGGAAACGCGTCCGCCTGTCACCTTGGAGGACGCCCTCACGACGACCGAGATCCTCGAGGCCGAGTCCCGCGACCTCGAGCGATGATCCCATCGCCAAGAGGGCGCCCCCTTCTCCGGCTCAGATGAGGGGCGTCCTTCCCGGCATGGCCACCTTCGGCGTCGCCAGAGGCCCGAACTCGTAGCGCGGTGGGCTGAGATCCAACTGGGAAGAGTTGAGAGCGAAGTCCCAGGTGATCTCTTTCCCCGTGTAGGCGCTCATTCGCCCCATGATGGCCGTCAGCGTGCTTTCGGCAACGCGGCGGCCCTCATTCAAGGGTTTCCCCGCTCGAATGCTGGCGATCAGATCCGCGTGTTCTTGGACGTAAGGATCCCTCCGCTTGCCGCGGAAGCGGAAATCCTCCACGCCCTTGATCCAGCGCCCTGGGTTGGCATGCCCCTTGGTCCCCACGAGGTGTTCTCCCACGCGCCCCTTCGTGCCGTCGATCTGTCGGCACATGCTCTGAATGATGGCTCCATTGGGGTACTCGAACTCTATGGCGAAATGGTCGAAGATGTGTCCGCACACGGGAGCCGTGCGGACCTGCCGCCCGCCCATCCCCATGGCGCGAATCGGCGGACCGCCCAAGGCCCAATTCATGACGTCGATGTTGTGAATGTGCTGTTCGCAAATGTGGTCACCGGAGGCCCAGGTGAAATACAACCAATTGCGAATCTGCCACTCCATATCCGAGTACTCGGGTTTTCGGGCGTGAACCCAGAGGAACCCCTGGTTCCAGTAGCATTGGCCCCCGACCACCTCGCCGATGGCGCCATCGTGAATCCGCTGCATGACCTCCAGGTAGTTTTGCTCGTGGCGACGCTGGGTCCCTGCCACGATGGCCAACCCCTTCTTTGTTGCGACCTCCGAAGCCGCAATGACGCGACGAATGCCGACCGGGTCGACCGCGACGGGTTTTTCCATGAAGACGTTTTTCCCATGGGCGACGGCAGCCTCCACCATGAGCGGCCTGAAGCCCGGCGGCGTCGCCAGGATCACGAGATCGATGTCGGTCCCCATGACCTTCTCATAGGCATCGAATCCGACGAATTCTCGATCCGGCTCCACGGCGAAGGCATCCCCCAGGGAAGCCAGATTCCGCTTTGAACTCGCCAAGCGATCCGCGAAGAGATCCCCCATGGCCCAGATGCGAACACCTTCAGAAGACGCCACGCAATTCCTTGCCGCCCCCGTCCCCCGTCCTCCGCAGCCGATCAAGCCGACCTTGATCTCGCCCGAACCGCCGAGGTGCATGTGGGATGTCCACGGAGCCACCGCAGCCCCCACGGCCAGAGCGCCGCTCGTCTTCAAGAACGCTCTTCGAGAAGGAGAAGTCGTGCCGTTGTCGCTCATCGTTACCTCCGATGTCTCTTGGCCGACCCAGTCTCGCCGCAAGCCTGCTCCAGGTCCAGCCGTCCCGGCACCGTTCTGTACGTAGTTTCCCGAATTTTTTTAGCCTGGATGCGTGGGGATGGCCGCGAGACAGATTCGCCCTAAACCACTGAGGATTGAAACCTTCCAGTCCATCGCATGAGTCCGAGGCTCTCCCGCCTCCCAGTCTGCATGAAACCTTCATCGACATTGCAATCCACGGTGGACGAAATCATGAGGAGAGGATGGGCCGCCCCCACGGCCGTTGGAATAAAGGAAAAGTCTGCAACCATGCGATCTCCATCCGTGTACATCGCGCACATCGTGGTGCTCGGCGTCCTCATGACCTGCCTTCTTGCGACATCGTGCGGCGGTGGCAGCGGGGCCCCGACGCAATCCTTGTCCGTCGTGACCGCTACTCCCCTTCATCCAGGCGGAAGCACCACGACCTACATCAACATGGAAACGGTCGACCACCTCCTCGTCCAGGTGGACATCGCGGGAGGGCTCCCCCCGATCGACGTGGCGGTGACGCTTCGGGACTCCACCGGGGCCGAGGTCCATGCCATGGTCGCCGAGGCCATGTCGGCGAACGTGGTCGTCGGCCCGATCGATGCCGCATCTCTCACCGACGGGGCGATCACCCTCGAAGTTCTCCTCACCGACGCGACGGGCGAGCAGAGTGACCTATTCTCGATGCCTGTCGAGAAGGACACCCTTCCCCCCCTCACTCCCGTGTCCTCCATCGTCACGGGCTCTCCGTCCGGGCTCCCAACCCTCGTGAATAGCGTCAACTCCGACGGCGTCGTCGTCCAGGTGGACGCCGGTGGGAATTTCGTGGGCGACGAAGCCGTGACCGTGATCTTCGGTGCGGATCCCAACGAGTCACCGAGTGCGAGCGGCACTCCGAACGCCGGGCAGACCTCGATCACTCTCCCTCCGACGGATCTCTCGGGGCTTCCGGATGGTCCCTTGGATGTCACGGTCGTCATCCAAGACCCGGCCGGTAACATCACCTCGGTCGTCACCCCGTTCCTCATCGACACGACGGTCTCCTCCGTCATGTCCACGATGGTGCCGGCATCGGGATTGCGGCCGGTCGACACCATCAGCCTTGCCAACGTGGCAAGCGCGGTGGTTGCCTACACCCTCTCGTCGGATCCCATGCCCGAAGAAACCCTCTTCATCTCGATCACCGACGGCACCCAGTCTGTGAGTCCGGCCCCCGTGCCGATCTCCGTGGGCAGCTCGGGCACCCTGCCTGCCGTCGACCTCACCCCCCTCGTGGACGGCTCGCTCACGGTAACGGCACGGGTCGAGGACGACCACGGAAACGTGTCTCCGATCCTTTCCCATACTCTGGTGAAGGACACTCTGGCCCCGGGGCTCGCCATGCTCACCCTCCCACCGGGACCCGCCAACGGCGCAGGCATCATCAACGCCGCAACGGCCCAAGCTACTGTTTTCGAGGCCGTTCTCTCCGGCGACGTCTTCGGTGGCGACCTCGTGGACCTCACCTTGAGCGACGGAACGACATCTGCGGCGCTCACCGCCGTCGCGGACGGCTCAGGTTCCCTCGCCCTCCCCCCCCTCAACGCCTCGCTGGTCCCGGATGGTCCCCTCACCGCGACAGCCCGCGCCCGTGATGCTGCGGGAAACGTCTCCCCCGACGTCATTTTGTCCGTGATCAAAGATGTCGCTGCCCCGACGGCTCCGCTCTCGGTTTCCATACCCTCCTCCGGACTCAATCCGGCCGGCTTCGTCAACCAGAATACCGAGCCCTCGGCCCTCCTCTCGGTGAACCTTCCGGCGGGACTGGAGGCGGGATTGACCCTCGAGGCCTCCATATCCGATGGCGTATCGACTCTCTCTCTCGCACAGACTGCTCCGGCCGGTAGCGCCTCGTCCTCCTTCGCGAACATCAACCTGACCGGCTTTGCCGAAGGTCCCCTAACGTTACAGGCCCGACTGATCGACTCCGCCGGCAATGTCTCAGCCACCACGGCTGGGTCAGCCCAGCTCGACCGCAGCCTCGGAGTCCCCTCCGTCAGCCTCCCCCCGGGACCGGGGCAAGCAGCGGGATACGTCAGCCAGGCGTCCGCGTCATCCTCCACCATCGCGTTTCTATTCCCCGGCACGACCAACTCCACCGACCTGATGTCAGCCACCGTCTCGGGTGGCGGCGTCACCCTCGCTCTCCCGGCCCTTGGACTCCCCCCAGGGGGCGGCCAAGTCGTGGCGAGCAACGTCGACCTTTCGACGCTTCCGGACGGCGCCATCCAGATCTCGGGCACGGTGACCGACCCGGCGGGGAACGCGGCCACCTTCGGCCCGATTCCGTTCACGAAAGACACCGTGGCGCCGGCATCGCTCGTGGCAATGAATGTGGCCGCGGGTCCCCTCAACCCCGCCCACGAAGTGAACGCCTCCAACGTCGCTCAAACGGTTCTCGACGTCCAGTGGAGCCCCCTCACCGACGGCACCGATTCGGCAAGTCTCACGATCAGCGATCTCGCCGGAGGAAGCCTCACGTTCGGCCCCTTCTCGCCCCCGCCGGGTGGCGGTTCGGTGGCCGTGGGCCCGTTCGATCTCAGCGCTCTGGCCGACGGCACCCTTCTTCTTCAAGCGACCGTGCAAGACCTGGCCGGAAACTCGTCCACGTCCACGGGGACTCCCGCCACGAAGATCACGAGTTCCCTGGGCGCCCCCACCTCACTCCATGTCGCCATGAGCGCGAGCAACCCGGTGGATTTCGTCAACTCCGCAACGGCAGCCTCCGCCGACGTCGAGGTCGTGCTCCCCACGGTCTACACGGGAACTGAGATGGTGGCCGTCACGCTCAGCGACGGAACGAACTCGGTCACATCCCCGACTTTCGCAGCACCGTCGGGTGGCGGGATCATGAACTTCTCCGGACTCGACACC
>CAZLGG010000088.1:0-16541 GCA_964559135.1 uncultured Planctomycetia bacterium
CGGAACGAATCACCCGTCACGTTGCGCCTGGATCGGGACCCTCATCTTCGTCGTGCTCGTCGCGGGATGTGGGGGAGGCAACGGCAACAACTCCGGCAACGTCCCCATGGTCGTCGCCACATCCTTCCCCGGATTCCCCGCCGCCGCCGGGGCGGGGCTCACCCCCATCTTCAGGGACGAAGTCCTCCTTCTCACCCTGGACCGCCCCGTCGACACCACGATCCTGGGTGGACTCGTGACGGACAGCATGGGACAGCTGCGGACGTTCGTCGGCATCTCCAGCACCAATGCGGCCGGGGCGCCCTATCACGCGTTCGCGGATCAGGTCGCCGCTCATCAGGCCTTCCAAGTCCTGGATGACGCGCAAGGCGCGGCGGCGACGCCGTATGCCGGCGTCCTCGGGGTGTCGGCCGTCGCTCCCGACACGATCGTCTTCGATCCAAACGTGCGTCCCGGAAACCCCTTCGGCCTCGCACCGAGCCCGGGCTTCGAAGCCGACACCCAGTACGACCTTTTCGTCCCGGCCGACTCGGCCCTCACCGCGGGTGGACGATCCGTCGGCCCCTTCGGTGGTCCACCGCCGCAGCCCGTTCCCGCGTTCATGGACCCGGCGCCGCCGGTGGGCACGGTGTTTCTTGCCGGACCGGGTTTCGCGCCGGATACGACTCCCCCTGCCGTCGTCTCTGTGACGACCCAATTCCTGAGTCAGAACGGACTGCCAAACACATCGCCGATTCCCCATGACGACACGATCATCGTCACGTTCAGTGAGCCCATCGATCCGGCCAGTATCGATCTCGTGTCGAATCTCATCATCCGCAACACCTCGGTGACCACGCCCTCTGCCCCGACGGGTGTCATCGTTCCCACGACGCTGGTCTCGAATGCGGAGGGGACCGTGTTCAACCTCACCCCGACGAGCTTCGGGCCGGGGCCTGACACGATACGGGTGGAAGTGGGGACGAATGCGAACCCGACGAGCGCCATTCTGGACCTTCCCGCGGGGGCCACGGGCTCCCAGAACCCTCTGTCCAACTCCCTCGTGACCGAATTCACGACCCAGTCGGCGCCCGGACAGGCCACGGCCGCGAGCATCACCGAGTCTTTCGACTCCAACACCCAGCAGGATCCCACGTTCATTCCCCGCTACAATCCGGCCGAATGGAATCAGGCTCCGGGCTCGGCGGGTCCGCCGACGAGCCAGCTCCGGGGCCAGGCCCTCAGCGGCAGCGCCTTCGGGCCCAATCTGGGAACGCGCCAACAGTTCAGCTTCCAGCCCCAGGGGGCGATCCCCTCGCTCCCGGCGATCTGCAACACCCCCACCTGCACCTACAACGCGCCGTTCGACACGGACGTCCACAATCTCGGACCAAGTGCCAACCCCATGGGTGGCAGCCACCTGATGGCCCTCTATCTCGCCAATGGCAACGAGTTGCCACTCGAACTCGCGAACTCCATCGAACTGTTCGAGTGGGCCGCACCGGCCGGCATGGCTTCCGCGATCAGCTATGCGGGGTTCCAGATGCAGATGTCCCACACGACGGCCGAAGCCAGCAACCCCTCCAGTTTCGGCCTGACAATTCCCTATTCAGCCAACTTCGATTTCGACAACCCGCAGAACGAGTGGCTCATGCCGGTCACTCACCCGAATCCCACCAACACGAACCTCAATGAAGCCCCCGTCCTGGTGATTCCCAGCACGACCTACACCGTGGGCCAGTTCAGCCCCATCGGAGTCTTCGTTCCGTATCCGCCTCTCGCGATCCCCTTCGACTTCGACTACAATCGCCAGGAGCCGTCTGTGACCGGATTCCCGGTCTCACCGAATCTGATCGTCGACATCGACATCCCTCCCCCCGTCATCGAGGTGAATGGCAACCACAACGTGGTCGTCGGCTCCAACGCGGACACGCCCACGCCGATACGACGGATGCTGGGGCCTTCCTTGGCGCAAGTCGGTGCCCCCGGGTTCGCCCTTTCTCTGGACGCGGCGATCTACCACGGACGATTCACCACCGTGAACAAGAACTCATCCGCGAGGACGGTGTTCTTCGACGTCGGCGCGACGACGATGAACCCCGACTACACGACGCTGAATCTGTTTCCTGCGATCTCCAGCCGTCCTCCCGGCACCGCCATCACGGTGCGCATCGAGGGCGCGGACACGGTGAACGGCAACATGGGAGTGGGGAGCACGGGCACGCTCACCTACGTCACCCACGACGGCGTGATCCAGCCCGACCAGCTGGATCTGCTGGACGGCAAACGATTCATTCGCGTGACGTTCGAACTCGAAGCGGATGTCGTGAACAACGTCGTGCCGTTCATCAACGGCTTCGTCTTGGGTTACGACTTCTGAGAGAAAGGCGGGGTCCCGGCGAGGCGGCGCTCTCATGCAAGGATGCGAAGGATGCCTCCGACGAAAAAGGGCGCTCGGGGGAGCGCCCTATGAGGTCGAGAGAGTCGCGGCCGGGATTCCTCTTGGGTGATTCCTCCCAGACATTCGAGGAACCGGTCACGTTCGATGTGTTGATGGAGCGGATGTTTTTTCGATTTCGAAATCACCCACCGGTCGCGAAACTCTCCCTTCCCGATTTATCTTCATCGGCCCCGATGAGCCGAACCCCCCTCTACACATCAACTTCCGTACCGAATGGGCGCGGCCGTCCCGTTTTTTCCCTCCGTCGTTCGCAACCTCTTTGGAGCTCGCTGGTTGAAGGTGCCGGTATGGAGTGAAAATGGCCTCGAAGAGCCTTTCCGCCCCCCGCCGGCAAGTTTTCCTGTCCTCTGAGGAGGACGCTGGTCCGCTCCCGCTGTCTCAAATCTTCGAAGGAGGATTTTCGATGAAGCCGTTCCATCTGATCGTTGCCGTGGCCTTCGTGACCGTGGCCGTGAGTCTCACCACGTCCCTTCTGGTTTCGAGCACCGACGATGAAGCCCAAAACTCCTGGCTCGCCGAGAAGACCGATTTGATGCGACAGCTGCACGACGAACGCACCGAGATCGACTCTCTGAAGGAAGCGATGCGAAAAATGGACGCCCGCCTCCAACGTGCCGAAGGGGAGGACTCAGGCCTGGAAGCACTCCGTATCAAGCGCGAACTCGAATCCAGAATCGACGCTCTGGAGGACGAGATCGCCGCTCTGAGGCCACTGAAGGAGCCGCTGCTGACCGGGACCGAGGCCCAACCCAGGGTCGTCGCCGCGCTGGAATCGAAGTTGGATTCCGTGGTGAAGAAGAAGTTTCGCGAACAGCAGAAAAAGCAGTTCGCCGTCTTCAAGCCGTTCATCAAACGCGGGTTTACGCGAGGGTTCGACCGCGCCGCCCGCAAATTGAAACTCAATCCGGAGCAGAAAAAGCGCCTGAAGAAAGCCGCGGACAAGGCCTTCGAGAAGGTCGCTCCCCAGCTTCAGGTCCTGTTCGACCCTCAAGCCGCACCCGAGGAAAAGACCGCCGCCATCGCCGAGGTTGAAAACTCGGTCGCGGAGGTAGGCACCGACGCGGAGAGCTATCTGACGCCGGAGCAGTTGGAGCAATTCAATCAGATGCAGCAACAAAGTCTGCAGGGCATCCAGCAGATGCAAGCGATGTTCGGCGGTGGTGCCAACGGGGCCGCGGGCGGCGATTCCGGAACCGGGAATTGATCCGGCGATTCAGAGCACGGTCATCCCGCGAATGACATCACCCTGCACCAGGGCGTCCAACACATCGAAGCCTTCCACGAGGTCGCCGAAAATCGTGTAGCGGCCGTCCAGATGAGGCTGGGGAGACAGACACAGGAACCACTGACTTCCGCCCGTGTCGCGCCCAGCCAGCGCCATCCCCAAGGTGCCGCGGCGATAGGTGAGGGTGTTGATCTCGCACCGCAAATTGTCCGGAGGGCCGCCCCACCCGTCACCCCGGGGGCACCCGGCCTGCGCGACGAAGTCCGGGACGACGCGATGAAAGAGAACACCGTCGTAGTCACCGCTGCGCACGCGTTCCAAAAAAGCGAGTACGGTGAAGGGCGCCTCTCGGGGATACAACTCGAGAATCATGGTTCCCCGTGAGGTCTCGACGCGTACGCGAGGTCGACGCCCGCGCTCGAGGAGCGCGAGGGCGGCAAGCACGCGGGGCCGGTCCTCGGGGAGGGGGCGGAAGGCCGGGCGCATCGGTTGGCCCATTCCCTTCAGTGTCTTCGTCGCCAGGGTTCGCAGCGCGACCTCGGACTCTTCTCGCGCCATGCGCTCCAAGAAGGCCAGCGCCCTGTCCCCGCCGAGGACCTCGGCGAAGCGGATCAAAGCCTGACGCGCCTCCGCTTGGGACCCTGGGAGAACACGCCGCGCCCTGTCGAGAACCTGCCAAGCTCTCTCCCGCTCGCGCGTTGTCCACGCATCGGACGTCTTCGCCAGCCCGTCCAAAGCGATGGACAAGAGCACTTCGTCCGTGGCTGCGCCGGCCAGGGACAACAAGCGGCTTCGCTGGTCCGAGGACTTGCTGCCCGCGAAGGCCTCCCAGTACGCCGCCACGACGCGCCGATCGGGATCGTTCTCGTAAACGGTCGCCAGGGAACGGCCCTCTATGCGGTCGGTCTTGCCCACGATGGAAGCGACGGCGACCCTTTGGGGCCAGGGGCGGGCGAGACGCCCTTTCCGCGCTTCGTCGAAAAAGACCTTGGGCGAGAGGGCGGCCAGGGGCACGGCCGCAGCCGCCCGCACATCGATCACGGGGTCCTTGTCGAAGACGGCCCACACGAGAGCGGCGAGGCCGCGTCGGTCACGGGCCTCCAGGTCCGTGCCGGGCAGCCATCGTCCCAGCGATTCGAGTGCCGTTCGCATGAGGTGGGCGTCGCCGGTCTTCAAGGCCGCCAGGAACGCCGGCAGGGCGCCGCGTTGCGGGATCGCGCCCAGCGCCCGAAGGATCTGGATGCGTGGAGACCGCTCATCCCGTGCGAGAAAGGCGGCGACCAAGGGCCCCACACTCGCATCATCCGCGAGCCGTCCGAGCCCGCGAGCGGCCAGAGCCGCGACCTCGGCATCGCCGTCGCCGAGCAATCCCTCCAGTCTTTCCCTGTCCGAGGCCGTGCCACGGCGCATGAGGTAGCGGGTGGCCGCCCTCCGAAGCGGAGGCGGGTTTGAACCGTCAAGCCGACTGCGCGCCTCCTCCAGATACGACACGTCCTTCAGGCGCCAACCGTAGGTGAGTCGGGCTTGCCAGGGGTCGCCCAGACGGCGCGGGTCATTCGTCCACCGCGCCCCGGCCGGCCCGTCCAACGGTCCCTTCGGGTCTTCCAGCGCGGGCAGCTCGAGAGTGAATCCCCCCGTGACATCACCGCCCTCCACCCGTCGGAGCTCTCCGAGAGCGAGGGCGCGCAGGCGGAGGAAGCTCGGAAAAAGTCTCCATCCCTGATCCCAGCTCATCCACCCGAGAAGGGCGGCGTCCTCTCTCACGACACGGGCGAGTCGGGGAGACCCCACCCGGGCGAGACAGGAGAAAACGAAGAGCTGGCGGTCGAGATCTCCCTCCTGGATGAGAGCCTCCCAGGCCTCGGGAGATTCGACGCGCCGGTCCATCAGCGAGAGAGCACGAGCGCGCAGAGACCAGGAGTCCTGCGCCGGAACCCGGGTGAGAAAGACCATCGTCAGGAGGGCCGCCGACCAAGCCATGCGCATCAGGAGGCCTCCTGAAGTCTCGAAAGGTCCAGAAACTCGTAGGCACCGAGGACCTCCAAGAAGAGGTCCTTCAAGGTCTCCAGACCGTCCGGCGTCGCAGCTTCGAGCCGCACCGTGAGGTTGGCCGTCGTGTTGCTGGCTCGGACGAGCCCCCAGCCATCGGGGGTTTTCACGCGCGCTCCGTCGATGGTGACCACGTCGAAGCCGCGCTTTTTGAAGTCCGCGGTGAGGCGGTCGACAACGCCGAACTTTTCGCTTTCGGGGACCGGAACCTTGATCTCGGCCGTGGAAAACGTCTCGGGGATTTCCTGAAAGAGACCCGAGCACTTGCAGTCCGATTTCTCCATGAGCGCCATGACCTCGAGGGCCGAGTAGAGAGAGTCGTCGATGAGGTGCCAATCCCTTCCGAAGACGATGTGCCCGGAGAGTTCGCCACCCAAGATGGCGTCCATCTCCTTCATGTCCTGCTTGAGGATCGAGTGGCCCGTTCGTCCCATCACGGGTTCTCCGCCGTGGCGTCGGATGAAACCGTCGAGGAAGTCGCTGCACTTCACATCGTAGCGGACCTTTCCGCCGGGATAGCGCTCGAGAAGATCCCGAGCGAACACGGCGACGAGCCAATCCGCGCTGATCTTTCGCCCCGTCTCGTCGATGAGCCCGACGCGGTCACCGTCGCCGTCGAATCCCAAGCCGAGGTCGGCGCCCGTCGACGTCACGGTCCGCATCAGATCCGCCATGTAGGCGGGAACCTCCGGGTCGGGAAGATGATTGGGGAAACGGCCGTCGGGCTCGCAATAGAGTTCGTTCACCTCATGGCCGAACGCGCGGAGGATGCGCGGGACCACAGGTCCCATGACTCCATTCCCACAGTCCACGACCACCTTGAATCGGCGTGCGAAGTGGAAGGCCCCGCCCAACTCGGCTTCGTAGGTGGCCAGGATGTCTTTTTCCTCGGCACTTCCGTTCCCGGATTCGAAGTCGCCCGCCTCGACGAGGCGACGGATCGTCTGGATTTCCTCCCCGTAGATCGCCAAAGAGCCCTTGCAGATCTTGAGGCCGTTGTACTCGACCGGGTTGTGCGACCCGGTGATCATCAGGCCGCCGCCCGCGCCCAGCTTCTCGATGGCGTAATACAAAACGGGCGTCGGAACGATGCCGACGTCCACGACATGGAGCCCCGTGGCGACGAAACCCCGTGTCGCCGCCCGGGCGAAACCCGGCGAGGAGAGACGGACGTCCCTGCCCAGGGCCACCGACGTCACACCGCTTCTTGCAAGGTAAGTGCCGATTCCCCGAGCGATGAGTTCGACGGTCTCATCGGTGAGATCTTCTCCGACGTGTCCCCGAATGTCGTACTGCCGGAAAATGGTCGGATTCATGATATCTCTCTCCGCGGGTTGGAACATGACGATGGTAGCCACCCACCGAGCGCGAGTCCATTGACGACGTTTCGCGGGCAGGCGTAGAATCCCCGGTCCCTCCGGCCTCGTGGTCCGGAGACCCGTCGCTCTCACTCGGTCCCGAGGGATTTCACATGAAAACCACCCGCGTCGTCGGCGCGACCCTGCTGACCATCCTCGTCCTCGCCGTGGCGGCCACGGCTCAGGGACCGGGCGGCGAGGCCGTCATCGCTCCCGGCTCCGGGGGCAGCCCCGAACACTCCGCGTGGAGTTGGATGAGCGTTTTCCGAGGGCTTCTGGGCCTGCTGTCCCTCGTGGGCATCGCCTGGGCCATGAGTCTGGATCGCAAGAAGTTCCCGATCAAGACCGTCGTGGGGGCGGTCATCATGCAGATCATCCTGGGGCTCATGCTGATCAAGTGGGACGTCGGGCGCTGGGTGTTCCAGAGGATCTCCGAGTTCTTCGTGAAACTCCTCGAATTCACCCAGATCGGATCTCAATTCGTCTTCGGAAACCCGGACGTCTTGAAAGGACCCGGAGCGCCCGCTCTGGCTTTCTCGGCGCTGCCGACGATCATTTTCTTCTCCTGCCTCATGGCGGTCCTCTATCACCTGCGCATCATGCACGTCGTCATCTGGATTCTGGCTCAGATCATGAATCGGGTCCTCGGGGTGACGGGCGCGGAGTCGATGGCCATGGCGGCCAACGTCTTCGTGGGTCAGACGGAAGCACCCCTCGTCGTGAGGCGATTCGTTCCCAGCATGACCAAGTCGGAACTCATGAGTCTGATGACGGGGGGATTTGCGACGGTGGCCGGGAGCGTGATGGCGGCCTACATCGCACTCTTCCAGGAGGTGGGCGGGGATGAGTTCGTCCCCCACCTGCTCATCGCGTCGGTCATGTCGGCGCCGGCAGCTTTCGCCATATCGAAGATCATCTGCCCGGAGCGACAGACGAGCGTCACCGGCCAGGGCATGAAGCTCGAATTCAAGTCTTCGGCAAGCAACGTCCTCGACGCCGCGTCCACCGGAGTCAGCGAAGGGCTCAAGCTTTGGCTCAACGTCGTTGCCATGCTTCTCGCTTTCATCGCCATGGTCGCCCTCCTCGACTACGTCTTGGGGCTCGCCGTCGATGGGCTCACGCTGTCGAAACTTCTTGGCTACATTTTTTCACCCATCGCTTTTCTAATGGGCGTGGAGACCGCCGACATTCGAGGCTTTGGCTCCCTCCTCGGCATCAAGATCGGCGTGAATGAGTTCGTCGCCTACACCGAGTTGCAAAAGGAGGTCCTCCGGTGGGAGCACTCGGCTCCCGGCTCGCTCTCGGAGCGCTCGCTGTTCATGGCCACGTATGCTCTTTGCGGATTCGCCAACTTCGCCTCCATTGGAATCCAAATCGGCGGCATCACTCCCATGGCGCCCGAGCGCCGACAGGATATCATCCAACTGGCGATGCGAGCCATGCTGGGAGGCGCCTTGGCCTCCTGGATGACGGCGTCGATAGCGGGAATGTTTTTCTGATGCCCGACATGCGAAACGAGGTTGAGGAAGCGGTGGCCTTCATCCGGAGCCGCAGCGACAAACAGGTCCGGATCGGTCTCGTCCTGGGCTCGGGCCTCTCTCCACTGGTGGAAGCCCTTGACGACGCGGACAAGTTTCCCACGCAGGATATCCCCCATTGGCCCCGGAGCACGGTCGAGGGGCACAAAGGCGAGATCCTCCTGGGCACGCTCGCAGGCGTGTCGGTGGCTGTTCTCAAGGGGCGAGTCCACGCCTACGAGGGATACGATCTCGGTGAAGTCACGTTCCCCATCCGAGTTCTCGGCCGGCTCGGAATTCGTGCCCTGGTGCTCACCAACGCCGCGGGCGGAATCAACAAGGCCTTCAGCGCCGGAGATCTCATGATCATCGCGGATCACCTGAACCTCCAGTGCGCAAGCCCGCTTCGAGGGCCGAATGTGAACGAATGGGGGCCCCGATTCCCGGACATGAGCGAGGTCTACGACCCGAAGTTACGTGCCCTCGCCAAGGAGTTGGCCCTCCTTCAGGAAATAGAAGTCCACGAGGGTGTCTATGCCTCCATGCCGGGCCCGCAGTACGAAACACCTGCGGAGGTGCGCATGCTCAAAACCCTCGGGGCGGACGCCGTCGGCATGTCAACCGTGCCGGAGGCCATCGTAGCACGCCACATGAACCTCGAGATCCTGGGGTTTTCGGTCATTTCCAACCTGGCGGCGGGCATCGCCGATCACCCCCTTTCCCATGAGGAGGTGATGGAAGCGGGCGCAAGGATGGGGCCCATGTTCTCCGCCTACCTGCAGTCTCTCCTCCCTCGGATCGATCAGACTCTGGAGACCTCGCAATGACCCCGGCGGAGTTGATTCGGGCCGCGGCCGCTGCCCGAGAAAACGCGTACGCGCCCTATTCGAATTACGAGGTCGGAGCTGTCCTTCTCACCCGAAGCGGCAAGATCTACACGGGCTGCAACGTGGAATCCGCCAGCTACGGTCTGACGGTCTGCGCCGAACGCGTCGCCTTCTTCAAGGCCGTCTCCGAGGGCGCCACGGACTTCGAATCCATGGCCATCGTCACACGCAATGGAGCTTCCATGTGCGGGGCCTGCCGGCAGGTCGCCCGCGAATTCGCGCCCGATCTCGTCGTCCATCTGGGTGACGCATCTCTTGCGTTTCACTCCACGACGCTGGCCCATCTGTTGCCGGACTCCTTCGGCCCGGACTCTCTCACCGAGGCATGAGACCGGCCCCATCCCTGACCATTCCGACACCCAAAACTCACGTTAGACTCAAACTCACAACGCAGGATGTCCCCGGCGACAGGACGAGGTGTCCCGTCGCCTCTCGTCGAGAAGTAGTGGAGAACTCAACCATGAGCATTGAAAGGCTTTCCCGGACCACCCTGGGAGCCCTGATTGTCCTGACCCTATTCACCGGCTCCTCGCGGGCGCAGAACCGGGAGACCGCACCCGACGTCCAAAAGCTCTTGGAGAAGATCGATCGGCTGGAGCACCGGGTGCAGGAGCTGGAGGCCGGGCAGACCGCACTTCCTTCCGAACGCCTGGAAACCCGCATCAATGCCGTCGCGGATGGGACCGACCTCGCTCCCGACAACGCCTACTCCGTTTTCTGGAAGAACACGCACAATTTCCAGACGGACGACAAGAACTTCGGTCTCAAGTTCGGCGGCCGCGTCGACCTCCACTTCATCTGGAACACTCAAGACAAGAGCACCGAGAACGCCTTTGGGCACTTCGACGACGCCGTCAATTTCCGCCGCGTTCGCATCTACGTCGCGGGACACATCTACAAGAACGCCATCTTCAAGATCCAGCTGGACTTCGAGGACGGAATCGCCGACTTCAAGGATGTCTACCTGGGGCTGAAGAACATCCTGGGCGGAGGAACGGTCCGCGCCGGTCAGTTCAAGATCCCCTTCAGCTTGGAGGAGCTCACGAGCTCGAAGTACATCAGCTTCGTCGAGCGCGCGGCCCCCAACGTCTTCGCGTTCAGTCGTCAATCCGGTCTCATGTATCACAACACGTTCGGCGAGGAGGACCGGATCTGGTTCGGAGTCTCCGTCTTCCGCACGGTGGACGCCTTCGGCGACGTCACCGACGACGGATCCTACGGCGCGGCGGCCCGGCTCACCGGCCTTCCCATCTACGAGGACGGCGGCCGAACGCTGCTCCATGTCGGCGTGGCGATCGGCTACCAGAATCCCGTGGATGACGTCCTGAGATTCCGTCAACGACCGGAGACGAGTATCGGCCCGCGTCTCGTCGACACGGGCACGTTTTCCGCGGAGGACGATGTCCGCGTCGTCGCCGAAGCGGCGCTCGTCCTGGGTTCCTTCTCGGCGCAGGCCGAATACTTCCATGTCTTCGTGAATTCCAACGCCACGGGCGACCCGGACTTCTGGGGGGGATACGTCTACCTGACCTATTTCCTCACGGGGGAGCATCGGAAGTACAAGAAGTCCGCGGGCGCTTTCTCGCGGGTGAGCCCCGCGGCCAACTTCCATGACGGCGGAGACGGCAGCGGCGCCTGGGAAGTCGGGGTGCGATACAGCTACGTCGATCTCAACGACGAAGGCATCAACGGGGGTGAACTGGGTTCCCTCACGGCCGGTGTCACGTGGTATGTGAATCCGAACATGAAGCTCATGATCAACTACACCTGGGGCAACGTGGACGACATCCCTGGTCTGAGCGGCGACACGAGCGCCCACATCGTCACGTTGCGCTTCCTCATCGATTTCTGATCTCTCCCTTCGAGATCTGAAACCTCCGGGCCCCGGGACATCCGTTCCGGGGCCTTTTTCCATGGGGAAAACCCGCCACCTTCACATGAGGCTCACAGAGTGATAGTAGAACGGGGATAGGAGTTCACTTTCCCATCGCACTCTCTCTCGGAGAGACCTGGCCCATGGCCCGTGAGATCGTTCTCGTCGTCGAAGATGAAATCGACATTCTTGACGTCCTCGTCTACAACCTGGAGGCTGAAGGGTTCCGGGTCGTCCGGGCACTCGACGGGCAGGCCGCGGTGACGCTCGCCCGCGAGAAGAGTCCCTCCATCATTCTCCTCGACATCATGCTGCCGGGCCTCTCGGGGACGGAGGTCTGCCGGCGACTCAAACAGGATTCGCTGACACGCGATATTCCCATCATCATGGTGACGGCCAAGAGTGAAGAAACCGATGCGGTCCTCGGCCTGGGTCTGGGCGCCGACGACTACGTGACGAAACCGTTTCGTCCCAAGGAACTCATGGCGCGCGTGCAGGCTGTCCTCAGGCGGAGCCGACAGATCGCTCCCACGGCGAGCGAAGATCGCATCGAAGTGGGAAGCGCCTCGATCGATCCGCTTCGTCATGAATTCCTCATCGAAGGGCGTGCCATCACCTTCACGGCCACGGAGTTTCGCATCGTCCAACTCTTGGCATCCCAGCCCGGTCGGGTCTTCACGCGTGAGCAGATCTGCGCGAAGGTTCTCGGGCACCCCCTCTACCCGTCCGATCGGAGCGTCGACGTCCACGTGAAGTCGATCCGCAAGAAGCTTGCCGACGACAGGGACATCATCGAAACGGTGAGAGGCGTGGGGTACCGGTTCAGGGACCCCAGACGGTGAGAAACGAGCTTCCGCATTCACGAAACCGCCTCTTCGTGCTCTTTGCGCTGCTGTTCGCCGTTCTGCTGCCCCTTTCCACATGGCTCTTGATCGCCGCGATCGAGGGCGGGGAAGGCATCCCCGCGGTGGCCGCGGCCTGTATCCTCGGACTTTTTCTCTCCTGGTGGCTGGCTCGTCGGATCGCAGGCCCCTTCGAGGCCGTGGAGGGGTTCGCCCGCCGGGTCGCGCGGACCAAGAGCTTCAAGAACCCGCCCACGGTTCGGGAGAAGGAACTGGAGGGCATTCTCCAGGCCATCGAGCACATGACCCGGTCGATCGCGAAGCGCGACCGCAAGCGGGAGCGGGGCCGTCAGCACCTGGAAACGATCATCGAGAGCACCGTGGAAGGCATTCTGGCCCTCGATGCCAAGGGCGGCCTGCTCTTCATCAACGAAGTGGCGCGTGACCTCCTCCGACTCCCGTTGATCCTCGACCGCCTGCCCGACAAGCCACCCTTCTCTCAACTCGCCGCAGCCATTGAGTCCTGCATCGCCAAGCAACATGCCGTCACGCGCGACCTCGATCTCGAGGGCACTCAGCCCCTTCGCACTCTCGACATCCACATCGCGCCGCTCCGCGACGAAAAAAGGCAAGTTTTCGGTGCCGTGGCCGTCCTCCACGACGTGACAGAGATACGCCGCATCGAAGCCATGAAGAGGGATTTCGTGGCCAACGTTTCCCACGAGCTCAAGACACCCCTCACGACGATCATAGGCGCCGCCGAAACCGTCGTCGACGATCCGGCCATGCCCGAGGAGACGCGAACTCGATTCCTTGCCCGGATCGTCGCCAACTCGAAGCGCCTCAGCGCGCTGATCAACGATCTCCTCGATCTCTCCCGAGTCCAGGGGGAGGAGATCCAGCGGAGCGACGCGAGGCATTCCCTGAGAGATATAGTCCGCGAATCCATAGCGCGATTCGAGGAGAAAGCGCGCGAATCCGAGATCCAGCTTGTCTCCTTCGTCTCGGAAGAACCTCTCTCGGTGGCGGGCGACGACCGAGATCTCCGAAGCGTCACCGACAACCTGATTCTCAATGCCCTCACCTACACCCCCCCTGGCGGACGTGTCACCGTGAGGACCAGGCGCGATGGAGATCGCGCCGTCCTGTCCGTCGAGGACACAGGCGTGGGAATGGAGCCCGAACACCTGGACCGGATCTTCGAGAGATTCTATCGGGTCGATCCGGCTCGCTCGCGCCACCAAGGAGGTACGGGGCTGGGGCTTTCCATCGTGAAGAACGCCATTCAGGCCCACGGCGGGGAAATCGACGTGAGAAGCCGACCGGGCGAAGGTACGATCTTCTGGGTGCGCCTTCCCCTGCCCGGCGAGACCGAATCCGGGGCGTCGCCCGCGCCCCATGGAGCCAAGAACGCGAAGCGAGGAGAGTGAGTCATGGTCGTGCACCTGATGCGAGACATCGAAAACCTGCGGAACAACATTCTCGGCCTGGGCTCCATCGTGGAGCAAGCGGTCACGAATGCCGTGCAATCTCTCTTGGATCGCAACAACGACCTCGCCCGCGAGGTCCTGGATGGCGACGACCAGATCGATGCGATGGAAGTCGCCATCGAGGAGGACTGCCTCAAGATCCTGGCGCTCCACCAGCCCGTCGCGACGGATCTCCGCTTCATCGTCATGGTTCTCAAGGTCAACAATGATCTGGAGCGCATCGGCGATCTGGCGTCCAACATCGCGGCCCGTGTGGCCGATATGGCACCGCTTCCCGTCCTCGACGCCGACATCCACCTGCCCGAAATGGCGATGGCGGTTCGGCAGATGATCCGTGATTCTCTCCAGGCCATGATTCATCGTGACACGGACCTCGCCCACGAGGTGTGTGAAGCGGACCGCCGCGTGGACGAGATCCACAGGGATTCATTCGCCGTCCTCGAGGAAAGCATGCGCCGCAACCCGGAATGCATCCACCAGGCGGTGTTACTGCTTTCCATTTGCCGTTACCTGGAACGCATGGCGGATCTCGCCACCAACATCGCCGAGGACGTCATCTTCCACGTCTCCGGCTCCGTCGTCCGCCACAGCGGCCTCGGTTGAGCAGCACTTCACCCAGCGGCCCTCACCCGCAGGAAAGGCTCCCCCTCGACGCACCCAAGCAGCAGATTCGTCCGTCCGACTCTCCGGAACCCACACAAAGGGTCCCCTCGTCCCTTAACCAACGCGTCAACGACCCTGACATAGGGGGGAAATGCCACTCTGTTCGAGAATGGCGGCCAGGTTCGTCTTGGCCACGTCGTCGGTGAAGGCGATGTCGCGGAAGACCCAGGGTGCCCCTTACCAACGCCCTGACATCGGGCGCTCGGCTGCCCTTGAGTCCGTTAGCGATGCGCTTCTCGTATGTCCACGACTTGGTCGGTGAAGCCGTCGGTCGTCAGTTCGGGAATCCCACCCCAATCATTCCCACGTCGCTTTTCGACGACGTACTTGACCCAGTGCTGCCCACAGTTCTTGCAGTGTCGAACCACAATCATGGACCTCAGATGCTTGCCTCTTAGAAACGTGGGGCTGCCAAACGTCCGGTGTTTTTCAATAGCTGACGCGATGGCACCCTCGCTAAAGTCGCTGAAAATCTGAACGGTGGAGGCCTCGAGCCCTTCGGCGTCGCCGGTGTAGCGGACTTGCTTTCCTTTGCGGGAGAAGTACCGAGAGCACCTCTCGCAGTAAGGGACGGATACCAGGTAGCGGTACAATACGAGCCCACCAACGGCAAACCCCAAGATTTGCAGAATGGCCACTCCGTACCCCAAACCACCGAGCTCACCGGTTGCCCCAATCTCTGTAGACCTAGACCTGAAAACCAAGGAAGTAGACCGGATCGCGATATCCAGATACTGCCCGAACGTAACATAGTCGCTGATGGCCTTCCCCTGAACCTCCAACGTGATATACGACAAGTAGTAGATCGTGAAGAACGTACCAACTGAAGCAAGAAGGACGTTCAAAAGCATTAGGGGCGTCGGCCGGTGGTTAAAGATCCGTGCTCCGGCGTAATAGCCGCTCGCACCGGCAAGACCAGACAGTAGAGCCCCGGCTGGCACGATGAACCAGAACATCCAAGTATAGAAGGCGAACCCGAACCGAATCTCCGCCCACCACAGGATGACGGCGGTCACCAGACTGGTCGTGAGCCCGCAAAGACCAACGAGCAGATCTATTCCGGTCCTATTGGAACTTGTATTGAGACTGGGCTGGCTCATTTCGCTCTCCTGCTATCTAACGCCTTGCGGTTCAGCGGCGGCGTCTACGCGCCGTCCGCTACATGCCGTTTTTAGACGGCGCTCCCGATTCCGCCGAAACAGTCACGGCTTGATTCCTGTGACGATGTGCGCGGGCGCATTGAACACTACATCCCCCTCCCCGGTAACGTATTCCACAAGGGCGTTCTCCGCCTCCTCGAGAATGCTCCGAATCTGGTCATCTTGCAGAAAGACTCCCATGACCGGCAACCAACCTCTCAGATCGGCTTCAACCATCGTCTCGATACTCGGGAAACGGACTGTGCCATTCTCAGTCTCAATACGCACCGACTCGACTCCCGATCCCTCAAATAGCGCGATCAACGCACCTTTGTCACCCAGCACAAAAGGAGCTCGCAACGCGATCGCGGCTGCATCACCCGCAATACGCTCAAGCACCTCCACCTCGATTGGATAAGCCTCAGAGTTCTCCAAGCTGTCCCAAACTGCCACGGCCAGTCTTCCGCCGGGTTTTAGCACGCGGATCATTTCGCGTAGCGCCTGGGAGCGATCTGTGAAGAACATTAGTCCGAATTGACTTACAACAGCATCGAATGACCGATCGGGAAACGGGAGTGACTCGGCCGGGGACTCCCGCCAGTCTACGTTTGGTGCTAACTCCCCTGCCACGGCTAGCATGCCGCGCCCCGGATCAACTCCAACAACATGGCCCGTAGGTCCCACGCGGACCGCTGCTTCTCTGGCCAGAACGCCGGTGCCGCAAGAAACGTCCAGGACACTATATCCGGGTTCTACGCCGGCAGCATCAAGTACGCGTGGGCACCATTGCTTGAACAGCGCTGGCACATGCAGGCCTTCGTACGCACGCGCTCCCGCGATCTGATCCTCAAGGTGTAGTTCATCCACCATTAGCTTCTCCTTAGTCCGTCTAACTTCGTATTCGACGGGTCTGGATAATATTGGGGATGTGGAATAAGTCGGGGGATAGGGTTCGTGGGGCTGGGGGTGGCGTCGTCATCAAAGGGCTGCTCCGTGAAAGGGTTGGGTGTGTTTCGGCTGTCGGGACGTTGCGGGATACGCGGCGAGGCGGGGCCGGG
>CAZLGG010000089.1:0-16521 GCA_964559135.1 uncultured Planctomycetia bacterium
GGAGTCTATGGCAAGATCGCCATCGCGGGCATCGTCGCGGCCTTGATATGTTTCGGCTTGGTCCCCATGCTGAGACGTTGGATGCACAACGACGAGGATTGAATGGCCGGGGGGGGGGGGGGGGGGGCCCCCCCCCCCCGCCCCCCCCCCCCCTATTGCCCCGTCCGCCTGCCGCGATAGAATCGCGCATCTCGAGGAGATCGACATGCCCGACAACGCCGAAGCCGTCACTCAGACCGTGATCTTGGCCCGAATCTTCGGATTCGCCCTGATCCCCTTCATCCTCTCGGTGATTTTCGGATGCACGTCATGCGGGAATCGCCGGATTTCCTGGCTCCTGGATCTCCTCGCCGTCGGCGTGGGGATCGGCGTTTTCGTCGTGGTCCAGCGTGTGGCCGAGAGCGTCTACTGGTCCGCCTTCGCGCCCTTGGCCCACCACTGGGGTTCTCTGGCTGCGGGGCTGACAGCCCTCGTGGCGATGGCCGTGGCGATTCCTCTCACCTACAAGATTCTGTATCTCAGGAAGCCTCTCGAGCTGGAAGAGGGACCGGCCCACTAGGTCTCGCTCTCGGAGTTTTCCAGAAACTCCCTCATGACCACGGTCGCATAGGCCCCCTTCGGCAATTCGAAGGCAAACACCGGGCCGTCCGATGTGTCCGTGACCTCCAGGTTCTTGGGATCGACGCGAGCGCGCCTGCGATCTCCGGCCACACGCAATCGGCGCAGTGCCGTGGCGTCCACCCCCTCGGCACGAAGCATTTCTTCCTCCACCCGCCCAGGCTCACCCAATGCGGCCCGCATGCGGTATCCGAAGAGCGGACCCGTCGGGACGATCTCGCCCCGGTGAAGTCTGGCCGTGTCTTCGAGAGGATCGGTCACCGTGAAGAGGCCGCCGGTGTCCGTCTTTTTGGCCACGTCACCCTCGAGGAGGCAGTCGAAGTGGTCGGATTGGATCCTACGCGCCAACCAAGCGTTGAAGACCCGGGATTGCCATGCGGAAAGATAGAGCCGACGCAGGAATCCTCGACGCTCGCGGCGACCCGCGAGGAGCGCCCTCCCCTTCTCCGCGTTCGCGCCGTCGACACCAAAACGCTGGGGACCGAAAGCGTTGGGGACACCGCGACGGCGCACCACGTCGAGGATGGGACGCACGCGCTCGAGGGAATCGGAAACGGCCCCCCGAACCCGAATACGGAATCGGTTGCCCAACAGATGCCCGAGTTTCAGCTTGTTCCCGTGACGATCGACCTTGACGACATGGAAGGGAGACTCCCCCTCCACCCGGCGACGCACCTCCTCGACCGACACATCGTCACCCAGAGCCAGTGAGAAGGTCTGCGTGGTGAGTGCATGGCGGTCCTTCATTCCGGCAAAACCCACGGACTCCTTCTCGAGGTCGAAGATCCGCATCAACTCCGCCTGGACATCGGGCGTGGTCCAACCCGATCGACGAACTGTGAGATAGACATGCTCTCCCTCACCTGTGGCCTGGTAAAGGGGGATCTCGACGACTTCGAAGTCTTCGGGACGCTCCTTGAGGTGCCCGCCAATACCCCGCAAGGGATGCGCCAGGCGAGGAACGGCCCCTCCTCGGGCGGCGGCCTCGTCCGTGCTGCTCACTTGAAGCTTCTCCGCCCCTCGAGTTCGTCAGCCAAGGCCGTCGCCTCGTAGATCTTGCGCAGACCTTCGAGCAGCCCCCGGACGTCGAGGGCGACCCCGCGAGCACGAGGTTCGACGTAGGTGAAGAGGTTGAACAGGCTCCAACGGTTTCGACCCATGAGCATGCCGACCATTTGACCCTTTCTGTCCACCAGTGGTGCGCCCTCGAGGCCCGTCATGAAATCCAGGTCGCAGACGAGTGACAGGCTTTTCCCCGCATCCAGCCGTTTGACGGCGCGCCTCCACGTCGGAGGAAGACGCCAAGGGGGCTTCGACTCAAAACTCTTGGCGCGGTCATACACCCCATGGAACGTGGAGCGGGGAGGACGGACGCCACCGACCTCCTCGTAACCACGCATTCGACCGTAGACCAGTCGAAGCGTGTTGTCGGGCACCGGATAAGGGAGGACCCGCAAGTCGTCCATGCGTCGACGGAGTTCCCTGCGGATGCGGGAGAACGGCCCCCAGAAGGACACTCTCCTCTCCTCGTCGAGAGCATCTAGCCCAGGTTTCATCCGTCGCACGAGTTCGAGCAAAGGATCGGGTCGGGAACCCCAAGCCGCGGGCCCGCGATCGAGGATCTCCGTCACGAATTCGATGTCGTTCAAGCGCGTCCGAGCGATCTCTGCTTCCAGTTCGTCGGGGTTGCGTCCGTCCAGGGCGGCCTTCAAGACGGGTTGGTCGGGTCCGAACATGCTCGCGGCGCCACGGATGAGCGCTCCGTTGACCATGGCTTCCTTCTTGGCATCCGTCTGGGGCATGGACAAAAGTTGGGTGCGAAGATCGTCCCGAAGTTCCTTCCTCGCCGCGTCACCCTTCGGTCCCGAGGGCTTCTTCGCGGCGTCCAAATACCGCAGGAGATTCTCCGCCACCTCCGCAAGGCGTCCTTCCAGACGCAGAACGATCCGTAGGCGGGAGGTCTCCGCGTAACGGGCAAGGATCTCGTTCAGGCGTTCGAGGGAGGCGAGCACTTTCGGCCCGTCGTCGCCCGCCAGCTTCACGAGACGCCGGTCGCGCTCCTCGATGGCCGCCATTGTCTCAGGACGTCGCAATCCTTCCAATTGAGCCGCATAGTCCTTGCGAACCATGAGCCACCGATCCCGCTCCTGCTCGATGGCCGGCGTCAGTTCCGCGTCGCGAAGGTAACGACTCAGTCCCTGAAGGACGGCATCAGTATGGGCGAGGATGGCCGGGTAGAAATGGTCCCGATTGAATCGGCAAAGCGGCGCACTCTCATCCCTTCCGGAGAAAATAGGAAACCCGGCCGCCAGCAAAAGATCGCCGACCTTCGATGAGCGCGGGGAGAGTGAAAGGAAAGTGTCGGACTCCAAGGGCTCTCCATCCTCCCACACCCGCAAGAGAACGGCGTCGAGGACCCCACGCGGCCACGTGCCGGAGTCCTCCGCGCCCCCGAAGCTTGCCGCCGCCCGTTCGGGGGCGAAGACCAATCGCACGTCGTCGAAAACCCGATAGCGGTAGACCCAATACTTGCCGTGCCGACGTCGGAGGCGGCACTCCAGACCCGTGGACTTCTCCTCTTCCAGCCGAAACGCATCCAACGCGCTGCGAACAGAGTCATTCTCTCCATCCTTCGCCTTGGGCAGACGGAGTCCTTCGGCCTGCGCCACGGAGTCGAGTTGCCTCAGGCGAAGCCCGGGCAAACGGAGTTCGTCATCGGGTCGCAGGGCGAGATAGCCGTGGGTGACGGGGTCCAAATCGGGACCGACCAAGGCCTCGATGCGATGGCGCGCGAGGCTCCACGACGTGAGCACGAGACCGCGGCGAGAGACGAATGAGGCCGTGCCTCGTTGTCCGTAATGCAAGGTGGCGCCCTGAAGCCTTTCGAACCAGGCATGATCCGGGTGGAAGTCGTGCTCCCGGCTCAGTCGCTCCAGAGGAAGGGACTCCCAAGCCCAGAATCCTTCGTCCACCGACGATGCGGCGGCGAGAAGCAGCATGAGACAGGGTACGACGAGCCAAGGACCCCGCCGAGCTCTCTCGGCCGGTGACATAGACAGCCACGTCCGTTCTAGAGGATGAGGAATTGTCCGCCTCCAAGATCGAAGAACACAAGTGGGTTGGACGCGAAGGTCGGAACGACGGCGTTGGGTATCTGTTCACCGATCGAATCGTTGGGGCCGGGCGACGTGTAGATGCCCTGGACGGATGAAATCCCCGTTCCGGTGCCATTCGTTAGGTTGGTATCGGTTCCCAAGGCCGTCGTCGACGCGTCCCCGTCGCTCACGCCGATGATGCCGTTGTCCCCGGCATTCGGGCCGGCAAGAAAGTTGGTGTAGTCGAACGTCACACTCCCAGGACCGAACAGGAAAGGATCGAAGGTGCAGGAGAAGCTGCCTGCTGGCGCACCGCTCGACCAGTGATTCTGGTTGTTGAAAGCACAGGTGACCGTCCCGGTGACAGTGTCTTCGATCACGTCGTAGGTGGCGCCGCTGCCGGTGCCGCCGCTGTTCAGGTCCGAGAACCAAACGGCCACCATGGGGTTGGCGAGCCCAGCGGCATTGCCGTCAAAGAAAAGGGGAAACGTCTCGGCGAAAACACCCGATCCCTGGACGAAGGTGACATAGCCGTTCGAATTCATGATGAGGGACATGAAGGTCTACCCGTAGAACGTCACAGGCACCGAGAGATTGACGGTCGCCGAAGTGTCGTCGCCAAGAACGAGACTCGTGATGACGGCGCCACCGGGAGTCCCCATGATGTCTTGGCTCTTCATCGCGCCGGACGCGAACGTGACCTGCACGCTGTAAGTGCCGAAACCGCCCAGCGCCGGAGTGAGAACCTGTAACCCCTGACCGTCACGGTGAGGCCCTGGAGGGGTATTGGGGAGCGAGAGGGCGCCGGCGAGCCCGGAATCGTCGAGGATCCCCAGGACCGTGGCCGGATACGGCCCCCCATGAGCCCCCATGGGGTCGAAGACGACCGTCCCCGCACCCGTGCCGTTGGGATCGAACCCCAGGAAAGAGCCCGTCAGGGTGAGGACCTGTCCCCCCGCCAGCGCGACGGCGCCCAGATCAAAACCCTGGAATTCATCCTGGGGCGAGGCGCCCACGGAGTTGCTCGTGTATCCGGCCGAGCCCGGTGGGCCCGTCGTCGCGTTCGGCGTGAAAACAACGGCGGCCTGGTTCCAATTCACGGTGTAGTCGTTGTAGCCTCGCGGCGACCCCGCACCATCCCAACCGAGGGGGCCCGCGCTGGCGCCGCCGAAATCGTGTTCCTCGACCTGCGCCTCGCCCGGAGCCGAGGTGTCGGTGCCCACTCTCAACAGCCGATCGGCGGCCCCGCCCGTGATGGACAGCCCTCCCGGCGTGTGTCCGACCAATCCCTCGCCGAAACCCGACGCGGTCATGGGATCCAAGCTGAACATGTCGACACGGAAGCTCCCGGCTTGAGGATTCCCGCCCTGCCCGTCATCCAACTCCAACCGCACGGAAAAATCGTTGACATCGATGCCTCCCGCGTGGGCGATCCCGCCCCCTTGGGTCGCCATCGGGTCGCCCCATTCCACTCGAAGTCGCGCCGAGAGTTGCTCGACGACGACACCGTCCATCGCGTTCAGGGCCGTGGGATCCCAATCATTCATGCCGGCGAAGATGGCCGGTTCGGCGTTGACGGCCGCGACGTTGTCATTGTCGAATCCCGCGTTGGTCAAACTCGTCGGGGCGCCGAAGGTCACGAAACCGTTCGCCTGGACCCACAGGTCGGTGTAGGGCATCCCGTGGAAATCGAAGCTGAAACAGGGAAGAAACGGGACCTGTTGAGCACCATCATTACCGGTCAGGGCAAGGGTGGACTGCCCCTGGACGAAATGGCCACTTGCCGTGTCGGTGTTGTCGAGCAGGAAAGGAGGCATCGACGGGTCCTGGACCACGGCCTGGAAGGCGGCCTGCGCCCCCAGCCACGCCGGGTGCAACCCCGCGTCGAAGCTGAATTCCGGCGTCGCCCCGCCCATGCCCGCATCCGTGACGAAAAGGATATCCCAGACGAGATTGGTGGAGAGACCGATGCCGTCTCCGAACACCACGATATCGGTGGGCAGTCCGGGGCCGGGGGTCCCCAGGTCGATCGAGCCGCCCCACGGCGTGGGGATGACGTTTCCGGTGGTGGGATTCGTGGTACTTGCCAACAAGGTCAACGCCTGGGTCGGGTTCGCCCCCGAGAACACGCGGAGGGACAAACTCCCGGGCATGCTGACAAAGATGTCGTGGGTGATCGGGTCGTTCACGCTGGGTGTCCTTCCCTGGAGCGTGAGAGCCGCATTGGGGCCATCGGCGTCAAACTGCGCTCCGAGGAATGGACTCGAGATCAAGAGGCAGACGAGTGTGAGCAGACGCATGGAGTTTCCTTTTTCCGTAACGGCAGGCATGGGCATGAGCATTCTCCCATGTGCGAGGCCTCCCGGTCAACGAACGGTTGGTTTCCTCCGAGCTTTCCCAAATCGAATGCTGAGGGAGACGTGTGGCGGGCGGGTTTGCGATCTCGGCGCTCCACCAGGGCGCCGTCCCGACGTCTCACCCCGGTGGTCGAGAAGCGGGGAGGCGATTTCCGACGTCAGGGCTGAACGCGGAGCTGCTTCGGGCGGGTGAGCGTCACCTGGGGCTGGCCCTTGTAGAGCGAAACGGGGGACTCGATCACGACTTTCTTCCCGACCAGAGCATCGAGGTCGGGGAACCGGGCCATGGCGAGGGCCGGCACGTACGCCACGGCGGCCTTGCGGTAATCGACGTCGAAATTGAGTGTGGCGCTGCGACCGCTGCGCGATCGATGGATCGCCGTCACCGTCCCCACGAGTTGCACGTCCTGGAGCAAGTGGGCGCGGAGTCTGCCCAACGCGTGGACGTCGATGCGGGGAGCGGACGGTGGGGCGATGGCCGGCACGGCCATGGGGACGGCCGGTCGCTCGAGATCGAAATCCAAGGGGAAGTCCGCCCAGACGGGCCGGTGGTCCGAAGGACTCTCCGGATTGTCGACGATCCCGGCCGTCTTCGCTTGCCAATCCGGTGTCGTCAGAATGAAGTCGATCTGTTCTCCCTTCTTGTCGCGGGGAAATGTGACCCGCTCCGCGGAAGGAATCTTCGCCGTCTGATCCGTCAACCACGTCATCAACGGAGCGAGGGTCTTCGCATCCCGGGTGTCGTTGAAGTCGCCCATGACGACCAGGGGGAGCTTGGGCTCTCTTCGACGGAGTTCCGCCAGAATACGATACGCCCCTTCGGCCTCGGCCCGCCTCCAGGCATCGCTCACCTTCTTCTTGCCGCGCTTCGACTTGAAATGAACCACACCGACTCCGAACTCCTCACCCTCGGCCAACCGAATACGGAAGACGGGGAAGTCGCGGGCAAACCTGTGCATGGAATCAAGCGGACGGAGCCTGTGACTGCATGCCTCGACGATGGGAAAACGCGAGAGGATGCCGACATCGATACCCCGGTGGTCGTTGCCCTCGAGAAGCTCGACGTAGGGGTAGGGATTCGAGAGTTCCCGGTTGAGAGCTTCCAGAATCCGCCGGTTTTCCACCTCCTCGACACCGAGGACGTCCGCATCGAGGTCGGAGATCATCCGCGCCGTTTCCGCCATGTCGAAACGGTTTTTCGGCGGCGTCCCCTCGTCGGGGCGATCCGGTTCATCTACGTGGTCGAACAGGTTGTAGAGATTCCAGGTCGCGAGGCGAAGAGTGCGCGCCCGTGCGTCCTTGGCCGCCGGCACCTGGGCCGTCTGTTGGGCCCCAAGACTCAGAGGGAAAAGAAGGAGAGCGGCGAGGATGCGAACGTTCATGGGGCACTCCGATTCCGAAAACAGGGCCGGAGGATAACACTCGCAACCGTCGACGTCCCCCCGACGTCCGGATCCGTCGAAGGCGGATCCCCAAGAGTCCGATGTCTCCCGTCGTCAGAGGATGAGGAACTGACCGCCTCCGAAGTGTTGAAAAGTGATCTCCCCCCCGGGAAAGGACGGCCAGAGCGCCGTCATCTGGTAACGCGGAGGTCGTCGTGAGGACTTGCCCTCCCGCGACATCGACAAGCAAAGGGGAAATGTATGTCTACACGTCGTCCTGTGGGAGGAGCTCGACATCGGGCCTGCACTTCCACGATGGGGCGCGCTCCACGGCAGGAAACGGGCACGTCGCGCCCTCCCGCCGCCCTTTCAGGATGAGGGCGGATCGATACCATTCGGCCATGGATGCCGACACGCGCCCCGACGAGAACGTCTCTCCGCCGACGCTCAATCGCCGTCGCGAGGGCCTCGTTCTTTTGGGGCTCCTCGTCTTCGCCGCGGTCTGGCTGAGCCCGCTCCTCGACGTGGGATTCACCGGGGACGACTACCATCTCGTCGAACTCTTGCACCGGGGGAATACCGACCCCAACCGACTCACGTCGTGGGGTGCCGTTGGCCGTTATGTTCTCCATCCCGTGAGCGAGCGATTCAGCCTCTACCGACCGGTGGTCACAGCGAGCTTCGGGATCAACCTGATGACGGGGGGGTTGAACGAGCGGGCCTTCGCCGCGACCAATCTCGTGCTTCACCTTCTCGTGGGAGGTCTCCTCTTCCTGTTTCTCGGGATGCGGCTCCCCACGGTCCCTTTGCTCGGACGGGCTCTGGCGGTCCTGGCGTTTCTCACCTCTCCGCTCGTCAGCGAGACGGTCTCCTGGTCGTCCGCCCGGTCCGAAACCTTCTCCGCTCTTTTCGGACTGGGTGCGCTCCTCCTCGCCGGACGGGGTCGCCATCGATGGGCTCTCGCGCTCTGCGCAGCGGCCCTGCTCTCGAAGGAATCCGCCGTCGTGTTCCCGCTCCTTCTTGGATTGGACGCGTTCCTCCATCTGCGCCGCACGAGCGACCCGGGCGCATTCATGGGGCGGGTGGTCCCCTTGGGTCTCCTCGTCGTGCTGTGGGTCCTGGCGCGATCCGTCGTCCTGGGAGGGCTGGTGGGTCACTACGGACATGTCGAAGGGGGCGGCGTCGCGATCCTCCCGTGGGCGGGGCGAGCCCTGCATGCGGCGATGGTGCTCATCGCGCCGGTGGGCACGCTCCTGCTCGACGCCTCGACGGCGCGGATCGCCCTCCTCGCCCTCGAGGGCACGGCGGCCTTGGGCGCCCTCGCACTTTTTCTTCGACGTTCCATGGACCGGGGCGGCCGCCTCCAAATCGCTGTCCTCATCGCTGTCCCGCTCACGTTGAGCGTGTTCGTCAACCCGGTCACCTTCCACCTGGTCGGGACCCGCGCGTGCTATACGCCGCTTCTCGGCTGGGCGGTCGTCCTCGCCGCGACGGGGCGCTTCCGAGGCCACCTGACCCTGCTTCCGCTTCTCACCGTCGTGGTCATCGGTCTCGCTCTTTCGCGGCCGAGTCAAAGGCTCCACGTCACAACCTACCGCAACATGCGGGCGACGATCGATTCCCTGCGGGCGCCGCTGGCCGACCTCGCGAACGCTCCCGTGGATACGTTGGCCGTTCTCTCCTATCACGAGGCCCGCTACTTCGACGACTCCTATGACATGTCATCCGGCATTCGCGCGGCCCTCAGACCCCCCTTCACGGCGAAACCCTGGGAGCTGGCCAAAGTGACCTGCCAGAGCATCTCGCGACCGGGTTGGCACGAAGATTTCGTCGTCTTCGAACGTCTCGTCGCCAAAGAGCCGGAGCGGCTCGCGTTCTTCCGGCTGAAGGCCCTCGAAGGCGATGGAGAACGACCCCTCTACGAACTCGCGTCCGGGGGTTTCCTTCCCCCGCCCGCCGGGGCCGTCTTCGAGGCCGAGTCCCCCAGGGACGGAGCTCATCTCCACGTCGTTCTGAGCTCCCCCGATCCCCTCATCGCCTCCGCCCGGTTCGACTTCGCGGAGAAGAACATCGAAGCGGCCAGTTACCGATTCAGTCTGTCGGAATGCGACCACTGGCCCGAGGAGTACCCGCCGCTTCGGCCCGCGGATCTCCCTTCCCGACAGATCGGCGATCGAACCGTCCGAACGGTCGTCATTCCGGCCGGGATTCTCCGTGCTTTCGGCGAGGTCCGCGACCGCCCGATGATCTGGATCGTCGAGGCCCGAGACGCGGAGGGGCGCGTGCTCGCCCGCACCCGTCCCGCGTACTTTCGCGTGGATGTCGTTCCCTGAGGGCCACCGATCCTCCGGGATTCTTTGTGTCCTCCCTCACTCGCGCTACCCTGGCGCCATGAGAGAAAGACGCCCCTCATGACCGCCCCCATCGCCGTCACCGTTCTCGGAGCCACCGGCCTCGTCGGGCAGCGGTTCGTCCGACGCTTGGCCGGGCACCCCTGGTTTTCCGTCGCGCACGTCGTGGCCTCGGAACGATCCCTGGGGCTGCGCTACGCGGACGCCTGCGCCTGGCGGGCCGGCGGTCGGCCCCACGCGGGGCTGGGAGACATGCGTCTCGAAGCCCTCGACGCGGCCGGGCAGGCGACTCCCGTGGTGTTCAGCGCCCTCCCGTCCGAGCTGGCGCGGGAGGTCGAACCGGCCTTCGCGAGGCAGGGCTCTCTCGTGTTCAGCAACGCCTCGGCGTGGCGCATGGAAGAGGATGTTCCTCTCATCGTGCCAGAAGTCAACGGACGAGCCCTCGAGCTTCTCGATCGCCAAAGACGCCTCCGCAACTGGTCGGGCGGCATCGTCACCAACCCCAACTGCGTGACCGCGATCCTGAGTCTCCCGGTGGCCGCCCTTCACCGCGCAGGACGACTCACCGCCGTCCGCGTCTCCACGTTTCAGGCCCTCAGCGGGGCCGGAGCGCGAGGACTTTTCGCCCTCGACGCCCTGGACAACGTGATCCCTCACATCGCCAAAGAGGCGTCCAAGATCTCCGAGGAATTGGCCAAGATCCTGCCGACCGAAGGCGACCACGACCGGCCGGTCGTCAGCGCTTCGTGTCACCGCGTGCCGGTGAGCAACGGCCACGGCATGGATGTTTCCCTGGCGTTTCGCGACGGAGCTCCCACGGCGGAAGAGGCGCGCCAGATCCTTTCGACCTTCCGGGGCGACGATGAGCTCGAGACGCTGCCCACATCGCCCTTCCCCCCAATGCGCGTCCACGGGCTCCCCGACCGACCGCAACACGCCATCGATCTCGGAGACACCGACATGACCGTACACGTGGGAAACGTGGAACCCTGCCCGATCATGGGGCTCAAACTCTATGCACTCGGTCACAATCTGGAGCGCGGGGCCGCCGGGGGCTCCCTGCAGAATGCGGAGTTGGCCCGTGTGATGGGATATATTCGATCATGAGCATCGTGATGAAATTCGGCGGCTCCTCGGTGGCCACGGCCCGCGACATGGAGCGGGCGGCCACCCTCGTGGAATCCTCCCTCGATCAGGCGCCCGTCGTGGTCGTCTCCGCGATCGCCGGCGTCACGAACAGTCTCAGCGAGATCCCATTCCAATCGGATGCAGCGCGGACGGAGAATCGCACCCATCTCGAATCGATTCACATGAACGTCGCGGAGGATCTCTTCGGAAAGCCCTTGCCTCCAGGGCTGGACGACGCCATGGCTTGCATATTCGACTCGCTCGACAGCGACATCGCGTTGCTCCGGGCGACGGGCTTCGACGAATCCGTAGCGGAGACTCTGCTCACCTACGGCGAGCGACTGGTCCTCACGCTTTTCGCCACCTACCTCTTCCAGCGCCACTGCGATCTGAGACGCGTGGATGCTCGGCAGGTGATCCGCCTGAACGCTCTTGGCGCCGTCGACACGGACGCCACGCGCACCGCCGTCATGACGGACGTTCGTCCTCTGGTTCGTCCGGGGCGGGCCGTCCTCCTGGAGGGCTTCATCGCCGGCGATGTGGCGGGACGACCGTGCACCTTGGGCCGCGACGGCAGCGACTATACGGCGGCGCTGTTGGCACGATTCCTGGACGCCGAAAAACTGGAGATCTGGACCGACGTTCCCGGCGTTTTCACTCACGATCCCCGTTTGGAGCCGGAGGCCCGGTGGATTCCGGAGATGACTTTCGAGGATGCCCTCGACCTGGTGGAGCAGGGCGCCTCCGTCCTCCACGCTCGCGCCATCGAGGAACTCAGGGAAGCGGGGATTCCCATTCGCGTGCGGTCCTGTCGCGACCCCGCGGGCGACTCCACGCTCATCCATCTGAGACGGCATTCCTCGTGATGCAGCCCGCCGATCGACTGAACGGCGTGGGAATCTCCGCCATTCGCCGCATCGCACAAGGCGCGCCCGAAGACGCCATCTCTCTTGGGCTGGGAGAACCGACATGGGACATGCCGGAGCCCGCCCGCCGCGCGCTCGCAGCCTTCGACGGGGTGTGTTCCTATGGCCCGCAGCCCGGACGTTGGGAGGTCCGAGAGAGCATCGCCCGATACCACGGAGTGGATCCAGGCGACGTGCTGGTCACCCACGGAACCCAGGAGGCGCTGTATGTCATCGCCCAGGCCTTCCTGAACCCAGGAGACGAGGTCCTCGTTCCCGATCCGGGGTTCGTGGGTTACCCGGGCGTCATCCGCTTGGCCGGGGCCGTCCCGCGCCCGTATCGCCTTTCGGCGGACGACCGCTTCCGCCTCGACGCCGATGCCGTTGCGGAAACTCTCGAGAAGCACCCGCGCGCACGGATGATCATCCTGAATCACCCTTCGAACCCCACGGGAGGCGGAGCCAGCCTTCAAGCCCTCCGCGCCGTGGCGGACCTCGCGCGCGCGAAGCGCTTGCTACTGGTTTCGGATGAGGTCTACCGGGAGTTGCACTTCGATCTTCGCCCTCCGAGCTTGCTGGACGTCACCCATGACGGCTTCGTTCTCAATTCGGTGAGCAAGGGTTTCGGATGCCCGGGCCTGCGATTGGGATGGGCCGTCGTCCCTTCGGCAGCCATGCCTTCCTTGCGGATCGTGCACGGCTACGCCGTGACCTGCGCCTCGTCGCCGGCTCAGCGCGCCGCGGCCGCTCTGCTGGACGCTCGCGAAGAGGTCCTCCCCGCGGCGCGGCGTGAAGTCGGGGTGCGCTTCGACGCCCTTCGGGAAGCCCTGCGGGAGCATTTCGGTCACAAGATCGCACCCCCCGACGGCAGCTTCTACCATCTCCTTCCCCTCCCCCAGCGGGAGACCGACGACCCTCTCGCTTTCTGTCTCCGCCTCCGCGAGAACGCCAAAGTCGTCCTCGTTCCCGGAGTCGCCTTCGGCGAGGCGGGCCGTCCTTTTGCGCGTCTGTCGTTCGCCGCTCTCCCTGACCGCATCCACGAGGCCGTGGCGCGATTGGCTCCTCACTTTCATACTTCTTAGAAGCTACAACCCGGCCAAACCTTTTTTCAGGTTTCTCCTTCCTTTCTCCCGTCTCCCTCCCCATCATGAGCGGTGGGGATGCGTTGTTCACGGTCGGTTCGCGACCGTACGCACCACTGAATCTCGCGCACCTAACTTGACATGGCATCGCGCCAGAAGAGGTGACTTCATGAATCGACTCCTTTCCCTTCGCGTGGGAGCGCTGCTCGTCTTCGGGCTCGTTCCTTTCCTCGTTGCCGGCCCTACCCCGGCGCAACTCCTTCCCCAGAAAGACTACCGCAACTTCGAAACGCCCCAGCAGCATCCTGTGGAGATCGCCACGTTGGGCGCGGGAGAAAACGCGCAGGACGTCCTTCTCATCTGCAACACCCCGGACAACTCAGTGGAGATTCGTCAGGTCGATTCTCCCTGGGGTCTCATCCAGCGGGTGCGGACCGGGCTGGGCCCCGTCACCGTGCGCTGGTTTCCCCAACTCGGCCGGTTTTTCACCTGCGACTTCGATGGGGACTCGGTCACATCGGTGGCGCTCGACCTCGTGAGCGGCCAGCCTGTCGCCACGTTGCAGCGGATCGACTACGTCGGTGACGAGCCCAGCGACATCGCCGTTTCACCCGACGGCGTGACGGCCACCATCACCCTTTCGAGTCGGGCCGCCGTCACCCTGCGCATGGCCTCCAATATGGCCGCCGTGATTCCCGAGTTCATCTTACAGGCGCCCAATCCCAACAGCCCGATTCCGATCGCCATGAAAGCGCCTCGGGCCCTGCGGATACTCCCGGACGGCCGGATGTTCCTCCTCAACTTCATGGGTGGAGCCGACCACCCCTCGATACCCGGGCTCCGCAAGTACGACATGGATCTCTTCTACCACGACGCTTCGCTTCCCGTGACGCCCAACGCCATCGGGGGGATGGGGACGACGAACCAGGCCATGGCCATCAACGCCACCGCCGACCGGATGATCGTAGTGGGCTCCAAGGCCAGAAACCTCGACGCCGTGGGAGTGGCCCAAGTGAAGGCTCTCCCCTTGGGCTTCGTCGAAAGCTGGCTGTGGGTCGTGGACATCACGGCCGGCCAAGTTCCCGCAGTGCGTCCGGAAGCCCCCGCCGCCGTGACACCGGCGCCCCTGCTGCGCAGCATCAACCTCAACCGTGACTACAGCGTGTCGGCCTCCACGCCGCTCCCCCGAGCCCAGAGGATCTCGCGCCCCTTGGACGTTCTCATCATCGACGACGGGACTGCTCCTTCGGGCATCGGTCGAGTCGTCGTGACCGGCTTCCAGTCCAACAAGGTGTCTTTGTTGAAACCCGACAGCACGAAGCCCGGCGGCTGGGCTGTCAGTCAGGTGGGGATCCCGGTGACAACCGGCTACACCGTGGCCGGTCCGAGCGGCGTGGCCTATTCGAGCCGTGCGACGGATCCGTCAACGCCCATGACCCCCGGACTTTTGTTCGTGAGGGATCATCTGAGCAATTCCCTGTCGGTCATCAATCCGAATGGGACGACCCCCACCCACGTCATGACGCTTCCTCTGGGCAACGACCCCACGCCGACCGAGATCCGCACCGGGCGACGATTCCTCTATGACGCCAACTTCACGTCGGGCAACGCCATGGTCGCCTGCGAATCCTGCCACGTCTTCGGACACACGGACGCCTTGCCCTGGGACCTGGGCGACATGAACCAGGGCGCACCGATTCAGCAGGGTTTCCATGATCTGAACGGCTTCACGCTGCAAAATCCCCCGCCCACGGGGCTCACCTTCCTCGCCAACTTCCCCACCGAAAAGGGCCCCATGGTGACTCAAACCCTGCAAGGGCTCGTGAACTATCGGGTGAATGACGCCAGCCAGTTCCTCATGACCAATGCCCCCTATCACTGGCGCGGGGACAAGGCGGACTTCACGGACTTCAACGAGGCCTTCGTGAACCTCCAGGGCATGCCGAACATCGGGACGTCCGGGGATCCCAAGGGCTTGACGGACGCCGACATGCGGGCCTACCGCAGCTTCGTGTTCACCATCGTGCATCCCCCCAATCCGGAGCAGCCCCTCGATCGGCGGCCCACGGGTGCCCTCGGACCGGGCCCCGGGGGGCCCACGGGAGCCTTGGGTGGCATGCAGGTGTTTCATGAAGGCAACGCCCTGGGCGGTCGTTCCTGCGTGGACTGCCACCAACTGCCCGACGGGAGCACGAACACGTCCACACTGCCCTTCGGGGTTCTTGAGACCATCAGCATGACAGGGGTTGTTAGAATACACCCCTTCGAATCTGCGGCCCTCCGCAACGTGAGGCAACGGGAAAGTTCGCTCCACTCCGATTTCACGGCAAACATCACGCATCAGGTGGGGAGCAATGGCCTGCTCCACTCGGGCGACCCGTTTTTCATCGGTATCGACACGAGCATCAATACCTTCGTCCACACCACGTTCGGATTCTCAACCCAAGACTTGAACAACATCGTCGAATTCGTCCGCAGTCTCGATACCGGAGTGGGCCCGGTGGTGGGGGTCCCTTGGACCGTCGATCCGGCGAACATCCCGGCAGCCGACGCGGCGGCGAACATCTTGGAGACGCAAGTGCTCGAAGCGAATGCCGACGGCGCAGCCTACGTCCGATCGAACGGCGTGGAGAAGGGCTACTGGTTCGACGTCACGACCTCTCCCCCGGCCTGGCGGGAAGAGGGGACGAACACCCTCATCAGCCGCACCCAGCTTCTGAACGCGAGCGGCTCGGCGGATGACGTCGTCATCCTCATCGCCACGCCCCTGGGCGCCTCTCGACGGTGGGCCAGCGCGAACGGCGTGCGTACCCCCATTTCCGACACGGCGAATCCGCCGGGCGCGGCGAACCTTCTCCCCATGGTCCCCAATACCTTCTACGACCAGATCTCCAACTTCACGGGGAATCTCCACTGGCCCGTCCCAACCTCGCTGAACACGAGCAGCATCTGGGCCTTGCGACACCTTCAGAATGCCGTCCTCCTGCCCCCCCAGATCTGGGGCGTCACGACCCGCCATCACGAGCCACCTCGTCGCTTCCGGGTCTCGGGCGACAACATCCGCCCCGGTGCGAAGCTCCTGCTGGGCATGAACACCTATCCACAGGGATCCGGGAATCCCCTCGCCGTTCTTGCGATGGACCTCTATCCCACCCGGTTCAAGGACGGGAACGGAAACCAGGTCTGGGAGACCCGACAGGAGCTGGACGCCACCATGACCATGATCCTTCTGAACGGTGGCCCCTATCGCCCTGAAGTCGTGGACGTGTTCCTGCGCACTCCCATGGCCAATCCCGCACTCTTGAATCCCAGCCAATGGAACGATCCCACTTCGAGCAATCCGACGAGCGGTTATCAACCGACGGTCTGTAACGAAGACGGCACGATCGGCCCGTCTTCGGGCAACTGGCAAAGACTCGAGATTCGAGACGTGCGGTGAGACCCTTTTTTTCGCGGAGGACTCACCGAGGGGGGTGAGGCCTGCCCGTTCCTTGGGGGAGGAGACGGGACGCCGAAGCCCTCCGCGAAACTTCGAAGGCCGGCGCGAACCAACCGCGCCGGCCTTCTCTTCTTTCCTGGCGAAACCGAGGCGGGTTGCGATTC
>CAZLGG010000090.1:0-16349 GCA_964559135.1 uncultured Planctomycetia bacterium
CGGCTTCTGGAAAGGACGCCCCTTCATCGCCATGGAACTCGTCGACGGCGTGAGCCTCGACAAGGTGATCCAGGAATGCGGCCGCGTCTCCGTCGATCGTTACCTCACCTACGCCCGCCAGATCCTCTCCGCTCTCGAGGCGGCCCATCGGTCGGGCATCATCCATCGAGACCTGAAACCGCAAAACGTCCTCGTGGCGCGGGACGGCCGTTTGAAACTCACCGACTTCGGCGTCGCCCACCTGAGTAGCCAGCTCTCCGGCGAGAAGACCGTCGTCGGCGTCCTCACCGGCACACCGGCCTACATGGCCCCGGAACAGTGGCGGGGGGAACGTCCCGACATCCGTTCCGACATTTACGCGTTCGCCTGCATGTCCTACAAGCTCTTGGCCGGCCAAAACGTCTTCGCCTCCGAACGCGTGATGGAACGTCACCTATCCGAGGCACCTCCGCCCATTCGCCATCTGGCGCCCCACGTTCCGCCGGCCCTCGAACGCGTTCTGTTGCGCTGTCTCGAGAAGGAGCCCACCGATCGGTATCAGTCCGCGGCGGATGTCCTCCAGGCCATCGAAGCGGCCATGTCGCCCATGGACGAGGACACCTACATCGGTCCCGCCAAACCGGAAGCTCCGCACAAGAAACGGGGCATCCTCGTTCCCTTCCTGCTCATCGCCGTCGCCCTGGGCGGCCTCTCTCTCACCCCCCAAGGGCGCACGTTCTGGACCGACTTTCTGGCGACGAAGGGCGGCGGTGACAGTGAGCCGGACACTCCGCCCAAGGACACGGGTGAGACCGCAACAGCTCCTCCTCACGTCGTCCCCCGGAACGACCCGGAGGCGAACGCCGCGCGCGAAAACCGGGAACGAGCCCTCGCTCTGTTGGCCGAAGCCCGCAAGGCGAAGGACCCCAGCGAAGCCATTCGATTGGCGGAGTCGGCGGCCGCCCTCCTCGATCCAGACGCGCCGGAACGCCCCTCCATCAAACGCATCGTCGACGGGGCGCGCCGCACTCTGCGGTCACGGACCGAACAGGCCCTTCGCCAGGCCTTCGAAACCCAGTTTCAAAAGGCCGCCACCGCCTTCGCCCAGGGCAAGGTCGAAGAAGCGCTGGCCGAGTTGGAAGCCGCGCGCTCTCAGATCGAAGGTCACGACGTCTTGGCCCCGAGGACCGAAGACCTGCTCCGCATGGAGCTCCGCATCCGTCAGGAGTTGGGGGCGACACAGGCCGAACAGGCGCGATTTTCGGAGGCCGCCTCGATGCTGCAGGCGGCGGCGAGGGTTGCGGACGTACTCGGCAAGAAGCAGACAAGGGACGAACTCACTCAGCTGGCCGAGGACTCCGACCGCTTGGCCTCCTTCGAAACCATTCTCGACGCGGCCCCGCGAACAATCCTCCAGGCGCTGCATGATCACCCAAGTAGCTTCCGCTCAGCGCTCTGGTTGAAGGCACGCTCGTGGATCGCCCTCGGGTTCCTTGCTCGAAGCCGACGCGTGCTGAACGAGTTCATCGCCGCGTCTCCCGACGACGACCTGGCACGGGCCGCTCGATCCCTGTTGGCCACCCTCGAGTGAGTCCGAGCGAGGACGAATTCTCTGGTCCCCAAGACGGACAGCCCTTATCCTTCTCACACCCTCGCCACCCCGCTCCCGCCTTGCAAAGTGATTGAGAGGCTCTTCATGCGCTGGATCTTCGTCTGTCTGTCCTTCGTCCTCGCGGCGTCCTCCGCCGCCCGTTGCCAGGGGCGCTTCGGAAAAGAGAATCCCCACACCTACCCTCTTGGCGGCATCGAAGCCGTGGGTGAAGTCCTGCGCGGAGGCTACATCAAAGTCACCTCCGTGGCCGCCAAGGGCCCCGCCGCCAAGGGAAAACTCTGCGTCGGCGACGTGATCCAGAAAGTCGGAAACAAAAAGCTGGCAGGGGACGGCGACACGGTGATGGTTGTTTTCGAGGCTGCTGTCGAGGCCGCCGAGGCGAAGAAGAAAGGCAAGCTCTTTCTCACGGTCGCAACGGCCAAGGGGAAAAGGGAAAAGAAGACGATCCCCGTGAGATACCTGGGATCGCATGCGCGCAGTTGCCCCGAGAAGTGCAAGAAGTGCGACGCCATCCTTCGGGCCGCCCTGGACTCTTTGAAGAAGGAACAGACCGGTGACGGCCAGTTCTCGAAACAGGCCGCAAACATGAACCACGCGGTGGCGACGGCGGCGCTCGCCGGCCTGGCTTGGCTGGGCGATCCCCAGGGGTGGAAACGCTATGGGCGCAACATCAACAACGCCGCGGAATTCGTGATGAAGAATGCCGGCAAGGAACGCTCGATGGGTGTGCAACCCGCGGCGGCCGGCGGCGCCAACTGGAATCAGACGAACTGGAGCCTCGGCTACGGGGCGATCTTCCTGGCCGAGCTGGTGAAGCACAAAAAGAAGGCCTCTTGGATGAAGGCCCTGAAACGCATGGTGGATCAGATCGCCGCCAATCAGGAGCAGAGCGGCGGTTGGGCCCACGGCCCCGGAGGGCCCAACGCGCTCGGGTATCTGGAACTCGAGATCATGAGCAACTTCACGTTGGCCGGCATGGGGATGGCCGAACGGGTCGGCCTCCAGGTGGATCGGGCGAAGCTGCTCAAGGGCATCCAATGGGTGAAGAAGTGCACGTCCGGCGGCGGCGTTGCGTACTCGCCCAAACCAGGGCAGGCGGGACACGGCGACCCCGGCCGCACTGCGGGAGCCTACTGGGCTTTTCGCCAATGCGGGCGCAAGGGTCGCGACACCGACGCTATGGCCAAGTTCTATGAACGTGGCATGGCCGAACTCCACGAGGGCCACGCCTGCGCGACGATGCACATGCTGAACGGCGCCCTGGCGTCGGCGCTGATCAGCAAGAAGTCGATGAAAGCCTATTGGAAGATGTGGCGCCCCTTCTTCATGGCCTCCCGCGGCGTGGGCGGCGCCTTCGACTATCGTCCCAACAAGGAATCCCTCGCGCTCGGCGGCCGCACGGACCGCACCTGGGGCCCCGCTTTCGTCACGGCCCACTACGCCATCGTCATGCAGCTGGGCCGCGGCCGCTACAAACTCCTCGACACCCCCCGCAAACCCTGAGCGGCGACCTTGCGCAGGGCCCCGCGCCGACTGTCTGCGCTTCGCTTCATCGTGCAGAGCAAGCTCTGCGCGCCAAAAGATGACGCATCAAGGAGATTCGAGGGAAGAGTCCTCTCACGGAGGCACAGAGACACGGAGATTCATCGGCTGGGCGACGCGCGCTACGTCCCTTTCTTCTTTGCGACTCCGTGTCTCCGTGAGAGAAAAACGAGGACGTCAACGAGTCCCGCACCTCCGCCCCATTTGTCCGCGCTTCGCTTCATCGTGCAGAGCAAGCTCTGCGCGCCAGAGGATGAGGCCCCCACCGACGCTCCCCTCAGAGGGCGCGCACGATGCGGCGGATCAGGGAGGGGCCTTCGTAGATGAAACCGGTAAAGACCTCGAGGAGATCCGCGCCCGCATTCATCATCTGTCGCGCCTTATCCGGTCCGTCGATGCCGCCCACGCCGATGATGGGGACCCGGCCCTCCAGCTTCTCCGCAAACCAACCCACCTGCGCGAGAGCGATGGGAAAAAGGGGCGCGCCCGAAAGGCCGCCGCGTTCCTCCGTCACGGTCGCCGAAGCCTTCAAGCCATGGGGTCTCCGGGTGGTCGTGTTCGTGAGGACGAGTCCGTCGAGCAGCCCCGACTGAGCCGCCTCCACGATCACGGCCCTCTCTCGTTCGTCCACGTCCGGGGACACCTTGAGGATCAGGGGCTTGAAGGGCGCGTCATGCTCTTTCGTCAGCCGATCCCTGAGGGCGCCCAGCCCGCCCAGAAGCCTGGCCATGGCCTCCTCGCCCCCGAAGTCTCGAAGCTCGGGCGAGGCCGGACACGAGATGTTCACCGTGAACCCGCTGACGTGGGGAAAGAGGATCCTGAGCGTCTTCTCGTAGTCCTCGGCCATCTCGTCCAAGGAGCCCTCGAGATCCGCCGTCTTGACGATGTTGGCGAACACCGGAACCCGCGGCGAGACTGCGGCCAGCCTTTGCGCCGTCGCTTGTGCCCCCGCGTTGGGAAGCCCCATGCGGTTGATGAGTCCCCGATCGTCGGGCAGACGAAAAATCCGCGGCCGCGGATTTCCGGGTCGGGGCACCGAAGAGACGGCCCCCACCTCGAGGAACCCGAATCCCAGCCGCTCCAACCCGGGCACGACGCGGGCCTCCTTGTCGAAACCGGCGGCGAGGCCGACAGGGTTGCGAAACGTCATCCCCCAGAGACCCACGGGTCTCGAAGGGACGCGGTTTTCGAACATGAGAGAAACAGCTGCGCTCAGGGGAAATCGCCCCGCCCACCGGAGCGCCTTCAAGGCCAAGTGATGGGCTTCTTCGGGGTCCATCCGGAAAAGAAGGGGGCGAATGAGCGAGCGGTACACCATGGTGGGGGATCATAACCGGCCGCCCCCCCGCGAGCCCGCCCGAGATTTCTCCAGCACCCCATGCCACTCGGTCGATGAATGAACATGCAATCCGTGGTCGATATCCACCTGTTGGGAGAGGGATCCTCAACCGCCCGTCTCTCCCAGAACCTGGAGGTTCTGGGAAGCGTCCAGCCCGAGCTGGCCGCGCGGCTGGCCCAGGCCGGGTTCCATCAGGATCTTCAGGTTCGCCCGGACGATCGCGGAACGGCGAGGGTGGGAAGACCCTTCCGCCGACGATGGCTCGTCATCGAGGAGAGCGAGGAAGAACTCGCCACGCCGGCCCCCGAGTTCGCGACCTCGCAGGGCAACGGATGGTTCCTCCTGGGGCTGGGCACGGGCGAGCGGGCGCGGGCGCTCCTGAACACACTCCCCGAGGGAGAGACGCTCACGGTGTGGGAGTCCGATCCCTCGCTGATGTTACTGGCCCTCTCGCGATGGAACGTCTCAGGCGAACTCATGACCGGAAAGCTCCGCCTGCTTTTCGGCTCCGACTTGGTCACGGCAGGCCCCCACTCCCCCGCGCGCTGGATACACCATCCCAAGCTCGCGGCCACCTGGCCCTGGGTGATGCGTCTCGTCTCCGACAACCCCCGACCGAATGGCCGTCTCATCGCCATCATGGAAGGGGAACTGCTGGTCGAGGATCTCTCCTTGGCGCTCCACGGGAAAGGACATCCCGTCTATCACGTGGATGCCGCCGTGCTCAGTCGAGATCAGATCGCCGACGAACTCGAGAGGCTTGCCCCCCAACGCATCCTCTCCATCAATTTCCAGCCCGAACTCGCTCGCATTGCCGGGGAGCTGGAGAGGCCCTACGTGCCTTGGGAGATCGATCCCTCTGCCTCCACCATTCCCGCGGTCCAGCCCTTCTCCCCCACCGCTCGATGGACTCGCGTTCACACTTGGCGACGCAGCCGGGTCCCTGAGCTTGCACAGCGGGGTTGGGAAGAGGCCCGATGGCTCCCCTTGGCCGTGAGCCCTCGCCACCGTCAGAGCGCGGCGAACCCCCGCGAAGACCTCCGCGACCACGTCATCTTCGTGGGCTCCTGCATGGCGTCGCAGGGGCGGACTCTCTGGGCCATGCTGGAGAACGCGGTCGCCGACGACGGATGCCGCGCGGCGGCCTGGCGCGCCTTCGGTGCCGCGGTCACCGAGCTCGAGTCTCGCGTCCTCGAAGCGCCCACGGCGTTCGACCCCCTCGCCGTCCTGGATGCGCTACGCAAACAGTTCGAACTGCCCGAGGCCGTCGCAACGCCTCACGGCGAAGCTCTCGTGGTGATCTTGGCGGGCGAGCGCCTGGCCAGCGCGAAGCGGATCGGCGTGCTCCGGGCTCTCGCCGAATTCGACCTCGCCGTCTTCGGCGAGGAGGACTGGGCACAGGTCTTGCCCGAGGGCGCCTACCGTGGTTGGGCCGGACACCGTCACGCCCTGAACGCCATCTACTCCGCCCCCGGCATCCACTTGGACGTGAACCGCATCTACCAGCCCGACATCGTCACGCTGCGCACCTTCGAGATCACAGCCTGCGGAGGTTTCGTCATCGCGGAGGAGACGGAAGAGATCCACGACCTTTTCGACGTGGGCCGGGAGTTGACGACGTGGAAAACCCTGGGCGAACTCAAAGAACGCGTCGGCGAGGCCTTGGAGAATCCGGAACGACGCCTGGCCGTGGGCTCTGCGGGTCAACGGCGTCTGCTCCGGGATCACACCGTCGAGCAACGCCTTCGAATCCTCCTGGCCTGAGGCCGCAGCGTCTCAGAGGATTTCGAGGAGATCCGGGTGGCGAGGAAGGGCCTGCAGGAGTTCTTCCCCGTAACGCCGCATGAGCTGGGTCTTGCGGCTCTCCAGCAGCTCGATGCGCCTGCGCCGTCGGCGCCGTTCCCGCTCGAAGACCCGCCGATCCTCCATCCGGATGGAGGCCTGGTCGGTGGCCTCGAAGGCGGCGACGAAAACCAGCAGGGAACGGGTGCGCGCCTGAATACGGTCGTCCAGGTCGAAAAGTTCACCGGCCACGCGGGATGCGTGGTCCAGCAACGGACGAATACGGCGGGCAAGGCCGGCCTCGGCAAGAGTTTCCACGATCTCGGGGGCGATCCTCGTGCTGCGGCTCATGGTCGTTTGTGTCCTTCTCCGACTCGTTCGGGCATCATTCCTATCGGCAGCATCACCGGCATGAATGAAGTCCCAGAGTGCGGCGCGTGAAATCGTCGGTCGGTCTCGTCATGATGGGGTTTGAAGGGAGTCGCCATGAGCCAAGAGACCGCAGCCCTCGTCCGGGACGCCTACCAGGCCATCACGCAACGTCTCTCCCGCCGCATCGTCGGCATGGAGGACGTCACGCGGCTTTTGATCACGTCGGTGTTCGCGGACGGGCACGCCCTTTTGGTCGGCGTGCCGGGCCTCGCCAAGACCCTGCTCGTCTCGAGCATGGCCGAGCTCCTCGACCTCAGCTTCAGCCGCATCCAATTCACGCCGGACCTCATGCCCAGCGACATCACGGGCGCGGAGGTCATTGTCGAAGACAAGACGACGGGCGAGCGACGGTTCGAATTCCTGAAGGGACCGCTTTTCTCCCACGTCATCCTGGCGGACGAGATCAATCGGACGCCGCCGAAGACTCAGGCCGCGCTCATGGAGGCCATGGAAGAGCATCAGGTCAGTTCGCTCGGACGACGTTTCGAGCTGGAAGAACCTTTCTTCGTTCTCGCCACTCAGAACCCCATCGAACAGGAAGGGACCTACCCTCTCCCAGCGGCTCAGCTCGACCGTTTCCTCTTCGAAATCAACGTCGACTATCCCGCGGAGAACGAGGAGGAGCAGATCGTTCGTCAGACGACCCGTCCCCACGACGACGCTCTCGAGCCCGTCCTCGGGAAGGACGCCGTCCTCGAAATCGTTCGTGCCGTGCGAAGCCTTCCCGTGCCGGAGGACATCGCACGCTATGCCACGACCATCGCCCGGCGCTCGCGCCCCGATGAGGAAGCCTCCCCTGCAATCGTGACCAAGTACGTCTCCTTCGGCGCCGGGCCGCGTGCGGCCCAGGCTCTCGTCAACGGCGCGAAGGTTCTTGCGATGATGCGGGGCGAAACGCGTCCCACCCATGCCGACGTGCGCACCCTCACGGGGCCCGTCCTTCGCCACCGCATCGTCTCGAACTTCCTGGCTGCGGCCGATGGCGTTCCCGTCGAGGACATCATCCGCGGCATCACGGACTCGGTCCCGGCGCCCGACTTTCATCCGCCCCCCCCGACGACGAAAAAGAAAAAGGGCCTGTTCGCCTTCTTCGCCAAGAACGCCAAGTGATCCACCGGAAAGCCCTCCGGAAACAGCTTTGGGCCATGGCGATGCCGCTCATGGCCAGCAACCTCTCCCAGACGATGATCTCCATGGTGGACACCCTCATGGTGGGCCACTTACCGGAATCCGAACCGTTGGCGGCCATGGGGCTTTCTCGCGTCATCTTCCTGGTGGTGTTCCTGGTGATCAGCTCACCCTTCATGGGAATCCAGGCCCTCACGGCCCGCCGACTCGGAGAAGGCAAGCCCGACGCCGCGGGGCGCGTCTTTTTGAACGGGCTCGCCATGGCGGGCCTCATCGGCTTGGTGGCGGGGGGCCTGGGACTCCTCCTCGCCGAACCGGTCGTGTTCGCGCTCTCCGACGACACGAGGGTGGCGGGTCTCGCCGCTCGCTATCTCGTCATCCGCTGGGGCGGAGCCGTCGTCGTGACCCTGCTCTGGGCGTTCAAGGGGTTCCTGTACGGTCGTGGGGAAACCGGTTTTGACATGCGGGTGACCATCGTGGTCAACCTGCTCAACGTCGGACTGAACGTCGTGTTCATCTGGGGAGCCTTCGGCATTCCAGCCATGGGCATGCCGGGAGCGGCTCTGGCGAGCGTCCTCGCCACGACGATCGGATTGACGCTCATGGCCCGACACGTCTTCAGCGCCCGGTATCGAAAGACCGCACTCCCCCGGGGCGGCTCCTTTTGGAGCGGCCGCGACGTGGCGGGGATCGTCCGGCTTTCCACTCCGAGGGCCGTGCAGGCGGTCGCGTTCGGCGCCTCGATCTTCTTCTTCGAGCGGGTCGAAGCCTCCACCGGGCCTGTCGGCCTCGCCGCCTCCACGGTGATCTGGAGCTTCTTCGGGGCGTCGGTCCTGGTCGCCATTGCGTTGGGCGCCTCCGCGGCCACCATGGCGGGGCATGCTCTGGGAGCGGGCAACCCACAACGGGCTGAGGCGGCCGCCGAGGAGGCCATCCGGCAGGGCGTGATGTTGACGACGGGAATCGCCGTCCTCGTCGTCCTCTTCCCCCGAGCGATCCTTTCCCTCTTCACCGACGACGTCGCGGTGATCGAGGCGGGCGCGGCCCCCCTCCGACTCGTGAGCACATTCATGTTTGTGGACTGCGTGGGGATCATTCTCGGTCGCGTTCTTTCGGCTGCGGGATGCGCCATCTACGTGATGCTGGCGGAGATCGTCGTCTCTTTCGGCTGCATGCTGCCCTTGGCTTGGCTCATGAGTCGTCTTTTCCCGGGCAACCTGCTCGCCATGTGGTCGGCCTGGGTCATCTACATCTGCTGCTGGCACGGCGCCATGATGGCCAAATTCGTCCGCGGCGGCTGGAAGCACATCCGCATCTGACGCTCAATCCTCCGCCGCGATGGATGCCAGCATCCCTCTACCCCGGGCGATCCAGCGCTCGCGGCAGCCTTCCAAGATTCCTCGAGGCCGCACAGTTCACAAAACAACTTTTTCGCTTGACTCACAATGCAGCAATCCGCATAATTTGGATTCTGTCAGGATATGGGATTGAAGGGGGAAAGAATGAGCGACTCTCCAAGGGAGGAAGACGGGCGCCGCAGACCCTCAGACCCTCAGACCCGCAGACCCTCAGACAACGGTGACAAGCTCGGAGAGAAGCGCCCAGAGGAACTCGACGCTATGCTCATCCAACTCATCTCTCGCGCGGAGGCGCTTCGGATGTCGAGAGATGCCCAACAGGAAGCCGCCTTGATCCTTCTCGAGTTGTGGGACGCCAACGGAACCCTTCCCGATGAAAGGAGACTCCACCAGGTGCTTGAAGCCGGAAGGGCCCGCACGCGGCGTACCCGCGGTCGCCCCATTCGTCCGCCAAACGCCGTCGCTTCCTCGAACGAGAGCGAGCCCATGAGACTGGCGATGCTCCGAGAATTCAAGAGAGACATCGAGCGCGCGACACGCAATTGGGCCGTGGAGTACCGGCGTTTTCTCATCGATGTCGCGGTCGGAAATGAATCCTTCTTGGTCGCTGCCAAAAAGCACATCCCCTCGATCGTCAACCGCCACCAGGCGCGGCGCCTATGGCTGCGACTCGCAAGGACACTCCGTCGTGCACTTCACCATTGAGCCGAGCCCTCGCGTCGGCGTCGCGGGACGGACATCTTCCTGCACACCTATCTCACTGCTCACAGAATGACGTCAATCACTCGGCGGTTGAGGCATGAGACCCGGAGGATCCAGTTTTTTTTGTACCGCGTCGACATCCCGATGTCCGGAAAGTGTGGAGGCCGCGCTCAGGCCCACATCGGCATGTCCCCCCTGTGCCAGGGTCGTTGACGCGTCGGTTACGAGCCGAAGGGACCTGGGGAAGAGCGCAGCTCTTCCCTGGGCTCGGCCCGCCCGCCGAAGGCGGGCCCCACGACTTACGGGCGTTATGCCCGGCCCAGTATGACTTCGAAGGAACAATGACCATTGTGGAGTGCGATGATGATCCTTAATAAACAGAAACTCGGTCAGGCAACTGTTTTACTCTCCGGGGTTTTGCTCCTCCGCGCAGCTTTGGCCAAGGATCGAGAGATGCGAGAACTCGCTAGCCTAGGATGTACTTCGACCACGATAACCGTTGATATGATCAACGGATTCGTCTCTTCTTCGGATTGCAGCGGTTCATGCACCGACGGGACTTGCGTCTTGGCGGCGCTCGTCAGTTTTCCCGGGGTCTTCGACACCACATATAGTTGTTCGTGTCAGGCACATGATGGCACTCCAACATCCTCGATCCATGTGCCATGCCACCAAGAAGTCACCGTGACTGCGCCCCCAGGCATTGGAACACCCGTCGATCACCAGTGTATAACACTAAACTGCACCGGAGCCTGCGAGGAATCTCAGGAGGGCTCCAATCTCACAAAACTGACCTTCCACTGTATTTGCCCTTGAACAGCGTATTGGAATGAACGTGAGACATACTGATCGTGCCATGGCGCACGGGGCGAGCAATCAACCGCAACTGTCACCTGCTCGCTTCCTTGCTTTCGCCGTAGTCGCTGCCCTTGGCCTGACTCTCGGCATTTCCCTCCAGGGTTTTAGAAGCCCCCAGCACGCCATCTCCCCATCGCCAGCTATCAGTTCAACTCCAAGTACTACCAGGGATCGGGGAGTTAACACCGCGGATACTTGGGGACGAACGAGTCCTCAAGAAGACGTCTCGCCCCTTGGCGAGGACCCTGCAGCGGTGCTGCAAGTCCCGAAGGAATCGGACCTGAGTAACTTTGCCCCTCCAGGTTCTGAGATCATTACGGGTGAATCCGGTGCGGTTATCACCCATTACAGCTACTTCTTCAAGCAATCGAAGCTTCAGCGCGCCAAGAAATACGGCGGCGATGGCGCCGAATCAGTGAAGATGTGGCGAACCGAGGAAGAGCGAAAGCGCCTCCGACACATCTACCGCCTGATTGATGAAGTTGGCCCTAATCCCCTGGACGGTCGAGAATTCCAAATTGTGGCGGAGTTGGGAGGTGACGGGTTCAATGTCTTTGGGCGTAGCTTCCGCTGCCCGGCATCCCCGACATTCTCACTGGAGTTCTATAGAGAATACCTCGGTGCAAGACCGTTGTCCAAGGAGAACGAGAACCTGCTATTAGTACACCTTCGCCGATTCCAGTACGAAGAGAGGAAGCTCATCTCACGTATCGTGAAGAGAATAGACACTGTCGCACAAATGAATCCGCCTCACGATGAAATTGCGGCCTTTGCATGCGTCAATGGCAGAATCTTCTGGGTCCCAAGGCAAACGATTGATGCCTTAGGTCTGCCTTCCATCAATGACCTCTTCAAACAAGCAGTGAACGATTTGAATGACCTACTACATTAGAATGGCGATGGCATTTATCCTCTCGTTCGCCACGGGATACCTGCTCCCGTTCGACCTGAAGGAACAGCGAGTCGGAAAAGGCATACGTCCGTACAAAGTCGGAGCACAGAGGCAACCGGTGCGGCCCCGTGTCCGGGGCCGCAGTGTTGCCGGAAGCTCACGTCCCGCTAATAACCGTGCGAAACCAGAGCCGCCAGAGGTTCACCAAACGCTGTCGATGCCAAAGACTAATCCGCTTATGGATGAACTGGCTTCTTGGGGGCGGAGTGATCTCTACTGGCGGGTCGCAGGGGCGCTTCCGGAACGTCCACTGGGATATGGAACCTGGGAATTTGGAAAGATTAGTAAGGATCTGAAGTTTCCATACGGCGAAGCGCTGTTGAGTGTGTCGAATCGATTGGATCAATTGAACAGAACATATCCAATCGCCGGGCCCGAGATACCCTTCGACTACTTGGCATTCGCGGAGAGCCCTTCTCGGCTGGACGGATTTGCGGGCAGACCACAAAGTGGGCGAATTTTACCCAGTCATGGCCAACTCATTCGTGGGTTGCGTGAGGCCATGGGTAAACGCTTTGTTACCGGTAATGAGTATGAAGCGACGTTCAAAGCCAAGGCGGACGAAATTTTGCGAGCAGTCTTTCGAAGGCGGCACGCATTGGGAGGTCTCTTGACGCAGGGTGGGAATAGATTGGAGTTAGAACGCGTGAGTGCCGTTTTGCTTCGTTTCGATCGCGAACGAGGGCGAAAAGTTGTCTACATAATCAGCCATGGAGAAGACTCCCGACTTGAGCAACTTCTCGACGAACTACGTGATCGTCGCCGCTCTCTCAGATCGACCATCAAAGCTATTTTGGAGCAATGAGATGAGTATCGTACTCCTTCGAGCCGTCGGCTGCGGCAGCCTCTGGTTTCTATCCATCTCCAAAATGAGCTATCTATGGAATGGTGGCCTTGGAATCGCAGTTCGAGTTGGCATCGGCTACTACGCACTTCTCGTCTCTGTCACGTCCCTTGAGTTTATTCTCGGCGCCCTGTTTTTGAGACGACCACGGGGAGGACGTGTTGGGGAGGCAGTGGTCGTTCTTGGGCTAGGCATGTCGGCAGTGACGATCATAGAGCATGGTAGCCGCCAATCGGGATGTGGTTGCCTGGGCAGGATTCATTTGGACTATTCTTCCCGACTGGCGATGGCCGCATGGGTGCTTCTCCTGGGCGGTCTTCGCGTCGCTATCAGTAGTAAAAGTAAGAATCCAACACAACCTATCGGAGATAGAGCAATGATGAAGAGTCTCTGGATTGTCGGATTAGTGCTGGGGATTGCGTAATGGGAACCCGCCGACGTAATCGGGCAAGCAGTTGGGCAGTATCCCTGTACCTGCGCCTTCCTACTTGGGTTTCCAACCGGAGTAGACGCATCGGGCAACCCGACATATTCTCCGGGCACACCGCGGTGGCATAATGAGCGGGGTCGATCGTGGACATGGTCGCTGAGTAAGCCCAACGGTATGAATATTGTTCCTGAGGTAAATGATTGGAGATCGATCGGCCTGGAGCATCGCTTCCAATCTGGGATCTCAACCGCGGTAACGCCTTTCACTTGGTGGAATAGATTCGTTTTTGGTTTCGAGCCGTCGGTAGCGAATGCACTCTATCAGAGCGGGTGCAGGTTCAAGTTCCGGATTTCTGTGAAGGACGCCCAAGGTAATGTTGTGTTGCAACGTACAAACCGGGATCCTGTGGGAACACGGCGTGGTGCCGGAGGGTACGGTCCATATCAATTTCCCTTGATTGGCATTGGAATTGGAAATTTACAGGGTGATTTTCCGGATGGAACGCCCGCACCTGGAGCGATTCACGGATCGCTTTGTGTTGAGGTAATGATCCAGCAGCCGGGTTCTTCGGCGTATCAATTGTGTAATGGGATAAATAGTATTAGTTTTGGATGGCGATAAGTCGAAGGGTGACGAATACATGCGAAGTGCTACATTGAGCATTGGTTTTTGTGTTTTGATTGTTTTTTTGATGTGTCCAGTGGGGGATGTCCATGAGATGGGAGCGCCGACATCTACCGGTCTTGTGCCCTACGAGCTCGAGAACAAGAACCTCTATTTTAAGGAAGCCCAGTATTTAGACGGTTCGAACTGGTCCGCCGCGAACGCCGTTCCCAGCGGCGAGGTCCGTATCGAGACTGAGTTTTACTTCGCGGCAGGGACGTCAAAGGTGATGATCGTCGAATATATTGACGGGGAGGAATTGTTGTCGACGACAGCGAAATACACCATGACGAATAGTGATGTCGTAATCTACAATGCAGACGGCACTGAATTCTTCCATGGGACGTGGATGCTGGTGCCGGGCACCTCGAAAACCTATGAATTGACACGGGTAGGCAGCCCTCCGTCTAGTGTCCCGGATCCCGGTGAGGTGCATCCGTATGAGTTTTTGGACGCAAACGGCGCTGTCGTGGAAACTCACGCAGTTCCTTCACAGACGCTGTTTCCAGTGATGAGTTTTAGGTTGGAGGCTCTGGCAGAATGAATTCGACCGTCCGTACGAAATATTTGCAAGACCATTTCGTGAGATTGTTGATTAGTATCGCGTTTCTGCTGGCTGGGGAGGTTGTACTTTCTTGTAAGGGTGAGAGTGCACAGTTGGATCACGGTGTCACCAGTTCATCCAGTATCGAAGAACATAGTATTAGCAGGGAGGACGTTGACAGAGCATGCGAAATCTTGAGGTCATTTGACAAGTACGGGGATGGGTATTCGAACGAAGAAGCTGAGCAAGAACTTGTCGAAATCGGGAAGAGTCTGAATCGCGAGGATCGGTTGGCTATCTTGGCAGCCGTCGCTTTGAGCACCCGTAAAGAAGCAGCGCTCGCGGGGGTGTGTGGGAGTTTGCTTGCCAGGCGGAGATTCTATCGTGAATTGTCGCAAGAGTTAGAGCATGTAGACGGGCGGATAGACCCCGCTGTTGTCGGTTGGGTGATCTTCAACGGATGTGAATCGGGGGCGAGCGCACTCGAGGCCGGGTTCAAACTGTTAGATGGGGAAGATGTTTGGCGTCAGTTGGCGGGACACGTTGTCTTGTCCCTTTCCACTCTACAGGCGATAGAGCCTGACTTTCGAAGGATCAGCGTTCAGCATGAGCCCCCCAGGCTGGATCGCTCAAAGTGGACTCCGTTTCGGGGGCAGCCATGGACTTCTCGGCGCATCTTGCGCCGGGCGTTGGAGGCGCGAATTCGGAGGGCTTCCGAGCGTCGGTCGTCAGGGCGGCGCTTGAGCGCGCTTGAAGCGGAGATGGGCGGACGCATGTTATCATGGCTGTCCATGCTTTCTCACCCAAGGCCGGCGATTGCTCCGCGGTTGAAATTGGAGGAGGTGGCAGCGTATGCAGCGATGCTCCCGGAACGCCCGGACGCATTCCGGAAACTGCAGAGGGAGTTTCGGATCTCGCAATTGCTACCCTAGAGGTCGCGGTAGGGACCCCGGTCACCCGGGGCCCCCCGCACAGATCCCAGCGAGCGGAACTACCGCACTGGGCTCCTACCTCGAGTCGTGACGTCGAACCGCTCCTCAGGCCAGGGGTGGCGAATCCGGGCCGACGGGAGCCATCGGGCGACGATCTTGGTCATCCGTTCCCAAGGAAGCCGATGCCTTTGACTCCTTCGCCGAAGCGTGCGGAACCAAAGCCGAGCAATCTGGGTTCGGAAGCTCTCAAGAGCCGTCACGTTGGTGGGCACGGCGTAGTAGTTGAAATAACCAGCTATCACCGAACGCAACCACGCACCCTGCTGGACGATGGGTAGGTGCATCCGCCGCCGAAGTTCGGCTTTGACCGACTTCAGCTTCGCACACAGCCGCTTGCTATCCGTATTGCGCTTCAAGAGAAATCCGCCACTCCTGGTCGTCGAGCAAATGTGCCTCAGCCCAAGAAAGGTGAAAGTCTCCGGCTTGCCGAGACCGCGCCTGCGCCTTTGCTCGGCGGCGAACCGTCCGAACCGAAGCAATCGGGTCTTCTCGGGGTGCAACTCCAGCGAGAACTTCCGGAGACGCTCCGAAAGCTCTCGTCGAAATCGCCGCGCATCATGGACATCTTGGAAGCCCACGACGAAGTCGTCGGCATACCGCACAATGATTATCTCACCGCGCGCGTGCTTTCGTCTCCATTGATGAGCCCACAGGTCGAAGGCATAGTGAAGGTAGATGTTTGCCAGAAGCGGCGAAACCGTCGCACCCTGGGGCGTTCCCACCTCGCTCTTCACCCTCTTCCCTTCCTCCATCACTCCTGCGTTCAGCCATTTCTGGACCAACCGCAAGACTCTCGTGTCACCGATTCGGTGCTTCAGAAACTCCAACATCCACGAGTGGTCGATGGCGTCGAAGAAACCACGGATGTCGGCATCGAGCACCCAGTTCACCTTCTTCCGCAGGATTCCGGTCGCCAAGGCGTCGAGAGCTTGATGCTGACTCCGCTTGGGACGAAACCCGTAGGAGAAACCGAGAAAGTCCGGCTCGTAAATGGCGTTCATCACCTCGACGATCGCGGACTGGACGATCTTGTCCTCCAGCGTCGCGATGCCGAGCGGCCGGAGCCGCCCGTCCGTCTTGGGAATGTAGACCCTACGAGTTGGTTTCGCTCGATACGCCCCGCTATGAAGTCGGGCATGTAGGTCTCGGAGGTGATCCTCCAGGGCCATCCCGTACTCCTTCCACGTAACGC
>CAZLGG010000091.1:0-16105 GCA_964559135.1 uncultured Planctomycetia bacterium
TTTTCTTGCCCATGGCCTTGCGGAGTGAATCGGCCTCGTTGAGGCTGAATCCCGCGAGTGCTGCGGCGATCCGCATGACCTGTTCCTGGTAGAGAATGACGCCGTAGGACTCCTCGAGAATCGGCTCGAGGATGGGGTGGGGATAGACCACCTTTTCCTCGCCGTGCTTCCGCTTGCAATACATCTCGTGCATTCCGGACCCGAGGGGGCCCGGGCGGTAAAGCGCCAGCACCGCGATGATGTCCTCGAAGGAGTCGGGGCGGAGCTTTTTCAGCAGCTCCCGCATGCCGCCGGATTCCAACTGGAAAACGCCGATGGTATCCGCGGCCTGGAAGAGCTTGAAGGTGGCCGGATCGTCGAGGGGCAGAGCGTTGGGGTCGATCTCGAGCCCCTTGGTTCGCAGGACGTTTTTTCTGGCTTTGTCGATGATGGTGAGGGTGCGGAGCCCCAGGAAGTCCATCTTGAGGAGGCCCACCTCCTCGATGATGTCCATCGTCCACTGGGTCGTGACGGTGTCGCCGTTCTTGTAGAGGGGGACGCGTTCGGTAAGAGGGGCGTCCGTGATGACGACGCCCGCGGCATGGACGGACGCGTGGCGCGCGCAGCCCTCGATCTTGAGGGCCGTTTCGAAGAGCTCTTTGCGTTCGGGCGTCGCCTGACTGAGTTCGCGGAGTTCCACGTCCTGGGCGAGGCTCTTGTTCAGCGTGACGCCCGGGCCGACGGGAATCTTCTTCGCAATCGCGTCGACCTCAGACAGCGGGATGTCGAGGACACGTCCCACGTCGCGGAGGACTCCCTTGGCGGCCATCGTGCCGAAGGTGATGATCTGCGCCACGTTGTCGTGGCCATACTTTTCCTCCACGTACTCGATCACTTTCTGCCGGCCGTCCTTGCAGAAGTCGATGTCGATATCCGGCATCGAGATGCGCTCGGCGTTCAAGAAACGTTCGAAGAGGAGGTTGTACTTGAGAGGATCCAGTTTCGTGATGCCCAGGGCGTAGGCCACGATGGAGCCCGCCGCCGACCCGCGACCCGGGCCCACGGGGACGCCATTTTCCTCCGCGTAGCGGATGAAGTCGGCCACGATGAGGAAGTAGTCCACGAATCCCATCGACACGATGGTTTCCGTCTCGTAGGCGAGGCGCTTCGAAACCTCCTCCGTCGGTTCGGGGTAAAGGCGCGCGATCCCTTCGCGGCACAGCCGTTCGAAATAGGCCTGGCTGTCCTCGCCGCCCGGTGTCTCGAACCGGGGCAGGAACCGTTGGTTGAAAGGAACCTCCAACTCGCAGCGGTCGGCGATCTCGCGGGTGTTCGCGAGGGCCGCGGGCGTCCCCTTGAAGAGTTCACCCATCTCAGCGGCGTCTCGGAGATAGAGAGATCGCGAGTCCATCTTGAATCGCTTCTCTTCCGACTTGAGCTTGCCCGTGCCGATGCACAGCAGCACGTCTTGCGCCTCGTGGTCCTCCGGCTTGATGTAGTGAACATCGTTGGTGGCTGCGATGGGAGTGTTCGTCGATTGGGAGAGCTCGATGAGGGCGCGGTTGGCTTCGAACTGGATCTCGAGCCCGTTGTGCATGAGCTCGATGTAGTAGTTCTCGGGCCCGAAGATCTCCTTGTACTCGGCGATCACCCGCTTGCCGGCTTCCATCCCTTCGCGACGAATGGTCTGGATGAGTTCGCCGGAGAGACACCCTGAAAGGCAGATGAGCCCCTCGCCCCATTTTCGCAGGAGTTCCTTGTCCATGCGGGGGCGGTAGTAAAAACCCTCGAGATAGGCCGCCGAGGAGAGCTTGATGAGGTTTCTGAAACCGATCTGGTTCTTGACCAATAGAGTGATGTGGTAGGTGTTCTTGCCTTTGGCGACCCGCTTGCGGTCGAAGCGGCTCCCATTCGCGAGGTAACCCTCCATGCCGAGGATCGGTTTGATCCCGGCTTTCTTCGCGGCCTTGTAGAAGTTGATCGATCCGAAGAGGTTGCCGTGGTCCGTGAGGGCCATGGCGTCCATGCCCAATTCCCCGCAGCGGTCGATGAGCCGGGAGATCTGGCAGTTGCCGTCGAGGAGAGAGAAGTCGCTGTGGACGTGCAGATGAACGAAATCGTTGGGCCGCATGGTGTTCCTTGGGGTCTGGGAGAGGGCCATTAGACCCTGTGGCGGTCGGAATGGGGAGGGCCGAATTCGTCCTCGCCATTGCGGCGCGAGCGCATGATACCGCCTTGCCGGGACGTCCTCGCGTCTGTGGGGCCTGGGGGGGCTTTGGTAGGGTACATCCCCTTGGAGAGAGTCCAGTCCATCATGAAAACCTTTCTGCTGACCCTCGCGGTCGCCCTGTTGGCGGCCTGTGAAACCACCTCCTCGAACGCGCCGTCCGACAGCGAACCCGCACGCACGTCCCGTGCGACCCGGGAGAGCGGCGGCGGACTTTGGAACATGCTGGACGAGGAGCGGCGACGAACCGCCCTGCGCCGCGCCCGAGAGGGCCGCCGTCGGGAGAACCTCGCCGCGGAATCGGCCCGCGGCCGCGAAGCCTTCTCGCCCGAGGCGCAGCGCAAAATGGAGACGTGGTGGAAAGAGTTTCTCCGCAACGACCCCAAGTGGCTCACGGATCGATTCGCGTGGAGGGCTCTCGGCCACGACGCGCGCGAAGTCCTCGTGGAAAACCTCCTCGTGGTCCTCGTGCGAGCCTACGAGCAGAACAACGGAGCGTTCTACGAGCGTGCCCGTTCGGAGCTCTTCGAACTCTCGAAGACATCGATTCCCTATCTCGTCGGCGCACTCGAAGCGCAGGCGGGGGACTCGGTGCTGCGCAAGCACTGCGTCGAACTTCTGGCGTTCATCGGGAAGCCGGCCCTGCGTCCGATCATGAAAGCATGGAGGCGAACGGATGACAGGGGCGCCCGCGAGGACCTCCTGGCCGCCGTTCAGGGGATGGGCAGTCGAGGCGCGCCGGAGTCGGTCCCGTTCCTCGTCGATGCGGTCGAGGACAGTGACGACATTCGCATCAAGTTGCGTGCCATCGAGGGGCTCGGTCGGTCGCGAGACCCGAGAGCCGTCGATCCCCTTCTCGAGTATCTCGAAGACGATGACATCTCGTTTCGGAAATTCGCGGCGGCGAGCCTCGGTGGCTTCAAGGGACGGCGCGTGATCGAAGGCCTCATCAACGCGCTGGAGAGGTCCGAGAAGAGGGCCGGCCTCAGCGACCGCGAGGGCGAGGTGGCTCTCAACTGTCGGCGCGCCCTGAAGGCGAGCACCGGACGCAGTTTCAAGACGGCTTCGGAATGGAGACGATGGTGGAAAAGAAGGTAGCCAAGTCCTCGGATTGGGAGTCGAGCCTGGGGCGGCCGGAACCCGTGTGCACGGCCTGCGGCGCGGCGTTCGCACCCGGCAGCGAATTCATCAATCAGATGTTCATCGTCGAGGGCCGACCGGAGCGGCGGGTCTACTGCCCCCCATGCCACGACCAGGTGACGGAGGAGCCGTTCGCGTTTTGGCGCTCCAAAGTGCCCATGCCCGAGGCGGGAAAACCGCGTCCGCTCGATCTCGACTTCCTGGCCGAACTTTTTCGTCGACTGCACGGTGATCAAGTGGATCCGTCTCACGATGAGGTCCGATACATCGTCACGCTTCTCCTCATTCGCAAGAAGGTTCTCGTGCAGGAGGGCACCGACGAAGAGGGCGAGGGCGAGGCGAAGTGTGAGATCATGCTGACCCGTTTCGCGAAGGAGAAGGAGGGGCCGATTTATCGGACGCCTGTGCCTCTCATCACCGCGGAACGGATGGACGTCATCCGCGACGATCTGGGACGGATCTTCAACCTGCAATCCTGACCGGGGAAGCGTGCCTGCCCTGACGTTCGTGCAGCCGCGGCGGCGTCATTCGCCCGCTTCGAGTTTTTCGCCGTAGCAGAGGTCGCCCGCGTCGCCGAGTCCGGGCACGATGTAACCCCGTTCGTTCAATTCCTCGTCGCAGGTCACGAACCAGATTTCGGCGTCTGGGACGGCGGCTTCGATGCGCTCGACCGCGCCGGAAAACCCCACCAGGCCGGCGACGATGAACCGTCGAGGGCAAAGGTGGCGCGCCGTCATCATCCGGTGGATGTCCACCACCGTCGAGCCGGTGGCGACCATGGGATCGGCGAAGATCACGTCCCGGCCATCGCAGGGCACGAGCGCTTGGTAGTCGAGCTTCACGTCCATGGAGAGATCGGCGGCGGGACCGTTCCCTTCCGCCCTGGCCGCCCCGAAGAACATGACGTCGGCATCGGGAAAGACGTCGAGCATCCCGTCGAGGAAGGGGAGTCCCGCCCTGAGTGCCGTGGCGAGGACGGGTGGCCGGGCCAGATCCAAAACGCCGGCGTCACCCAGCGGTGTCGTCACCGTGACCGCCCGGGTCTCCAGAGTCCCTCCGATCTCGTAGGCGAGGAAGGACCCCAGCCGCCGGAGGGCTCGGCGAAACGCCCCCCGATCGCCTTGCAGATCCACGGATCTCACCCTGCGAAGCCATCGGCCCAGAGCCGGATTGCCCCTTCGGTCCAGAATCTCGGCCATGATCGGGCTCCTTTGATCTGGGAATCCATGGATTCTCGGACAATTCTGGGGGGGAGCAACCCCAAGATTTGGGGGGTGAGAGGCTCTCAACCCATCTATGTGGTTGATGCGACGAAACTTGCAAAAAATATCGGTGGGGAGTCTGGACAGGGCTGTGGGAGTTGGTGTAGCGTAATGGGTGGTTGGGGAGCGAAAGGTGGCTCGATGTTGGCCGCCTTTTCTCCGAGACGATTCTTGGGGCGGGTTGGGAGGCCCGCCGGAACGTCGGCGACTCCCCCGGAGACTGATGGCTGGTCAGATCCGGGGGAGCGGGCCTTGGGCCCGGTCGAGTTGAAGGCGCGATGCGCCGGCGTTCACCACGGATCGCCCCCGCTGCGGGGGCGACTGAGAGGTCGGGACGGTCCCGACCGTGAAAAGGACGCGCATGCTGCTGGGACGACTTCCCAAAGTACTCACCATCGATGACAAGGGGCGCCTCGTCATTCCGGCGGTGCTGCGCAAAGAAATCGAAAAGGAAGGAGGGGGTCAAGATCTTCACATCGGCTGTCTGGAGAAGGGATACCTCTACCTCCATACGAAAAGGCAGCATCAGGACTTCGTCGATGCCCTCTCCGATGTGTTGGACAACACGCGGAAGTCCCGTGAGACCCGGCGGAGGATCCTCTATCGCTTCGTTCCGGTCAGCCTGGACTCCGCCGGCCGGATTCTCGTGCCCAAGGACCTGAAGAAGGCGGCCGGCATCGACCGGGACGTCATCATCCTGTTCATGAACGAGAGGATCGAGATCATGCCCGCGGACAAGGCTGTCGATCTGGCCCAGGAAGACGAGGACTTCGACGACGCGTTGGAGGATGTGTTCGCCGAGATCGGGGCCCGGCCGCGCGTGCGGGGCAGTGATCAGGGAAATGAGTGAATGGGGGCACCGTTCGGTTCTGCTGCGGACGGTGATCGAGTGGCTTCGACCGGGCCCGGGCATGATCTTCGCGGACGTCACCCTGGGCGCCGGGGGACACGCGGAGGGGCTTCTCGAGGCGTCGTCCCCGGGGGGACGCGTCATCGGCATGGACCGGGATCGCAAGGCACTCGATCAGGCGGCGACACGCCTGGAGCGCTTCGGAGATCGACTCATTCCCCTCAAGGGCGACTTTCGAGACGCCGCCCGGAGGATCAAGGAGTTGGGAGTGCCGGCGCTCGATGGAGTGCTGATGGATCTCGGCGTGAGTTCGATGCAACTGGACCAGGCCGAGCGGGGGTTCTCGATTCAGGCCGACGGCCCGTTGGACATGCGGATGTCACAGGGCAAGGGAGTGACCGCGGCCCAGCTCGTGCAGCGATTGGACGAGGCGGAGCTGGAAAAGATTTTTCGCGAGTACGGAGAAGAGCCTCGTGCTCGCGCCATCGCTCGCAAGATCGTGGAGGTGCGGCAGCGGACTCGCATCCGACGAACTCGCGAGCTGGCGGAGTTGGTGAAGACCGTTGCGCGCGGTGGGGGCCGCATTCACCCGGCAACGAAGGTGTTTCAAGCCCTGCGGATCGTCGTGAATGACGAACTGGAGAGTCTGAGGCGGGCGATTCCCCCTCTGGTGGACTGTCTGGCGCCCGGTGGGCGCATGGCCGTGATCGCATTTCATTCTTTGGAGGATCGGATCGTGAAGACGACGTTTCGAGACATGGCGAGGGAAGGCAAGGGCATCGTGCTCACGCCCAAGCCCGCGACGCCGACTCGAGACGAGATCCGAGAGAACCCCAGGGCGAGGAGTGCGCGTCTGCGTGTTTTCGAGGCCCAGGGAGGTGACGGGGAGTCCGACGCATGAGGGGCTTGCTTTTCGCTGCGGGTATCCTGGTCGTCTTCGCCGCGATGGGACATGGATTGCTTCTGGACAGCCGGATTCTCGCCGACGCTTATCGCATGAGATCCCTTCGGGAACGCCTGGGAGTTCTCGAGAACCAAGTGAGTTTTCTGGACGCCGAGATCGCCCGCCGCCGCACGCTGCGGGCGCTGCGGGAGGCGGCCGTGAGACTGGGCATGGACGGCGAGCTCGCGAAGAAAACTCCTCCTGTCATCGCCCTGCCTCCCGAAGCGACCTGGTTGGATGAAACGGACTGACACGAGGAACGGAGACGAGGAAAGAATGGGGGATACCCGCCAGAATCTGCTGCGGATCGCGGGTCTGCTCTTTTTGTTCTATGGTCTCGTCGCCGTCCGTCTCGTCCATGTGCAGATCAATCCACCCGCGGATCTCGACGGGAAGGCCGAACTGAGAGCCAAACGGTCGCTCCACAAACTCGGTCGTGCGGAATTCGAGCGAGGGCGCAGAGGCCGCATCCTCGACGCGAATGGTACGCCGCTCGCGATGGGGTACGACACATGGACTCTCTTCGCGGACCCCAGCCTCGATCACCGCCCCCGCCCCGGACACCCCGTCCTCTCGTTGGAGCAGCGCGCTCTTTTGACACTGGACGCCCTGAACGATCTCGGCGTGCGGGTCGACCCGCGAGAATTCGTGGACCACGTTCTCGAGCGCTTTCGGGTGAGCGCCACCAAAGAAGGCGGCGAGCGTTGGACGCGCGTTCGTCGCCGCAAGCTCGTCACCGGGCTCCTCGCCCACGAGAAGGCCTATCTCACCGACGTGTTCCGGAGGCATCGCATCGAGAACTTCTCGTTCGAGGCGGAGGCCCGTCGCGTCTACCCGCAGGGGAAGCTGGCGGCGGAGGTCGTCGGATTCCTGGGCGCCGTGCGAACCGAGGGGCAAACCGGGACGCTCCAAGGTCGGGCCGGTATGGAGATGGCGCTCGACGCGGAACTTCGCGGCGAGTCCGGCGTCTGGCGGTGCAAGAAGGACGGCCGCGGCGTCGAGTTGGACCTCGGCGGCTATTGGGAGAGGCCGCGCCGCGACGGCCTCGATGTGGGGCTCACTCTCGACGTCGAGATCCAAAGAATCGTTCAGGAGGAGCTGAATCGCCTCATGGAGTCCGATGACTTCGAGTGCGAGGGCGTTTCCGCGGTCGTGTTGGAAACCTCGACCAATCGCATCCTCGCCATGAAAAGCCTCCCCGACGCGAGCGTCGAGGATCTGAGGGCGGGCAAGGCCTCGGCCAAGCTCTTCCGCTCGAGACCCGTCATGGATTCCTATGTGCCGGGGTCGACGTTCAAGCCGTTCGTCATGGCCAGGGCCCGGGAGCGGGGCTGGGTCGAGTGGGACCGGATTTTCGACACCCAGGGGGGACGGCGGACCTTTCGTCTGGGTCGCGCGGCGACCTCGGTGAGGGATTCCAGCCGTCACGGCGTCCTTTCCGCCCGCGACGTCATCGTCAAGAGTTCCAATATTGGCATGGCCGAGCTGGGATTCGACATCTTGGGATTGGATCGACTCTACGAGGCCGTGGACGCTTGGGAGTTCCGTCGGAAGCCTGACATGTTCTTCCCCGGCCGCCGCGGCGCCACCTACGCCTCCCGAGAGAAGGCCAACCCCCTCTACACGGCGACCCGATTGCCTTACGGCCACGAGATATCCATTCCTCCTCTTTTGCTCGCCGCCAAGTTCGGCGTCTTCGGCACCGGGGGTGTTTATCACGAGCCTCGCCTCGTCGACTGGATCGGGCGCGAGGGAAAAGAGCATCGACGCCGCGATCATCCGTCGCAAACGATCCTCGACCCGCGGATCGCCGAGGAGATGCGCGGCGTTCTGGGCGATGTCGTGGAGGATGGGACCGCCAAGGTGCTGAAGGATCTACCTTGGACGGCGGCGGCCAAGACCGGAACGGCCCAGGTCATGGGCAAGAGTGGACACACGGGCAAGTATCATGCTTCGCTCGTGGCCTTCGCCCCCGCGACGGCGCCGGCCGTGACCGTCTATGTGGGCGTGTACGAGGTGTCCGGCCGTCGCTTCTACGGAGGGGCCACGGCAGGACCGGCGGTTCGCGGCATCCTGGAACGAACTCTTACCCGTTTGGGCATACCGAAGGACAAGGAGTAAACCATGATTCGAAGCATGCAAGCGCTCTGGGAGGTGTCGAAGGGGGGATCGGAACCCGCCGAGGGCCTGTGCGGGATGCGTTCCTCCACGGGATGGGTCACCCGTGTCCGCGTAACGATCCGCCGCTGCCTGGACTGGTTCGTGGAGTATTGAAATCGATGTCGACGCCCATCCCCCTCAACGACCTTCTGAGGCTCGCCGGTCTGGACCCGGTGGCCGGAGGCGATGCGTGCCTCATCACGTCGGTGACCCAGGACTCTCGGCGTGTCCGGCCCGGAAGCCTGTTCATCGCCATCCCCGGCCATTCCCGCGACGGCCTCGAATTCGTCGAGGATGCCCTCGGTCGCGGAGCCGCGGCCGTGGCGGCGCCTCTTCCCCTGGGTTTGGGTATCCCGACGGTGGTCCTGCCGGACGGCCGCGTGTCCGCGGCCATGCTCGCCGCGGCTTCGCACGGCAACCCCGCTGCGTCCCTCGAGCTCTATGCCGTGACCGGGACCAACGGGAAGACGAGCACCTGCTACTTCTTCGAGGCCATCTTGAAGGAGGCGGGGCGCAGGCCGGGTTTGGTCAGCACCGTGGCGAATCGGACGGGAGGCAAGGAGAAGCCGTCCCACATGACGACGCCGCCTCCGGAGGACCTGCATGCATATTTCGCTCAGATGAAACGCAGCGGGTTGGATTCCGCCGTCGTCGAAGCGTCCTCTCATGCGCTCGATCAGGATCGCTTGGCCGGCATCGAATTCGCCCATGCGGCCATCACGAACATCACCCGCGAGCATTTGGACTATCACAGGGACCTTTTCTCCTATCGGGAGGCCAAGGCTCGCCTGCCCGGATTCATTCGGCCGGGGGGGGCCTTGGTCATGAACCTCGACGACCCCCATGTCGGGTACTTCGCCGACCGGTGCCCCACGGGGGTCCGGTTCACGGGCTTCACCTCGAGGGACCGGGGAGATGCCTTGCTCACCGCCCATCTCGACGGCATGACGCTCGACGGCATGACGATGGGGCTTCGGACCGGAGATGAATCGGCCCGCCTGACCACCGGTCTCACGGGGCTCCACAACAAGGACAACCTCTTGACCGCGGCGTCCCTCGGTCTTTTGGCGGGGATCGACTTGGCCACGATCGTCCGCGCCCTCGGACGGGTCGAGGCGCCTCCAGGTCGGCTCGAGGAGATCGCCGTCCACGCCGGGTTCCGCGTTTTCGTGGACTATGCTCACACTCCGGACGCCCTGGAGAAGGTCATGGGGGCCCTGCGAAGCGTGGCTCCTCGCCGTCTTCTTCTGGTGTTCGGTTGCGGCGGCGAGAAGGACCGAGGCAAGCGCCCCGCGATGGGGCGAGTCGCAGAGTGTTTGGCCGACCGCGCCCTGATCACCGACGACAACCCACGCGGAGAGCGCCCCGAGGCCATCACCGACGAGATCCGCGCGGGAGTGTCCAACCCCGGCGCCATGCCGTATGTCCGAGATCGGAAGGAGGCGATCGAGGCCATGCTCTCCGAGGCCCGTCCGGGAGACGTCGTGCTGATCGCGGGGAAAGGGCACGAAGGGGAGCAGATCATCCAAGGGCGCCGCATTCCCCACGACGACCGAGCCGTGGTTCGAGCATGGCGCGACGAGCGCGAACGATCCATCGAGAGGGCCACATGATCGCTTTGAGCCTGGAGGACATCGCTCGCGCCGTGGGCGCAGATTCGCCCTTGCCCTCGTCGGCGCTCGGTGGCGTGACGGTCCGACGCGTCGTCACCGACTCGCGCAAGGTCGCGGAGGGAGACCTCTTCGTGGCTCTGGATGGGGAACGGTTTCAGGGGAGCGACCACGTCCCGGAGGCCCTCGAGGCCGGCGCCGCCGCGGCCATCAGTCCCCGGTTGCCGACGCGAGGTTGGAATGCCGCCATGTCGGATCGCGTGCTTCGTGTGGCGGACGCGCGGGAAGCCTTTTTGGAATTGGGAAGGCTCCTTCGTCAACGAAGTCGGGCACGTTTCGCCGCCATCACGGGAACCAACGGCAAGACCACGACGAAAGACATGCTCGCCGGTCTGCTGGCGGAATACAGATCCGTCGTCGGCGCACAGGCGAGTTTCAACAACGCGGTGGGCCTACCTCTCACGCTCTGCCGGGTCGAGGCCGAGACCGAATCCGTCGTCCTCGAGGTGGGGACGAGCGCCGTCGGCGAGGTGGCGCGTCTGGCAAGCGTTGCTTCCCCCCATGTGGGAATCATCACGAGCATCGGTCCCGGTCACCTGGAAGGTCTGGGATCGGTGGCGGCCGTCCTCGCCGAGAAGCTCTCTTTGGCGGAACACCTGCGCGGGGGGGGCGTCCTGCTCTTGAACGCCGATGATCCCCGTCTCGCGGATGCCCGTCCCACCACGCGATCGGACGTTGAAGTGAGACGCTTCGGCGTGGGTGCGAAATGCGACGTCCGCGCATGGGAACCGGAAGTCGGCGTGAACGGGGTGAGTTTCCGAATGAGCCGACGAGGTCCGCGGGTCGCGGCGCCGTTTCTCGGTCGACACAACCTCTCCAATCTGCTGGCCGCCGCCTCGGCTGCGCGGATCTTGGGGTTGGAAGAGGAGGAGATCGCCCAAGCCGCCCTGAGCCTTCGGGCCACGCCACTGCGCATGGAACGCCGACGGGTGGATGGCCTGGACGTCATCTTCGACTGCTACAACGCCAATCCGGCTTCGATGCGGGCGGCTTTGGATGTGTTCCGAGTCCTCCCGGCGCGAGGCAGGAGATTCCTCGCGCTGGGTGACATGCTGGAGTTGGGCGCGACCGAGACCGAACATCACGAAGCGCTCGGCCGTGCGCTCGCGGACGGCGTGGCCGACCGCGTTCATCTCGTGGGCACCGCCATGAGGGCGGCGTATCGATCAGCCCTGGACGCCGGGTTTCCCAGGTCGAGAATCGCCCTGCATGCGGACAGGAGCAACCTGGGCAAGGCCCTGATGGGGGAGATGCGTCCGGGGGATCTTCTGCTGATCAAGGGGTCTCGGGGCATGGCTCTCGAGCATCTCTTCCAGGATGCGGCGGAGAATGAAGCATGAGTGCTCGTAACCCCAAGGCGATGTCCGCCGAGCTCGCATCTTCGACGAGGGTGCTGCTCGCGTCGGCCTTTCTTCTCTCGGTCCTCGGCCTGTTTCAGGTGTTCTCCACCACACTGCCTCGCACCGTCCTCGGGGCTCGAGACGTCGACGGAATGGGACCTCGCCAGGCGGCGTTCCTGGTGGTGTCCGCGGGGCTCTGCTGGGCTTTTTCGCGCTTCGATCACCGTCGTCTGGTCGCGCTTGCGCCGCGGGCTCTCCCCCTCCTATGGCTCGTCCTGGCCGTGGTCTTGGTCCTGCCGCCCGTGAACGGGGCGCGACGGTGGTTGCAGATCGGACCTTTCGGTTTGCAGGCATCCGAGGTGGCCAAACCGCTCGTCGTTCTCCTGGCGGCGTGGTATGGCGTATGGCGGGACGCCGAGATCACCAGTTTTCGGCGAGGCTTTCTCCCCGCCGCCCTCGGCTTGGCCGTCACGGTAGTCTTGGTGGCGGCCGAGCCGGACTTCGGCACGAGCGTTTTTCTCATCGTCGTGGGAGGATTGGTCCTCTTCCTGGCGGGCATGCGCTTGAGGCACATGCTGGGCTCGGCCCTCGCCGTCGTTCCCTTCTTTCTGGCCGTGATGATCGGCCACTTCGACCACGTCATGTCCAGGTTGCAAACCTTTCGCGACGGCCCCCACGAGCAGGTCCGAAGGGCCCTCGAGGTGATGGCGTCCGGTGGGCTGGTCGGACGGGGGCCGGGTTCCGGGCAGGCGCCGCTGTGGTTCGTCCCGTACGTGGAGACGGACTTCATCTTCGCTTCGATCGGCGAACAATTCGGGCTCGCGGGGGAACTGGCCGTTCTCGGCCTGTTTTTGCTGTTTCTCGTCCAGGGGTTCCGCATCGCACTTTCCGCTCGACGCAAGGACAGCTTCCTTCTGGCGTTCGGCCTGACCTTCATGGTCGGCTTCCAGGCCCTCCTCAACATGTCCGTCGTGACGGGACTCGTTCCGCCCAAGGGGATCGGATTGCCCTTCGTGTCCTACGGAGGTTCGAGCCTACTGATGCTGGGTTGCACCGTGGGCATTCTGCTCAACATCGCCCGGACGACGTCGGCCGAGCGCGGACCCGCATACGTCGATCCATCGAACAGGAAATCCAAGGCGTCGTCGAAGACGAGCCGACGCAAATGAAACAAGGAGATGAACAGACCTGGCGTTCTGGTCCCTCAGCCCGCCTCATCGTCTAAGTCGCACACGTGAATGAATAGGTTCGGCCCGATCGGTCGAACTCACATCTTTCCGACGCCAGGTCTGCTTCATCGCTTCAACGAATGGAAGGAAACGAAGTATGAGTATCGAGAAGATCGCATCGCTCATCGGCGTGGGAGTCGTGACGGTTCTGCTTTGCATCGCCATTTTCTCCCGTGAGGATCGTAGTCAAGACGGTCTCGAACAACAGGGAAGCCGCGTGGTCGTCGACGAAGCGGCAGGCGGTCGTCTACTGGATCTGGACGAGGGCAACGACGGTTCTCTCCAGTCCTGGACGCTCGATGCGGAAGGCCATGTCGCGCCCAAGTCCGAGCCTCGCCCGAGGCGGCGCTCGAGCGGTCGACGGACGGTCACCGTGCGTCGCGGCGACAATTTCTGGATTCTCGCCAAGCGTGAATTCGGCAGGGGCGCGCTTTGGAAGCGCATTGCGGCTCTCAACCCCGGATTGGACCCGGAACATCTGCAAGAGGGCACGGTGGTCGTCCTCCCGGAGTTGGAGAATCCCGTGAAGAACGCGGGCAAAAAGTCAGTCTCCGATTCCGGCAAATGGCCGGTTCGACATCTCGTGCGCAAGGGGGAGACGCCGTCGTCGATCGCCAAGCGCTACTACGGCAAGTCCGCCGAATGGAAACAGATCCTCGCCGCCAACGGCCTCAGGCGTCCCAGGGATCTGAGAAGGGGCGCCACGATCGTCGTCCCCGCTCCACGGAGCAGGTGAAACGGGGATGCAGCGAAGGATGACGAGGCGCGCCGCAGCGCCTTCGGAAAGGAGCGGATGACCGCGTCGCCAGAAGTTCGAAGGCAACCCCCTAAGCCGCCGATGTCGTCGGGGGTCGAAGCCGCGCGAGGCGTCCTCGAAGTCGCCTCGCCCCTTCATTTCTTGGGAATCGGAGGCGCCGGCATGTCGGCCCTGGCGGCGGTGCTCGCGCGGCGAGGGCACATCCTCACGGGGTCGGACCGTGCTTCGAACCGTCGCATCCGTCGCCTGGAAGCCATGGGTGTTCGCTCCGTTCCGGAGGCCGATGTGCCCGCCCAGTGTTCTGCCGTCGTCAAGACCGCAGCCATCCCGGAAGACCACCCCGCACTGGCGATGGCCCGTCGAAGGGATCTTCCGGTCTTTCGCTACGCCGAGATGCTCGCCGCATTGGCCGGGACGACCACGAGCGCCGCCGTGGCGGGAAGCCACGGGAAGACCACGACGTCGGCGATGCTGGCTGTGATTCTCATGGCCGCCAAGCGGGATCCCTCGGCGGTGATCGGGGGGGACGTGCCGGACTTGTGTGACGGAAACGCACGATACGGCAGCGATGGACCGTTGGTGCACGAAGCCTGCGAGTACGCGGGCTCGTTCCTGGAGTACCGGCCCGACCACGCGGTGATCACCAACCTGGGCGACGACCACGTCGACAGCTATGGGGGATTGGATGCACTCAAGCGCGCCTTTCGCCAATTCGCCGCGGGCGTCGACGCCGCCGGTCGCCTCGTCACCTCTGCGGCCTTGGCCAGGCATCTCGACCTCCGTGGTGTCGCGAAGGCGCGACTCGTCACGCTCGGTAACTCCTGTGGAGACGTTCGCATTCGGATCGACGGGCGGGCGTTCGAGGTCCGTTTTCCGGACGGGGCCCGGAGCGGCCCGATCGAACTGGGAATCCCGGGCCGGCACAACATGATGAACGCGGCGATGGCCGCGGCGGCGGCCCGCGAGGCCTTCGGTGTGGATCTGGCGGTGATAGGCCGTGCCTTGCAGGCGTTTCGAGGCGTCGAAGGGCGGTTTCAGATTCTTCGCGACGAAGAGGATTTCGCCCTGATCGACGACTACGCCCATCACCCCGCGGAGATCGAGGCGACCCTCCTGACATGTCGAGACCGGTTTCCGGGTCGGCGACTGCGCGTCCTCTTTCAGCCCCATCTGGAGCAGAGAACGGAGCGGCATTTCCAGGCCTTCCTCAATGCCCTCGCTCTGGCCGACGAGTTGCTCCTCTTGAAGGATTGTTCCGTCCCCGGACGCGACGGCGGGCGATACCGTGGAGCCCACCGCCTGTACGAAGGCCTCCGGAAACTGGGAGTGAGAGCCTCCTATGCGGATTCGCCGGACGAAGCCGCGTCATGGTTTTCCGTCGGCGCTCGCGAGGGCGACATCGACGTCCTTTTGGGTGCCGGAGATTCGAGAGATTTGGCCTGTGCGCTTCTCCGCAGATCTTGAAGACATTCTCGAGAGGGGGCGCCCCTTGGCGCCCCTCACGACTTGGCGCATCGGCGGTCCAGCGGAGATGTTCTTCAGCCCCCGAAACTCCGATGAGGCGGCCTTGCTGCTCCGAACTCTCACCGACGAGGGGCTCGTCTTTCGCGTCTTGGGCGGCGGGGCCAACGTGCTGCTGGACGACCGACCCCATGGCGTGCCCTATATCCATCCCGGACGTCTCACCGAGTTGCGTCGGGATGGGGATCTTTGGCACGTGGGCGCGGGCGTTTCGTTTCCCCGTCTCGTGGCTGACGCCTCGCGGGAGGGGTGGAGCGGGCTCGAGGTCTTGGCGGGCATCCCCGGGCAGATGGGAGGCATCTGTCGCATGAATGCGGGAGGACGCCATGGTGAGATCCGGGACGTCGTCGAGCGTGTGCGGATGGCGTTGCCCTCGGGAGAACTTCGCTGGTTCGATGCCGAGGAGGTCGGCTTCGCCTACCGGAAGACGGCGTTGCCCGCGGGTGTCATCACGGAGGTCGTTCTTCGCCTTCGATTCTCTTCGGACCCCGCGGCGCTCACCCGGCGGATGGGGGAGGTCCTGAAGGCGAAGGCGGCCAGCCAACCCTTGAAGTCTCCCAGCGGCGGGTGCGTCTTTGCGAATCCCGAAGGCATCTCGGCCGGACGTCTCGTGGAGGAACTGGGTCTGAAGGGCGTGCGCAGAGGCGGGGCGCGCATTTCAGAACAACACGGCAACTTCATCGTCAACGAAGGCGGCGCCGCGTTCGAGGACGTGTTGGGGCTCATCGAAGAGGTGGAGAAACAGGCGCTCCAGCGGCGGGGCATCCGTCTTCGTCGCGAGGTGACGATCTGGCGGGCCGATGGGTAGTGGAGTGGACCCGAAGCCCCCACGGCAAACCGTCGTATAGACTTTCTCCCCGGAGTCGGTCCTCCTCCTTTCACCCGCCCCACGGCTGGTGGGAAGGGGCTTCGAGCCTCTTTGACTTTCTCGTTTTCTCTCACGGAGCCGCGGAGAAGAAGGGGACAGACGGCGCGCCGCCTCCCCTGGATTCGGGACGTCCCCGTCCCGCGCGTGCCGGCGAGCCCT
>CAZLGG010000092.1:0-16006 GCA_964559135.1 uncultured Planctomycetia bacterium
GTGGTAGACCATCTGCCGGCCGCGGCTGATGGGGTCCGTGTCCCTGCTGAACTGCTGGCGGAGGACGGTGAGGCTGAAGTCCCTCATCCCGCTGAGTTCGCTCCACATGGAGCAAAGCGCCCCCGAACGATAGTGGGGGATCAGGCCGAAGTTCTCCGGGGTCACCACGCGAGACAGGGCGAGTGCCGTGGCGGTTCCGTGAACTTCTTCGCCGGGCCCCCAGATCGCGAACTTCACCTCGCCTTTGTTGACGAGGCGAACGATGTATTCCTCGAGGGCGCGGGATCGGGCACCGACCCGGTAGGCCTGGATCAATTCCTCGTCCTGGAGGGGTCTCATGGGGGCGGGGGCGGCTTCGACGTCCGGCATGGATGACTCCTCGATTCGGTCTGGGTGGTCTCCGTCCGCCACTGTGGTGCGGAAGAGTGACGAAGACGGGCTGTAGGTTAGCGCGCGGCGGGTGGGGGCTAAAGGGAGCTCGGTCCGGGGCGGACTCCGGAAAGGGGGAGTCTTCGCGAAGACGTGAATTCCGAACCTGTTTATTTTCAGTTATTTAGGTTTGACACCGTAGGAAAATCGGAATTTCTCCGGGCGCGAAGGATCGCAGCACGTCAACCGTCTATCATCCGGACAGTCCAACCAAGGAGATCTCATGAGACGCGAATGGATTGCGATGTTGACCTGTGTGGGCATGCTGGGATGGACCCTGCCTGCCGTCGCCCAGGACGGTGCGCCCCCCAAGAAAACCGCCAAGAAGACGATTCCGACGCTTTTGGTCGTCCCCCAGGGGAGTGGCACGGCTCCTCAGGACAAAAAGGCCGCCAAGAAGAAGGCCACGGCCGGCCTCATCATCCCCGGCAAGTCGCGGTCCGAACAGCAGGATGAACAAGCCAAGAGCCCTCTGGCCAAACGGTTGAGCGAGATCCTCGGGACGTGGCGGACGACCCAAAACGAGTTCTATGCCCGCTACCGGAAGGCCTCCGCCGAGGAGCGGGAGGCTCTCTCCAAGGAGTACCCGAAACCGGGGGGAACGGCGAAGGCTCTCATGGCCCTCGCCCGGGAGCATCCCAAGACCGAGGAGGCCGCGAAGGCGCTTTTCTGGGTGGCTGCGAACATGAGTCGCGAGGACTCGGCCATGTCCTCCCAGGCCTTGGACGCTTTGTTTCGGGACCACAAGCAGAGCCCTGTCATGGGACGGGTGGCCAAGATGCTTTCCCGATCCGATCGTCCCGAGGACTGCAAGCGGCTGGAACGGCTTCGCGCGGATGCGAAGGACCCGAAGGCCCGGGCCAAGATCACCTACTACTTGGCTTCGGCCTGCAAGAAAGCGGGCGACAAGAAGAAGGCGCGGCAGTACTTCCAGGAGTGCGCGCAAAGTGACGACGTCATCCTCTACCGGGACGTCAGCGTCGGCGCGAAGGCCGAGAAGGAACTCTTTGACCTCGATCATCTGCAGATCGGAATGGTGGCTCCCGATATCCAGGGCGAGGACGAGGACGGCGTCGCATTCAAGCTGTCCGACTACCGGGGCAAGGTCGTTTTGCTCGACTTCTGGGGGCATTGGTGAGGGCCCTGCCGGGCCATGTTCCCGCACGAGCGGTCGCTCGTGAAGCAGTACAAGGATAAACCCTTCGCCATCGTCGGTGTGAACACCGACAAGGATCGTGACTCTCTGAGCAAGAAGAACGCCAAGGCCGGCATCACGTGGAGAAGTTTTTGGAACGGCGAGAAGGGGACCGGGGGACCGATCTCCCAGTCCTGGAATATCTCCGGATACCCCACCATGTTCCTCCTCGATCACAACGGCGTCATCTTGAATCGTTGGTTGGGGAGTCCCGGCAACGATGTCCTCGACGCGGCGATCGAGAAGGCCGTGAAGGCCGCGGAGCAGGACCAGGCCCGCGCGCCCCGTTCGAAGCAAGCCTCCGTGGACGACATCATCGCTCAGTACGATTTCGAAATGAAGCGCTTCAGCGAGGCCTACGGGAAGGCGAAGACGGACGACGAAAAAGCCAAGCTCTTCAAAGAGGCCTACCCGGAGCCGGCGACTTACGTGGACGATCTGTGGGCCGGCATCCGCCGCGTGGAGGGCACGGAGGAAGCCGCCCGCGGTTTGGCCTGGATCCTGTCCAACAGCCGTGACGCCGAGGACAAGGCGAAGGCCATGGACATGCTGATGGCGAAGCATTCCGATTCGCCGTCTCTCGGCAAGGTTTGCTCGATGCTCGTCTGGGACCGCAGCGAGGCGGCGGCGAAGTTTCTGGACACGCTGGCGACCAGCAGTCCCCATCGCGAGGTGAAGGGGGCCGCCCTTTTGGCCAAGGCGGCGAGGATGAAGCGAGACCACACTGAGACCGCGACGAAGGAGGCTCTGGCGCTGTTCAAGGCCGTTGCAAGGGACTACGCCGACGTGCCCCACCCTTGGGCCAAGGAGATCGCGTCCTGCACCACCATCGGCGCCGCGGCGGAGAGGGAGATTTTCGAACTCGAGAATCTCGTCGTCGGAAAGCCGGCGCCCGACATCGCGGCCAAGGATCTGGACGGCGTCGCGTTCAAGCTCTCGGATTATCGGGGCAAGGTGGTCATGTTGGACTTCTGGGGCGATTGGTGAGGACCTTGCCGGGGTATGTACCCCCACGAGCGGTCGCTCGTGAAGACCTACAAGGATCGCCCCTTCGCTCTCATCGGTGTCAACAGCGATGACGACTTGGTGAAACTGAAGAAGCGCATGAAGGAGGAGAACATCACCTGGCGGAGTTTCTGGAACGGCAAGAAGGGACCGGACGGTCCCATCGCCACCGCCTGGAACGTCAAGGGTTGGCCCACGATCTACGTCATCGATGCCAAGGGGATCATTCGCTACAAGAATGTTCGTGGCGAGCGCTTGGAAAAGGCCATCGAGACCCTCGTCAAGGAAGCCGAAGCCGCCCAGTGAGCCTCCGACGCGCAGCCTGACTCGTACGAGTTGCGTCACACACAACGAGGGCCCTGGGGGGGGGGATAGTACCCCCCGGGGCCTATTCTCATCGCACCATGTTGCCCTACCTGGAACTTCTCAGAGCCCTTCGAACCGGCGGCACGCCCAAGGATGACCGCACGGGTGTGGGGACTCTCAGTCTCTTCGGACACCAGATGCGCTTCGATCTCGCGGGCGGATTTCCTCTCGTGACCACGAAGAAACTCCATCTTCGATCCATCATTCACGAGTTGCTCTGGTTCCTGAAGGGCGAGACCAACATCGCGTATCTACGGGAGAACAAGGTCTCCATCTGGGACGCCTGGGCGGATGAGAACGGCGATCTCGGCCCCATCTACGGCCGTCAGTGGCGGTCTTGGGCGACCGCCGACGGAAACACGGTCGATCAGATCCGAAACGTCATCCACGAGATCCGCAACAACCCCGATTCCCGGCGGCTCATCGTCTCCGCCTGGAATGTCGGCGATCTGCCCCGCATGGCTCTCTCACCTTGCCACTGCCTCTTCCAGTTCTACGTGGCGGATGGGCGGCTCTCCTGCCAGCTCTACCAGCGCAGCGCGGATGTCTTCCTGGGGGTGCCCTTCAATATCGCTTCCTACGCACTGTTGACCCACATGATCGCCCAGGTGACGGGGCTCGATGTGGGCGAATTCATTCACACGTTCGGTGATGTGCACCTCTATCGGAATCATCTCGAAGCGGCCGACCTCCAACTCTCCCGTGCGCCCCGGTCCCGCCCCACATTGCACCTGAATCCCGCCGTGAAGGATATCGACGCCTTCCACATCGAGGACGTCGTCATCACGGGCTATGACCCTCACCCGGCCATCAAGGCGTCCGTTGCGGTATGACCGTGGCCGTCACCCTCGTCGTTGCGATGGACGAGCAGGGACTCATCGGGCGCGGCGGAGACCTCCCCTGGCGACTGCCGGCGGATCTGGCGCGATTCAAGCGCATCACCCTGGGACACCCGATCCTCATGGGTCGGAAGACCTGGGAGTCCATCGGTCGAGCTCTGCCCGGCCGCACCAACCTCGTCCTCACCCGAAGGGCTGATTTCTCCCCCGCGGGTGTCGTGGTGGTCTCCACGCCGGAGGATGCGGTCCGGCGCGCCGGGGAGTGTCCGGGGGGCGAGGAACTCATGGTGATCGGTGGGGCTCAGATCTACGAGATCTTCCTGCCTCTCGCGCAACGCCTTCAGGTGACCCGCGTCGAGGGCCGTTTCGAGGGTGATGTCTTCTTCCCCGCTTGGAATCCCGGGGAGTTCGAATGCGTGGCCGAGGAGACAAGGCCGGCCGATGCTCGGAATCCCCATGCCGTGACCTTCCAGACCTGGGAGCGTTTGCGTCGCCCCCCGGCTCGGATACATTCCCCGCGTTCCTGAACGCGAGGGTCCCATGTCGAAGTCAAAGGGGTTGACCGCCAAGACGGCGGATAGGCATTTCCTCTACCAAGCCGCCGTCCAGGATTCCGAATCCGAAACGGAGCGGGTCATCGAGATCTTCAAGAAGGTCCGCCGACGGAGTCCGATGGCGCTCCGAGAGGACTTCTGCGGCACGGCCATTGCCTGTGCGAGCTGGGTGAAGAGTCACCGTAAGCGGTGGGCGATCGGGCTCGATCTGGATGAAGACGTGCTCGCCTGGGGCAAACAGCACAACCTTCGCCCCTTGGGCGAAGAGGCGGGCCGCGTGACGATTCTGCCGAAGAACGTCATCAGTACGACCTCTCCCAAGGTCGACCTCTGCACCGCCTTCAACTTCAGCTATTGCATCTTCAAGGAGCGCAAGGAACTCATTCGCTACTTCAAGCGGGTTCGGGCCTCTCTCGTGGACGACGGCGTCTTCATGATGGATCTCTACGGCGGAACCGACGCGGGCGAGGTGCTGGAGGAGACTCGGAAATGCAAGTGGAAGGGGAAAACCTTCACCTATGTTTGGGACCAAGCATTCTTCAATCCCGTCGACAACCACGTCATCAACCACATCCACTTCCGATTCCCTGACAAGTCGGAGATGAAATGCGCCTTCACCTACGACTGGCGCCTCTGGTCGCCCATCGAGGTGACCGAGTGCCTCGCCGAGGCCGGGTTCACCCGCTCGCGGGTGTGGTGGGAAGAGGAGGACGAGGACGGCGACGGCACCGGCGTTTATCACCCCGTCACCGAGGTCGAGAACCAGGCCGGCTGGATCTGCTACATCGTTGCCGAGCGGTGACTTTCGCATGCCCGTCCCGGCGGGTCTTGGTGCGCTGAGCCGGTTTGGCGCGGGAAAGGTCGCCGCGTGATCACTTTCCGGCGAGAGGGGGTCAGGCGGAGAGGACCCAGCGGATGATTTCCTTCAGCTTGGGCGGTTTTCCGGTCATGAGGATACCCACGCGGAAGATCTTTCCGGCGGCCCACACGAAGAGCGCGATGGTGGCGAGCAGCAGTGCACCCGAGACGACATACTCCCAGACGGGGATGTCGGCCGCAGCGCGATTCATCATCGCGAACGGGGTCGTCAGCGGGATGAAGGTCATCACCCGGGCCAAGGCTCCGTTGGGATCCTGCACGATGGGAAACATGGTGAACAAAGGGATCATCAGCATGACGGAAACCGGCATCATCAGGTTCTGAGCTTCCTTCAGGCTGTTGCAGACGGAACCGATCCCTACGAGCAGTGACGCGTAGAGCAGGTAACCCAGCAGGAAGTAGACCACGAAGGAGACGAGGTACTTCGGATACGTGATGAGGGGCGTCAAATCGAAGGGCGGCTCGAGATTCATGGCCGGAGCGGCCTTGATGGTGAGCACGAAGAACATCACCCAGCACAGAACGACCGTCAAACCCGTGAGGGCGATGCCGACGATCTTGCCCGCCATCAACTCGGTCGGTGAGACGGAGGACAGCAACACCTCGATCGTGCGGTTCGACTTCTCTTCGATCGTGTTCGTGAGAAGCATCTGTGAGATCATGAAGATGGCGATCCAGAGCAGATAGACGAAGGCGATGGGGATGAACTGCATCGCTTTGTCCACCGACTCGACCTTTGCTTCCTCGCCCCCCTCCGTGAGCTGCACGGCTTTGAAGACGACCGGAGTCTGAATGCGTCGGATCACCTCCTCATCGATGCCCTCCCGTTCGATGCGTTTCTCGCGGACGACCTCGTCCGCAAAGCGCGCGAACCAGTTCCGAAGCGCATCATCCGTGAGGTTGTTCGAGACGTACTTGTTTCCCGCGGAGCCATCGACGGGGTTTTCGCTGACCACGATGTAGGCGAAGATGCGTTCCTCCTTCAACGCCTCGCGAAAAGGCGCCTCCGGGTCGGCTTCGTCACCGGGGGCGATATCGACACGCTCGTAGAGGCTGCGACTCAGCGAGCGGCTGAACTCTCGCGCCTGGCTTGCGGAGAGGCCGGAATACCACCGACGAAGTTGCTCTCCGCTCTTTTTGACCATCTCCGCCACTTCCTCGGGGAGATCGTCCAGGATCTTTTGTCCCTCGGGGCTGGCGTGGAGCATGGTCAGCGTCGAGGCCGCGCGGCGGATCTCCTCGTCGGACATGTCGCGAATGGCTTGCGCCTGCCCCTCGAGGCCCGGGGGGAGGCCCTCGGTGGCCTTCCCGTCCCTCAGGCGGTCGCGAATGACGCGGAGGAGTTTCTCCATGTCCGGAAACGCGGCGCGCTTCTCGACCGCCTCCAGAAGCCAGCCCGACCGATCGAGGACGGCATAGAGTCGTGCGTCCTTGTGATCCTCGAGAAGCTTCGGGATGACGATGGAGAGGATGAGGACGACCGGAAAGAAGAGGATTCCGATCCAAAAGGTCTTCGTCCGCATGTTCTCGAAGAATTCACGGAGCGCCACCAGGCGAATCTTCTTCATGAGTCCTCTCCCTCCACGGCGCGAATGAATATCTCGAAGAGAGAGGGTTCGCTGATGTCCCAGCAACGGATGCGAATCTTGTCTACGAGAGCCTTCAAGACGTTCTGGGGATCGGCATCGTCCTCGAGGAAGAGCTCCGCCTGCATTCCCGCGTCGTGAACGCGGGCGATCCCGGGGATCGCTGGCAGGATGCGGCCGTCGCCTTCGTACTCCAGTTTCACGGAGCGACCGGCGCTGCTTTTGATCTCTCCGATGGGTCCGTCCAGCACCTTTTTTCCCTTGTTGATGAGAAAGATGTACTCGCAGATTTGCTCCGCCTGTTCCATCACGTGGGTGGAGAAGATCACGGTCCGCCCTTCGCGCTTGAGGTCGAGGATCAGGTCGCGCATCAGCTCCACGTTGACGGGGTCGAGGCCGCTGAACGGTTCGTCGAGGATCACCAACTCGGGTTCGTGGACGAGCGCCGAGAGGATCTGAACCTTTTGCCCCATGCCCTTTGAGAGCGTCTCGCAGCGTTGATCATGCCACGCGCCCAGGCCATATTGGTCCAGGAGCTGTCGGGCTCGAGTCCGTGCGGCCCTCTTGTCGAGACCCTTGAGGCGTCCGAAGTAGGCGATCAACTCGCCCGTCTTCATCTTCTTGTAGAGCCCCTTTTCCTCGGGCAAGTAACCCAGGCGGTCCTTGATTTCCTCGGCGCGGGGATGGCCGAGGACCGTGAGCCGGCCCGCGTCCGGGAAGATGATGCTCATGATCATGCGAATCGTGGTCGTCTTACCGGCGCCGTTCGGCCCCAGGAATCCGTAGAGACTTCCCGAGGGGATGCGCAGATCCAACGCATCCACGGCCACATGGTCGCCGAAAGTCTTCGTGACGCTCTCGAGTTCGAGGGCGTAGCGTCCACCTGATGTGTCCAAGTCGTGGTCTCCCGCCTGTCTTCAAAGGGACGCGGAGTAGTTTTCGAGTCCGCGCACGATGGCTTTCGCCAGCTTGTCCCTGTATTCGGAGCTTTTCAAAAGGGCTCGGTCGGACGGATTGGTCACGAAGCCCACCTCGATCAACACGGCGGGGGCATGGGTCTTTCTGACGACTCGCAGCTTTCTGGAATTCGGCTTCACCCCGCGATCCTTGGCTGGAGAAAGACGCGCCAGCTCGCGATACAGGGACTCCGCCAGCCGTGCCGATCGGGAAAGTTTCCCGGACTCGTGCCCGGCTTCCCTGCGAATCGGCCGATAGATCTCGACGCCTCGGGCCTTGCGGTTCCCTGCGGAGTTGACGTGGATCGAGATGAACGCATCCGGGTGGGTTCGATTCGCGATCTGCACTCTTCGGTCCAACGTGACGAATCTGTCTTTCGGCCGGGTCTGGACGACCCGCGCTCCGCGAGCCTTCAGGTGGGACGCGACCCGCCTCGCGATGTCGAGGACGATGGTTTTCTCCACCGCCCCCCCGGCCGCGGTCCCGGGATCCTTGCCTCCGTGGCCGGCGTCGATGATGAACGTGTCCCCCTTCAGAGCACTTTTCCCCGGAAGCTTTCGCACCACGGCGGCGGGTTTGCGGGCGGCCGGGCGGGGACGGAGGAGCGCGTCGATCCGCGCGCTGACGTCGCCGGGCACGAACAGGCCGCCCGAGCGTCTCTTGGGGACGTGGTTCAGGACCACGAGTTCCTTGTCGAAATAGGAGACGCGACTCCGTTCGTCGAATTCGAGAACGTGGGATTTCCCCTCCAGGTAGTGTCGTCCCGTCTCGGCGTCACTCCGGTAGCGCAGGCCTTTCCGGGACGCGATGTCCGCGATGTCCACCCACCCCGGAGGCGGGGTCGCTTCCGAAGGTGTGCGAACGGTCGCTTCCGCCGGCGTCGCGTCGGGCTTGGATGATTGGCATGCGGAAGCGAGCGCGACCGTGAACAGGACGAGGGCTCGGATGGTGCGAGACATGGACATCGTGGGCGGTCCTCCGGGACGGGGCCCTCGGAGGCACCGGCGCCCCCCAAGGCTCCCGCATCATAGCGACAATCCCCCGCGACTGGACCTCCCCCGTCGCCCTGATAGCGTGGGCGGCCCATGACGACCCCGACGTCGACGATTTTCTTGACCGGTCTGACCGGATACCTGGGCGGTTGCCTGCGCCGTCGACTCGCCGTCTCCCCACGGGGTTGGACGTGGCGGGCGCTTGTTCGCCGTCCGGACACCTCGTCGCTCGCACCCGGGCCGATCTTCCCCCTGATCCCCGGAGATCTCACTTCGGACGGAGAATGGATGAACGGGCTCCAAGGAGCGGACACGGTTTTGCACATGGGGGCGCTCACGGGAAAGGCCCGTCGCGACGAGCATTTCGCCGTCAACCTCGCGGGGACGCGGCGGCTCGTGAACGCCGCATGCAAGGCCGGAGTCCGACGGTTCCTCTTCGTCAGCAGCGTGGCGGCGGGATTCACGGATCTCGATCACTACCCCTACGGGGCGGCGAAGAAGGCCGCGGAGGAGGTCGTCTTGGAGTCCGGACTCGAGGTCCTCATTCTCCGGCCCACCCTCATCGGTGGCCGGGGCGCTCCGGCCATCGAGGCGCTGGGTCGCCTGGCCCGTCTCCCGTTCCTGCCGCTTTTCGGCGGCGGAAAGGCGCGGGTGCAGCCCATCCATGGCGACGACCTGGCCGACGTCCTCCTGGACTGCCTCGCCGGGTCCCGATTCTCCGGAGAGACACTGACCGTGGGTGGGCCGGAGCGACTGACCATGGCGGCTCTCTTGCAACGGTTCGCGGAGATGTTGAAGGGGAAACCGCGGCGCGGGGTCCCGATTCCCTTTTCCTTGGCGGCCCTACCTCTCAGAGGCATGGAAGCGCTCCTCGGCGGCGCGCGTCTGCCGCTCACCGAGGGTCAGCTCATGAGTTTCGTCCAGGACGGCGTCGCGGAGAATCCCTCGTGGGTGGAGCCTTTGCTGACAAAGAACGTGAACGCCATGCTGTCGGAGGCGTGCGATGAGCGGTGAGCGTCGCACCCCCGCCCCCTCCGTCGAAGTCGTGGCCGCCTGGCTGGGTTTTCCGGAATCCGCATCGCGCCTCCGAGAACCCTACGAACGGCTGTCGCGCGCTCGCGGACTCGGTGACCGGCCTGCCCGGCCCCTCGACCGCGCCCTCGATCGGCTGGCGTCGTGGGGGAGGCCGGGCCTCGCCCTGGCGGACGCCTTCGCCGCACGGTTTCGCCAACGCGGCCCTCTTCGCAGGCGACTCGTTCTCGTCTTGGCCCTGCTCGAAGTGGATCCCCACGCGGGGGATGTGCTCGACGCGCCCCTTTCCCGCGGTCCCTTGGGGGCCGTCCTCCGCGGCGTGGGCGCGGCCGCTGCCCACGGGATTCTGCTCCTGCTCTCGGTTGCGCCCGTGGCATGGCTGACGGCGTGGGAGGCCTTGGGGAGACCGAAACGATGACGGCGGGGACCGTGGTCGTCGTCGGCTCAGGCGCGAGCGGAGTCGCCCTTTCTCTCTCACTCCTCGAGCGAGGACGGAAGGTCCTCATGTTGGACGTGGGGCGCGAAGTGCCCCGCGCCGAGCACCCGGACGCGGGCTTCCCGGCCTGGCGGCGAACCCTCGCCGATCCGGCGGAGATCCTCCTTGGCCGATCGGGAGAGGCGCTCGTCCTTCCCGACAACGACGGTGAGTATTACGGTTTCCCTCCGGGGAAGCAGGTCATCTTCGAGGGATTGGAGGGTTTCGACTGGGTGGCGGAAGGTTTTGCCCCCTTGCTTTCGTTTGCCCGGGGAGGGCTCGCGGAGGCCTGGACCGGCGGCTCCTATGCGTTCACGGCGGAGGAACTGGAGGGTTTTCCGTTCCCTTCCGGGGAGATGGGGGAGGCCTACGAGGCCGTGGCCGCCGAGATCGGGATCAGCGGCGCCCTCGACGATCTGATGGACGTGTTTCCGCATCCCGTCGACCCCCTGCCGCCCGTCGAGGCGGACGCGCACACGGCGAGGCTTCTTGCCCGCTATGAAGCGGCCCGCGAGACGTTTCGTCGGAAGGAATCCTGCGTGCTGGGGCGCGCGCGTCTGGCGCTTCTCACCCGTGATCGGGGGGAGCGAAGCGCCTGCACGAGGCTCGGACGATGTCTTTGGGGTTGCCCGCGCGGCGCCCTCTACACCCCGTCGTTGGGATGGACGCGGTGTGTGGAGCGAGACGGATTCACTTACCGCGCGGGCGTGCGGGTTCTGCGGGTGGAAGCGAGCGACGGCGGGCGGGTGCGCCGACTTCACTTGCGGCCGGTGAGCGGGGGCGCGGAAGAGCATCTCGACGTCGAAACGGTCGTCTTGGCGGCGGGGACGCTGGCGACCGCCGACATCGTCTTGCGGTCCGTGGGTGACGGCGGCGTCGATCGGCTGGCCGGGCTCATGGACAATCGGCAGGTTCTCGTGCCGTTCGTGAGCCCTCGGCTGTTGGGGAAGGGTTTCGATCCCGAGAGCTACCAGTATCATCAATTGGCGATGGTGATCGAGCCAGGCGGGGGAGAGCGACAGATTCACGGACTCATCACCACGCTCAAGACCGCGATGATCCATCCCGTCGTGCAGAGCCTTCCCCTCGGATTGAAAGGGGCCGTGCGCATATTCCGAGACATCCATGGGGCTCTCGGGCTCGTCAACGTCAACTTCGCCGACACGCGGCGGGACGAGAGCTTCGTGGCGTTGGAAGACGTGGGGGGAACGACGATCCTTCGGGTTCACTACGAGCCCCCGCCCATCGAACGCACCCGTCTGCCCGCGGGGCTTCGGCGCGTCCGGAGAATCCTTCGAAAGCTGGGGGCGTTCGCACCGCGATCCATGGCGCATGTCCGCCCCATGGGAGCCAGCGTCCACTACGCGGGAACCCTGCCCTACAGCGCCACCGGCGGTGACCTGACCCTGGACGCCGCGGGGCGGCTGCGCCCCTTCCAGAATCTCTACGTGGCCGACGGCTCCGCGCTGCCGAGCCTGCCCTCCAAAAACCTCACCTACACCCTGATGGCCAACGCCTGGCGGTTGGGATGGGTACTCGGGGACTGAGGCCCTGCCGTCAACCGACGATGCGCTGGGCCCATTCCAGAAGGAAAGCGCAAAGCAGACCCGCGTAGGTCCCCAGAACGTAGCCCCCCACGGCGAGCAGCACGCCCGCTGGAGCCAACGCCGGGTGAAACGCCGCCGCCACCACGGGCGCCGACGCCGCTCCGCCGATATTCGCCTGCGAGCCCACGGCTGCGAAGAAGATGGGGGCTTTCATCTTCCTTCGGAGTAGCAAGATGATCGTCGCGTGGAAGGTCATCCACAGGGCGCCCACGAGGACGAGCTTGAAGTTCTCGGGATCGAAGATGCGATGGAATTCGGCGTGGGCGCCGATGGTGGTGACGAGCAGGTAGAGGAAGACGGAACCCACCGCCGAAGCGCCCGCCCCATCCAGTTTCCTGAGCGGCGTGAAGGAGAGTCCCACGCCGACGGCGGTGACGATCAAGACGGTCCACGTGAACCCTCGGATGATATCGCCCACGTCGGGCAACACCTCCGCCAGGCCCTTGGCCGCGGCCGTGGCCCCGAAGGCGATGGCGAGGATCATCAGGAGATCGGGGAGATTGGTCGGGCGCGCCACCTGCTTCTGAAAGGTCTCCACGCGCCTCCGACAGTCGTCGATGCTCGTGCGGTCGGCGCCGATCTTCGCGTCCATCGCCTTCTCGCGACCCGCGAAGAAGAGCAGGACGGCCATCCAGACGTTGGCGACCGCCACGTCGACGACGACCATGAGACTGATCGTCGTATCCTTGGCGCCGACGCTCTCCCCGATGGCGACGAAGTTTGCGCCGCCGCCGATCCACGAGCCCGCAAGCGCCGCCAGCCCCTTCCACGTCTGTTCGCCGAGCCCCTCCGGGAGGAGCCCCACGCTTCCCAGGATGAGGAGCGCCAGGGGACCACCGATCACGATGCTCGCCGTGGCGCCCAGGAAGAGGAACACGGCGTGACGCCCCAGTTTCAGGATCGCCGGGATGTCCACGGAAAGGGTGAGAAGCACCAGACTCGCCGGAAGCAGGGTCTTTTTCACGAACGTGTAGAGGGGAGAGGAGAGCGGGATCACCCCTGTGTTCGAAAGCAGCGTGGGGACGAAGTACGCGAAGACCAGGAGCGGGACGAACGTGAAGACCCTGCGTCCGGCCGTCGAACGATTCGCCGTGAAGAGAATCCCCAGGACGAGAAGCAGGATCGCCAGCACCCCGTGCGAGCTGGTGACGAGCGGAGTGCCTCCCGCCGCGGCGCGCAGCGGCGAGGCGAGGAGCATGAGGAAGGCCGCAGGCGCCAGGATACGTTGCATGGAAAAGGGTCTCCGGATGCGAGTCACTCGAACTCGGTCCGGCGTTCATGACCGCTCGCGCCCGCCGTGTCAAGAGAGCCTCGATGGATTCGCTTGCCACGGATGAACGCATTCCCCATGATGCGGCCCATGGGGTCGACGGTGAGATGGTGCTGGATCGTGGCGGGGATCGGACTGGCGGCGTTCGCTTGGGCGCACCGGCCCGTCGCTCTGGTCCCCCAGGCCGACGCGGCGGCCTTCGCGTTTTGGGTGCTGGCGTCCGCGTCGTGTCTCACCGGGTTGGCCGGGGCCTTTGGCCGTCGCGCCGGACTCCTGACCGGGTTCTTGGCGCTCACCACCGGCGCGCGTCTGCTTCTCGTCCAACCCCTCTGGTTGCAGTCCTTCCACGTCTCGCCTTGGGCGCTGCGCCAGGGGCTCGCTCCCATTGCCGTCCTGGTCATTCTCGTCCAGGCGGCGCTCGTGGGACGGTACGTTCGCGGCCGATGCGGCCGCTGGTTCGCGACGTTGCGCCCACTGATTCTTTCCTGGCGCGGGCTCGCAGCCCTCATCATCCTGCTCGGCGCGTCGGCTCATGTGAGTCTTCTCGTGGCGGCCCGAGAGGCGCCGGACTTCCCCCGCCGTTCCATCGAGTTCGCTTCGCAGATCCCTTTGGTCGCGTTGCTCGTCTTGCTCGACCTGGGCCACTTGGCCTGGATCGGCGGCGTCCTCGACACGAGCGCCCTGGATCGCTGGAGGGCTCGCTGGGGCGCTCGGATTCACCTGCCCCAAGTCGACGTTGTAGCCATGGAGACGCCGCGCGCCTGGGACCGAGGGCTTCCCTATCTTCTCGCCGTCGCCGTTCTCGGAGTCTCGGCTTCTCTTGCCTACTTCACCCTCGACGCCATGCCTCACATCCCCGACGGCGTCGCCTATCTCTTCCAGGCCGAATGCCTTGCCGGGGGCGAGGTGGCCGCGCCGGCGCCTCCGGTTCCCGACGCCCACCGCATGTACCTCATCGACGTACGGGAGGGCCGCCGCTTCGCCGTGACCAACCCGGGGTGGCCTCTCGTTCTTGCCCTGGGTGTCCTTCTCGGCGCGCCGTGGCTCGTCAATCCCGTCCTTGGGGCCGTGTGTGTGCTCTTGCTGCACGCCCTGGCTCGCCGGAGGCTGGGATGGGGGATGGCCCACGTCCTCACCGTGCTCATGGCGGCCTCTCCCTGGTTTCTTTTTCTCTCGGCCAGTTTCATGACTCACGTCGTCACCCTCGCCGCCATCCTGGCGGCGGCGCTCCTGCTGGAGAGGGGAGGGCGCGGGCGGTCCTTTCTCGCTGGGTGCGCTGCGGGGTTCGTGTTTCTCGTGCGGCCGCTGGACGCCTTGCTCGCGGGGGGATTTCTGGGCGTGCTCCTCCTTGCGCGCGGAGGACCCGGGCGCCTTGCGCGCGCGGCGGCCTTCGCGGGGGGGAGCGCCCTTGTGGGGAGCCTGCTCTTCGTCTTCAATCGGCTCTTGACGGGGGAGTTCTTTCGATTCGCCATCAACGACTACCTCTTGCGTGAGTGGCCGGGGAGCACGAATCGATTGGGCTTCGGAGCCAACGTCGGCAACCCGCCCGGGGGCTGGGGCATCCTCGACCCACTCCCCGGGCACGGTTGGAAGGACGTGCTGCTGAATCTCAATCAGAACCTCTACAACCTCAACTTCGAACTTTTCGGGTTCTCCTGCGGATCGCTTCTTCCGGTCCTCTTGGCGCTCGTGTTCGTGAAGCGCCGCGCCGATCTCCGTTGGGCTTGGGGCTACGTCGTTCTCATCGCCGCCGGCATGAGTCTCTACTGGTTCAGCGGCGGCCCCGATTTCGGTCCGCGCTATTGGTTCTTGATGTTGCCGGCGTTGATTTGGCTCGCCGCGGAGGGCATCGCGGGCTTCGGGCGGTGGCTGGGTGACGGGACGGACGTCGGCCGTGGACCCTCTGTGATGATTCTCCTCGGGGGCTTTCTGCTCTGCATCGCTCTCGGCGTCTTTTTGCCCTGGCGCACGACGATGCGCTATCGCAATTACCGGGGATTCCATCCCGGCTACAGACGGCTTGTGCGGACGGGAGGCTTCGGGCGAGCCATCGTCGAAGTCGTCACCCGGAGCGAGGGCGACTATGCGTCGGCGTTTCTTCTGAACCCGCCCGATGTTCCCGACGACGGCCCCCTCTTCGTGCACCCGGGGTTCGAAGAAGCCCTTCGCCGCGCCTATCCGGACCGCCCCTACCTCCGCGTTCGGGGCCCCTCCGTCACCGGCGCTGGCGTTCAGCCGGCCGACGACTGATCATGTCCCGCGACGCTCCCCATGTCGCATGGAGCTGCGTTCCCCTGTTGCCGGCGTTTCCCACCGTGCCAAGCGGGATCGCTGACATGGTGACGGCCACCTTGCAGGGACTCGAACGGGACACCCCTTCCGGAACCGTCGTGGCCACCCACGCCCTCTGCGTCCGCATCCAGGAGAGGCCGGGCCCATCCTGGGGTGTCGCGGGCACGTCCCCGTCCGCCTTTCCTTGGAGTGGGAACGCCCTCATTTCATGTCCGGGCCACGCCACGTGGAGGCGCGCACCTTGGTGATTCCATCGAGGACCCTCGGGAGGTCGCGCATTCAGCCACTGCCCGGCACGCGCCTGCCGCTTTCCTCATTCAGCTTTTTTCGAGTCGCCCGAGTTTTCTTGTTGACGCGGCCCCTTGCGTGGGTGTAAACCATGAACCAAGGCGTCTGTCGATCTTCCCTGCCAGGTCGAAAGACAGAAAAGCGAATCACTCTCATGTCCCGACCCTCGGAACTCCCGGAGTCCATCCGCGACCCCATGGCTCTTCTCCTCGCCGCCCCCGCGCCCGAGGACCCACTGTC
>CAZLGG010000093.1:0-15795 GCA_964559135.1 uncultured Planctomycetia bacterium
CCATGACCCTCCTCCCGCGCATCAGCTATCCAACGCTGACGGTGAGGACCCAGTTCGAGGGAGCCGCCCCCTCCGAAGTCGAAGAGTTGGTCACGAAACCGCTCGAGGACAATCTCTCGGTCATCGGGCACCTCCAGAGTTTTCGATCCGTCTCCCGCGCGGGCGTCTCCGACATCGTCCTCGAGTTCGAGTGGGACACGAACATGAACTTCGCGGCGCAGGACGTCCGCGAGAAGGTCGACCAGGTCCGCCCGTTTCTTCCCAGAGACATCTCGAAACCCTTGCTCCTCAAGTACGATCCGAGTCTGGACCCGGTGATGCGCGTCGGCCTCTATGGTGACGCCGACTTGGTGCGTCTCCGCTACCAGGGTGAGGAACGACTCAAGAAGGAATTGGAGAGCATCGCCGGGGTGGCGGCCGTCAAAGTCCGCGGCGGCTTCGAGTCCGAGATCCGCATCGACATCGATGAAGACTCCCTCACGCGGTCGCAGGTGGCGCTGGAGACCATCAAGACCCGCCTGCAGGAGGAGAACGTCAATCTCGCCAGCGGCATCCTCCGCGAGGGCGACACCGAGTACCTCGTCCGAACCCTCAACGAATTCCGCACCGTGGACGAGATCCGCCAGCTCATCGTCGCCACCGTCGGCGACCGTCTGATCCGTCTGGGAGACCTCGCCCGGGTGTACCGCGGCGCCAAGGAACCGGACGTCGTGAGTCGCATCAACGGGCGGCCCAGCGTGGAGATCGCGATCTTCAAGGAGGACTCGGCCAACATCATCGCCGTGGCTCAGGCCGTGAAATCCGCGATTTTCGGCCCGAACTGGCGGACGACGCTGGTGCGCGGGGAATACGACGCCTCTCGCGAGCCCAAGAAGTCCGTCGCCAAGTCCTCATCCTCCGGGGGCGACGGGAAGAAAAAGGAGAAGGACGCCCGTCGCCTCGTCGCGACCCTTCCGCCGGGGATGGCGCTTCGCGTCCTCTCGGATCAAAGCACCTTCATCGAGAAGTCGCTGGAAGAGGTCAAGAATACCGGTGTCCAGGGGGCGTTTTTCGCCATCCTCATTCTCCTGCTCTTCCTGCGAAACCTCCGGTCGACCCTGATCATTGCCGTGGCCATTCCCGTCTCCGTGATCGCGACGTTCGGGCCCATGATGCAATTCGACGTCAGTCTCAACGTCATGTCGCTGGGCGGGCTCGCACTCGGAATCGGGATGCTCGTGGACGCCTCCATCGTCGTCTTGGAATCCATCGACCGGGTCCGGAGAGACGGGGCGGCGCTCGAAGCGGCGGCGGTCAGGGGAACGCGCCAAGTCGCGGCGGCCGTGGTCGCGTCGGTTCTCACGACGGTGGCCGTGTTCTTCCCCATCGTCTTCGTGGAGGGCGTGGCCGGTGAGATCTTCCGCGACCAATCCCTCACCGTGGTCTTCTCCCTCCTGGCTTCGCTTGCGGTCGCGATCTTCTTCATCCCGGCGATTTCGTGTCGGGGTTTCGACCTCGTCGGAAGAGAAGGGGAGCATCGATCGTTCGCCGGGACTCTCCGGGGCTGTTGGACCGACTGGGCGGCCGTGGACTCCTTCAAGGGTCTTCTCGCCTGGCGCCGCTCCCAGTCCGGCGCGATCGGGATCGTAGGCGTCATCGCCGCATTCCCCCTCCAGATTCTCATGGGTCTCCTCGAATTCGTGGGGAGGATTCTCTGGACGGCCGCCGTCCTGGTGCTCGGGATCGTGGTGGCCCCGTCGATCCTCCTTTTCAGGCTGATCCGAGGGCTCCTCCTCCCCGTCGGGCGGTCTTTCGACGCCGTTTTCCGCTTCACCGAACGGTCCTACGGATCCGTGATCACGGCCGCACTTCGGATGCGGCTTTTGGTCGTCGTCCTCAGCATCGGGCTGGCCTGGATGGCATGGGTGGAGAAGGACGCGATCGGCGTCGAACTCATCCCCGAGATGCATTCAGGCGAGATCATCGTGAACGCCCCCCAACCCGTGGGGACGAGCCTCGAGAACACGGCGGCCATCACGGCGCGGATGGAGGAGCGCATTCAGCAAGCTTGGGACGCCCGTCGGCTGGACTTGGTGGGTTTCGCCAGCAGCGTGGGAATCGCTCGTGACGAGGTCGCACCCGCCGGAGAAGGACCGCATACGGCGCGGATCTTCCTCACTCTGCCCGTCGGACCGAACATGGCCGAATCGGAGAAGCACGTCGAAAACGTCGTTCGTCGGGAACTCGCCTCCATGCCGGAAGTGGGCGACGTCGCGTTCACTTCACCCAGGCTCTTCAGCTTCTCCACCCCCCTCGAGATCCAGGTGCTGGGCGATGATCTCTCCCGGGTCACACGCCTCACGACGCGTATCAGCGAGCGACTGGAAGCCTCCGACTACCTGGAAGACCTCCAGAGTTCCCTGCAGCAGGGCTCGCCTGAGTTCGTCGTGCGCTACGACCGCGTGCTTCTCGCCGAGCACGGGGTCACTCTCGCTCAGGCATCGGGCGTTCTCCGCGACAAGATCAAAGGCACTGTCCCGACTCGTTTCTCGGTCCCCGACGAAGCCCGGAAAATCGACGTGCTCGTCAAGATCCCGGATGAATCCCTCCGCAGCGTCGACGTGCTTCGCCACCTGAACATCAGCGGCGACCCGGCCCAACCCGTGCGCCTCGAACAGGTCGCCGAGATCCATCAGGGCCGGGGGCCCTCCGAAATCCGGCACATCGGCGGACAGAGGGCTCAAATCTTGACGGGGAAACCGCGAGGAGTCGATCTCGAGGAGGCCACGCGGCGAATTCGTGCGGACGTGGAGGCCCTCCGGAAGTCGGACCCCCTCGCTTTCGAGGGAATCGTGGTCAAGACGGCCGGCCAATCGGAGGAGGCCCGGCGATCGAGTTCCGCACTCATTTTCGCCTTGGCGCTGGCCCTCGTTCTGGTCTACATCGTCATGGCGAGCCAATTCGAGTCTCTGCTCGATCCGCTCGTCATCATGGTCTCGAGCGTCTTCGCGGGCGTGGGCGCCGTCTTCGCTCTCGCTTGGACGAACACTCCGGCGAGTGTGGTGGTCTTCATCGGCGGCATCATGCTGGCCGGCATCGTGGTCAACAACGCGATCGTCCTCATCGACTGCATCAACCGACTTCATCGCAAGGGCATGGATCGGACGGAAGCGATCCGCCACGGAGGCATGCTCCGCCTGAGACCCATCATGATGACGACGGCCACCACCATCCTGGGACTCCTTCCGATGGCTCTCTCCCAGGGGGAAGGCGCCGAGATTCGCGTTCCGATGGCTCTCACGGTGATCGCGGGATTGGCGACATCGACCGTCCTGACTCTGATCATCATCCCCGTGATCTATTCCCTTTCACACCAGGGTCTGGATCGTCTCCTCGGCGCCGCGAGAGGAGGCAAGTGATGCCTGACGATCGGATCCGCCGACTCGTCCGCTTCACGCTTCACAGGCCGGTCACGATCCTCATGCTGCTCGTCGCCACGATGCTCGTGGGGATGATCGCCGCCACCGGCGTGCCTCTCGAGCTTCTCCCCGCGGGCTTCGTCTCACCCAATGTCAGCGTGAACATCCCCGTTCCCGACGCGAACCCGGTCGAGGTGGAAGAGCAGGTCACGAAGCCCACGGAGGAGGTCCTGCGCCAGATCCCGGGATTGGAGGAAATCCAGACGACGTCCTCGAAGGACAACGCGAGGATCAACATCACGTTCGCCAAGGGAGTCGACGCGGACGAAGCCTTCGCTCAGGTTCGAGATCTCATGGAGGTCGCAAAGCTTTCCTGGCCCGACGAGGTCCAGGAGTACTTCACGTTCCGTTTCAACCTCGACTCCGACCTCCCGATTCTGCAATTCGGCATTCTTCTCGACGAATGGAAGGACGACACGTCCTTCCTCGTGGACGAAAAGGTCATCAAGGAGATCGAAGCCGTCGACGGCGTGGCGCGTGTGGGAGCCATGGGCGTGGTCGAGGACACCGTACGGATCTTCGTGAATCGGGAAAAAGCCCGTGCCTCAGGCGTATCCCTCTTCCAGATCGCCCAGGCCATCGCCGCGGACAACAAGGACGCCGTCGGAGGAAAGATCGAACAGGGGGGTCGATTCTTTTATCTCAGGTCCCTGGGGCGATTCCGTGACCTCGACGAAATCCGAAACTGGCCCGTGCGACCGGGGTTGCCGCTCAGCGAGGTCGCCGAAGTCACGACCGTCCCTGCGCTTCGGGATTTCGTGTTCCGTCTCAACGGCAAGCAGGCGATTTGGCTGCAGGTCAACAAGGAGAGCAGCGCCAATACGGTGGAGGTCTGCCGACGGCTGCGCAAGAAACTCGACGAGAAAATCACCAAGGACCCGCGCCTGCTCGAGGACGGCTGGACGTGGTTCCGCCCCGAACAACGGGACTTCGGTTACGTCATCGAGACGTCTCTCTCGAGCCTGATTCGTTCGGCCCTCCTGGGCGGTCTCTTGGCGATCCTGCCGCTGTTCCTCTTCCTCCGCCGGGTCCGGATGACCTTGATCATCACGCTGGCCATTCCGCTCTCCCTCATCATGGCGCTGGCCTGGATCTACTTCGACGGCGGGACGCTGAACATCCTCAGCATGATGGGGATCACGATCGCCGTCGGCATGCTCGTCGACAACTCCATCGTCGTGGTGGAGTCGATCTACCGGCGTCTGCAGGACGACATGCCGGCGCATCAGGCCGCCCTGGAGGGCACGGCGGAAGTCGCGCTCGCGGTCACCCTCGCCACATTGACGACCGTGGCCGCCTTCGTCCCGCTCATCTTCATGAACGCCTCGGCGGATGCCGCGCTGTTCACGAAGGCGATCGGCCTTCCCGTTTGTTACTCCGTCCTCGCGTCGCTCGTGGTCGCCCTGGCCTTCATTCCACTGGGCACGATCGTGCTGTATCGCAGGGGCGGAAGTGCCGCGGATCACTCGATGCTGGACCGCGCCCGCGATGCGATCGCCGGCAAGACGCACCCCGGCATCGAACCCATGAGCCGTCTGCGTGCTTTCCTCTTCGTCCCCTTCTTCCCCTTTCACGGCCTCTCCACGTTTCTGGGCCGGCGGCTCGACGCACTGACGCGGCGGCACGGGCGTGTCCTCGATTTCGCACTCGACCATCGGTTCCATTCTCTGGTCGCTGTCGCCCTCGTCTGTGCGGGGCTTCAGTACGCGTCGAAGGACCGCATCGAGCTGAACCCCTTCTCGGAGGAGGCCTCGGGATTCATCCGTCTCGACGTGGAGTTGGAAGCGAACTACACGCTGAAGAGCGCCAACGATGTCTTCCACGAGATCCAGGGCGTCGTCGACACGATGAAACCCGAATGGGGCATCGCGTTTTATTACCTCTGGTTCCGCCACAACGGCGGATCGATCATCATGAGCGTCGATCACCACGACGTCGCACGCACGAAGGAATTCATCCGCACGCTCAAGAAGCGATTGCCCAAGATCGCCGGGGCGAAGATTCGAGTCGGCGTCGAACGACAGAACGAGGAGAAGTCGACGATTCAGCTCCGAGTCTTCGGCAAGGACATCAACCGTTTGGCGGAGATTGCCGACGACCTCAAGGAGACCCTCGGCGATACCGAAGGCGTGATCTCCGTCAAGGGCGGCATCGGGCGGACGAATGAGGAGATCGTCGTCGCTCCGAACCGAGAACGCATGCAGAGGCTCGGGGTGGACCCCCGCGTCTTGATGGGAACGATCCAATTCGGAATTCGAGGCCAAAGGCTCCCGGATCTCCATGTCGGCGACCGAAAAATGCAGATGGTCATCGAGTACGAGGAATCCTCCGAGGCCTCCGCCGCCGATCTTCAGGGACTGGGGATCTTCTCGCGGACGGGAACCGTGCTCCCTCTTTCCAATCTGGCCGACATCTACTTTCGTCGGGGTTACGGAAGCATCGTGAAGACCAACGGGCAACTCTCGTGTCTGTTGACCGTCGAACCGGAGGCCGGTCAAAGAGACGACGCGCTCGTCGCGGTCAAAAAACTCCAGGAAGCCTATCCTCTCCCCCCCGGATACAGCTTCAAGGAGACGAGCAGCGAGAACCTCGCGAAGGAGCAACGAGAGCTCATGTTCACAGGCGCGCTCGCCATCGTACTCGTGTTGCTCCTCATGGGCGTTCTCTTCGAATCCGTGCTTCTCCCCCAGGCCGTCTTCCTCACCATACCGTTTGCCCTCTTGGGGGCCTGGTGGATGCTGGCTTTCACGAAGACGTCCCTCGACTTCGTGGGCATGATCGGTGCCATCGTGCTCATCGGGATCGTCGTGAACAACGGCATCGTGTTTCTGGATTCCGCCCACAGCCTCGTGAGGTCGGGAACGGCGCGCCGTGAAGCCCTCCTGTTCGCCGCCCGAACGCGTCTTCGGCCGATCCTCATGACCACGGCGACCACCGTCGTGGGCCTCGTGCCCATGGCGTTGGCGGAGCGGAGCACATCATTCGTGGCCTACCAAGCGCTCTCGAGAGGTGTCATCGGAGGACTCATCGTCTCCACCTTCGCCACGCTCCTGGTGGTTCCTATCGGTTACACGTTGTTGGATGATCTTCGTCGTCTGTCCCGCCGCAGCATCGCTTGGTTGACCCGGAGGGGGCGGGCGTCGCGGACGGTGCCCAACGTGCAGGAACGTTGAAACCTGCGACACCCTTTCCACCGTCCGAACCATCCCGCGGCATTCGACACGGGAATGATCGATCCGGTCATGTGCAATTCCACTTTTTTCTCGGGATCGCGAGCCCCGTGATCGTAGACTGGGCACGGCCCCGAGGGGGAGGTGAGTTTGGATCGCATCCGTAGCCTTTTTTGGAAGGAGAATCATATCATGTCGAGTTTTTGGAATACACTCACGGCGGCAGCCGTCCTCGCGGCCACGCTTCAGGCGCAAAACGGCACCCTCTCGCAAACCAACGACAGCACGAACGTGATCACGAACACGAGCATTGCGTGCACCTTCACCACCCCGGCGGGCGCCCTCGTCGGCACGGGAGACGGCAGTTTTTGGCGCAGCTACAACCTCATCGCGGAGAACGTCTTTTTCAATGTGGACATCACCCAAGTCACGTTCGGCGTCGAACAGGCGGTGGGCCCGGGGGGCTCCGGATCTCAGCCCATCGTCATCAACATCTACCAGGACCCGAATCCAGACCCCACGATGATGACCATCAACACGGGCACCCTGAACCTCGTCCACACGCAGACCTTCACGCTGAACGACACGAGCAATCAGGTCATTTCGGTGCCCCTCACCAGCCAGCCCTCCTTCATCGCCACGGACACCATCGTGGTGGAGATCCACGCCGCCGACTCCGGAGCCCAGGGTGGGATCTTTTTCATCGGCGCCAACAACCTGGGCGAAACGGCCCCCAGCTACTTCAGCTCGGTGGCCTGCATGTTCAACGCACCCACGACTTATCCCGCCATCAACCCGATGTTCACAACCGTCGATGTGATCCTCGACATGGACTGGATCGTCACGGGAAGCCAGTTGAATTACCCGGGCAGCGGCGAGGATCTCGACCTGTTCACCAGCGTCGGCATGGGGGCCACGCCGTCCGGAGGGGTCACCTTCGACGTCAAGCAAGCCGCCGCCGGCGATATCCTGAACGTCCTCATGGTCTCCCAGAACGGGACCTACGATTTCATGCCCCCCATCCTCGTGGGTGAGCTCTTCACCACCGGATCGCCGCCCGTGGGCCCGGCCGCGCCGTTCGACGCGGTCCACTTCAACCCGACGAGTCCCAGCCTCTTCCCCGTCATCGTGGGAACCAATGTCTCACCCCTGGGATTCCAGGAAATACTCCTTCCCGGTGGGAACCTGCACGTCTTCGTGATTCCACCCGCTCTCGCCGGCATGAGCTTCATCATGCAGGCTTTGGTGAGCGATTCCGCTGCGACCAACGGATTCTTCGCCATCACGGACGGTCACGAAATTCAGTTCCTCTGACCGCAAGGAACGGCCGGGGTCTCCGCGAAATCGACGCGGAGGCCCTTCCCCCCTTCCGACCTCGTTGGTCCCCCCGAGTGCTGGTGATAGGATTCGCCCCTGATCTTTGAGGCGAACACAGCATGGCACGAATCTTCGAGGGACATCACGACGGCAAGGGCCTGAGAATCGCCGTCGTCGTGGCGCGTTTCAACGCCCCCATCACCGAGAACCTCCTCGAAGGTGCACTCGAAGCCGCTCGATCCCGCGGCGTCGTCGATGACGACATCATCGTGGCTTGGGTTCCCGGCGCCTTCGAGATCCCCCTGATCGGGGCCCACCTTCTGGAACGCGACGACGTGGACGCCGTCGTCGGATTGGGCTGCGTCATTCGGGGAGAGACCTCCCATTTCGACTTCGTCTCCCACGGCGTCACGGTGGGGACCCTCGAGGCCGGACTCCAAGCGAGAAAACCCTTCCTCTTCGGTGTTCTTACGGTCGATGACCGGGAGCAGGCGCTGGCCCGCGCGGGGGGAAAGAAAACCAACAAGGGCGTGGAGGCCATGGACGCCGCCATCGAGTTGGTACGCCTCCGGGAGTCCCTCGACGGAGAATCCTCCAGATGAAGCGCCGAAGCCAGGGACGCGTTCTCGCCATGCAGTACCTCTTCAGTCGTGATTCCTCCGGGGAATGGACCGCCGACGGATTCCCCGAGTTCGCCTACGAGCAGAAGGCCGCCCCCGACGTCCGCGACTTCGCGGAGCGAATCGTGACCGGAGCCCTCGAACATCGTTCGGAACTCATTCAGGTCATCGAAGAAGTCACCCGGAACTGGCGTTGCGCCCGAATGCCCATGGTGGACCGCAACCTTTTGCTGATCGGATCATGGGAGATCCTCCACGCCCCGGACATCCCCGCCAACGTGACGATCAACGAGATCGTCGAGCTGGCCAAGACTTTCAGCACCGAGTCGTCGGGTGCATTCGTCAACGGCGTTCTCGACTCCCTCAAGGAGCGGCAAGCCGAAACACACCCCTCCTGAGATCCGACAAGCGACCCTCCCGTCAGAAAGGAGTCTTCCAAGGTGTTCAAGAAGTTCACCGAGAAACTCAAGGCCGGCCTCGCCAAGACCAAGAAGAAGGTTCTTGGCGGGCTGAAAGCCATCCTACCGTTCGGCCGAGACCTGGACGACGATCTCATCGACGAGATGGAGAACTACCTCTACACCGCCGACATCGGTCCGAGGACGGTCCAGGTGGTGATGGAGCAGGTTCGCCAGGCCTACAAGGACCGGACGATCAAGACGACCGACGAGTGCTTCGAACACTTGAAGGGCATCCTCAAGGGGGTGATGTCGTCCGAATACTCAGCGATCGTGTCGCCTCAGCAGCCACCGTTGGTCATCCTCGTCGCCGGGGTCAACGGCAGCGGAAAAACGACTTCGATCGCCAAACTCTGCAAGTACTTTCGCGATCGCGACAAGAAGGTTCTTCTCGCCGCCGCCGACACGTTTCGGGCGGCCGCCGTGGAGCAGTTGACGATTTGGGCGGACCGTCTCGGTGCGGACATCGTGAAGAAGCAGCAGGGCGCCGACCCCGCCTCTGTAGCCTTCGACGCGTGCGACGCCGCCCGCGCACGGGGCGCGGACGTCCTCATCGTGGACACGGCCGGCCGCCTCCATACGCAGAAGAATCTGATGCAGGAGCTGGAGAAGATCCGCAGAGTGATCGGCAAGAAAATCGAGGGCGCCCCCCACGAGACCCTGCTGATTCTGGACGCGAACAACGGCCAGAACGCCATTGCCCAGGCCCAAGAATTCGGAAAGTCCCTCGCACTGACCGGCCTTTTCCTGACGAAACTGGACGGAACGGCCAAGGGAGGTGCTGTGATCGGCATCCGCCACCAAGTCGACGTACCGGTGAAATTCATCGGAATCGGTGAGGGCGCGGAAGATATCGAGGAATTCGACGCCGACGCATTCGTCGAAGCCCTATTCTCATAGACGCCATCCTTTGACCGACGAGGGACCTCCTCCGTGCCGGGATTCATCGCACTTCTTCTTCTCTCGGTGCCCGTCCTGGGCGGCCAGGTCTTCTCTTCCCTCGACCTTCCGAAGTGGGGCGCCTTCATGGTGGGCGCCGCTTTGCTCGTCGCGGTGCAGTCGGCGCGGCGAGAAGGAACACCACCCTCCCGTCTGGCCGCCACGGCGGCCATCGTCTGGGGCATCGTGTTCATCGCATCCCTCATCGGGGCCTTGACCCACGGAGCCGTTTTCCCGGCAATCGCCTCCCTCCGCGAGGGAGCACACCAGGCGGCGGGTCTCCTCGTCCTATGGCTCTTGCTGGGTCGACGTCTCTCCCGCGCCGCCACGGACCTGATCGCCGGAGCCGGACTCATGGCCCCCATGCTGGTGCTCGTCCACCAGTGGCTGCTCGAACGCGGTCTCGAGCCGCTGGGCACCCCCTTTCGAGGGGAATTGACCGCGGGCCTCGGAAACACGGCGCTCGTCGGCCAGTTGGCTCTGCTGAGTCTCCCTTTCACTTTTGTGATCCTCCGGCGCGTCTCTCCCGTGCGCATCCTTCTTGCTGCCTGGGGCGTCGTTCCGGCCCTCTCTTTGATCCTCCGAAGCGACGCCCGGTCGGCATGGCTGGGACTGGCGGCGCTCGCCGCCGTGGCCCTCGGCTCCCTCGGACGACGGATGGGCCTCCGATCCCGTCGCGCCGTGGTTCCAGGCCTCGCAATCCTCGTCGTTCTGTTCGTGGGGGCGGGGATCGTTGGTCGAATCTCGGAGAAGGCGCCGCGTTGGTGCCGTCGCGTGGCCAGCATGGTCGACCCGGACCATCCGACAAATCGCGTCCGCATCGAACTCGCGAAGGATGCGGCGACTCTTCTGCGAACCTCCCCGGTCGTGGGGCTGGGGGGAGGGCGATTCCCCGACGCGGACTATTCGGTTCGCCGCCCCGTCGAGTGGAGCATCTCCGGCGTCCACAGCATCCCGAGCGACCCCCATGACGAGATTCTTCGTCTCCTCGTCGAGAGCGGCGGGCTCGGTCTCGCGGCCTTCCTCGTGCTCGCGCTCCTCGCCGCCTCCGCCCTCAGGCGACGCGGTCGATCGCCTGAGCCCGAGGAAAGAAACATGGCCACGGCGGGATGGGCCATGATGGCGGCAATCACACCCCTCGCTTTGACTTGGGGCGTCGCGCTCCACGCGACGAACGTCCTGCCTCTCGCCGTCCTCTTCGGCCTCGCCTTGCGCGACGATCGCGAAGCGCCGGCCTCGGGATTGGGCCTCCACATGGCGAAAGCCTCGGTCGCGGTCGCGACCCTGCTCGCCCTCGTGTGGCCTCCCTTGGAACTCGAACGCGATCAAGCGGCCGTCCAGGCCAACAAACAGATGGAGGAGCTGAAGGCGGAACTCGTGCACATGCCCGCCGCGGACCCCGGTCGCGTCGATCTGCTCGCTCGTCTTGGCGACGCGGCGCATCGGACCCTGCAGACCTCCGATTCGCCCCTTCTCGTCCCCCCCCTGCGCCATCGTCTCCACCGGGCGCTCCTCAACCTCTCTCAAGAGGTGAAGACGTGGGAGCTCGCCCTCCGAACCGGCGGAGCCTCGGGAACGCCCCCCGAGGGCCCCCTTCTGAACGTCCTGAGGGCCTTTCCTCAGCTCGATGATCTGAGGCGTAGCATAGCGTCCCTACTCCGCCGGCATCCCACGGACATTCCAGGCCTCCGCCTGGCGGCGGAACTCGAGCGGGTCGCCGGCCGCGCGCCCGAATGCATCGATGACCTGCGACGAGCCCTCGACGTGAATGCGGCGGCCCCCCTCGTTCGACCGATGCTCGCTCTCCTCGAGATCGAGGCGGGTCTCGAGGACCGGGCGATCTCCGATCTCGAGGAAGAGACGCTGCTTTACCCCGCGGCTCCGGAGACGGATCTATCCTGGCAACTCCTCGCACGCCAACGCGGAGGCCAGGGGCGGCTCGATGAAGCCATCGACGTGGTCAAGCGGTGGATCTCCGCGCGCGGGGAGAGCCCACATCGTCGAGCGTTGTGGGGGGAGTTCACCCTGTTCTGGGGCGAAACGCCGGGCACTTTGGGCCGATTCCGCAAGAGCCTGGATGAGTTGACCAAGGCGGCGGAGGAGGGCGCCTTCGAAGCCGCGTCTCACGAGGGGCTGCCCGCGCCGGAGAGGAAGACGAGACTCCTCGCGCGGCTCAGCCGTGTCCCCTGGGACACGGCGTCCATGGAAGCGCTCCGAGTCGTCATGGAGTCTCTCCAGGCGACGGCGCGTGGCGAAGAGGCCCCACGCAACGATGCGCTTCGCAACCGGGTCATTGCCCGTTATCGCGTCCTGTTCGCCTGGGAGGCCCACCTCCGCAATCAGCCGCGGATGCTCCGAATCCATCTTCGCGACGCCCGCCGCATGAATCCTCGCTCCGGCGATCCTTGGCTCGTGGAGACGCTCCACGCCCTCGACCAAAACCGCGAGGATCGGGCCCTCGAACTTCTGAAGGCCTGGAAGGAGGCCTCGCCGACGACCTTCCCGGGCGTCGAGCTGATTCCGGCTCTGTCCGCGCTTCTCGGCCATCCCGAGGCCCGGGCCCTCCTCGGCTCCTGATCCTTTTGCGTCTGCGGAGACGGAGGTTTAAGATGAGCGTCCCTGTTCACGGATTTCTGGAACATCAACATGGCGCGCATCAAACTCACGGTTCTCTCTCTCCTCGTCTTTCTCGTGCCCCTCGTCGCTCAGGCACCGAAGGACCGAACGCCCAAGGACAAACTCGCCAAGGCCCTCGCGGACTTCGAGAAGCTCTATGCGAATACGAACGAACACGTGCGCCGCGCGGCGGTCGATGACATAGGGACACTCAAGCACAAGGCGTTGGTCCCGATTCTCGTCGCTTGCCTGAAGGACAAGTCCCAAGTCGTCCGAGAAGCGGTCGTCCCGGCCATGGCGAATCAGACGACGAAACCGGCCCTTCACGCTCTGACCGTGGAACTCCGGAAGGCGAAGTCGGATGTCGTGCGCATCGCGATCCTCAAGGCTTTCAAGACGACCCGCCCTCCCGTCGCCAAGGACGCCGTCCTCAAGCTGGCGACCGCGAAGAGCTATCCGGTCCGCTTGCTCGCTCTCGACCTGTTGGGGGATTACTCCGACGACGACGGGAAGATTGCGGAGGCTCTTCTTCACCATCTCGAGGATCGTGACGCGCAGGTGCGACTGACCGTCCTCGATGCCCTCACCCGTCTGGGTTACCGCGATCTGATCGGTTTGGCGATCCGACTCCTGAAGAAGGACAAGGACTGGCGGGTTCGAGCCGTGGCGGTCCAGGCGCTCCGGAGATCACGGGAAAAACGGGTCATCGAACCCCTCATCGAGGCGATGCAACGCGAGAAGGGTCGCCTCATCACCGACATTCGCGATGCCCTGGCCGACATCACGCAGACGACTTACGGGCCCAATCCGGAACTCTGGCGGCGTTGGTGGGAACGGGTCAAGGGAGGATTCAAAGTTCCCACGCAGGAGGAGATCGCGAAGCGCAAGGCAAAGCTGGCCAAGGATCTGGCCCGTTACGGCATCCCGAAGAAGGGGACCACTCCGTTTCAGGGAATTCAGTCGAAGTCACGAAGGATGCTTTTCATCCTCGACATCTCCGGAAGCATGCGGGACAAGCTGAGCCTCGAGGGAGGCGACCCCAAGGCCATCAAGGCGTTTCGAGAGCGTTACGGCCAATACGAGACGAAGATCGACCTCGCCCGCGAGGAGTTGATCACCACCGTCGCCAACCTGCCGTCGTACACGAAATTCAACATCTTTCTGTTTCACAACGACGTGATCGAGTGGAAGAAGCACTTGACCCGAGCGACTCAGGGAAACAAGAATCAGGCCATCAAGTTCTTGGCGAAGCTCACGCCGAAGTGGATCGAGGACGTCGTCATCAAGCAGGGGAAAGGTCAGACGAATACCTTTGCCGCCCTCAACAAGGCCCTGGGTCTCGCGGACGAGCCCCAGGAGAAGCCTTCGAAGAACCACACTGTCGAAAGCGACACGGTCTTCTTCCTGAGCGACGGGATGCCGACCGTGGGGCGCATTCGAGACCCCCAGGAGCTCCTACGTTACGTGAGGACGGTGAACGCCAGGGCGAAAATCGTCTTTCATACCTTGACCTTCGGCCACGGCAACGTCGCCCTCCTCCGACCGTTGGCGGAGTGGTCGGGTGGGAAATACATCGAGATCGGCGTGAATTGAGCGACCTCGCCGCGCCGATGCTTCCGACCACTCAGATGGACGGGTAGGTCGTCTTGACCCACTCCCGCCATCCCTCGTCCACCTGTGCAAGCGTCAAGCCGTAACTGGCCGCCAGAGCCCGGCGAAGGAGATTGCGGGTACTCTCCCCCTTCTTTTTCTCCTTCAAGATGTTGATCAGGCGGCCCATCTTCTTCTGGTCGAGCTGCACGAGATAGCTCACGAGGCTCCAGATCTGCGGATGCATCTTCGGGGGAATGCGTCCGACGGATTCATAGGCCGCGAACTCTTGGAAGGGAGGAGCCTTCTTGGCGAGAACGGCCTTCTTGACGCCGACCTTCCACTTACTCGGCAACCGAAACTTCGGAATCCGCCCCTCGCCGAAGATGATCGTGTTGAAGTCGGTTCGCTCCCTTCGTTCCATGAGGTGGGCATAGCCGAGCGCCAGCCAGGCGGGTAGGTCATACGCGTAGCCGCGATACCCGGTGATGAAGTTGTAGCAGAGGCGGTGGGTGAAGGTGTTGTTCACATCCACGTCTCGGCGACGCTCCCCGTGCAGAATCGTCAGCATGGCGCGTTCGGTCAGGAGGTGCCAACAGAGGCCATCGTTCACCTTCTGACCGAGAAAACCTTCGACGAAAGCCGACGCATCCTTCTGCTTCCGGAAGATGTAGACCTCCCATTTCTGCCGCATTCCCATGAAGGGCGGGGCATAGACCATGTACGGCGCCTTCGGATCGTAGCCGACGAGATGCTGGAACTCCGCCAACAACCTGTGGGCCCTGAAATGATAGAGGTGCGCTCGTTGATGAGGCGTGATGGAGATGGTCTTCGACGTCACGCGGGGGAAAATGTCGGCCAGCTGGCTCAACTCGAACTCCCGCCTCGCGTAGGGAGGCATCTTCGAATGGAAGCTGCCGAGATCCACGAAGATCCGAAAGAAGGGGTCCTCGATGAATACGGGGTCCTTCAGCTTCATGTCATTCATGAACCGTCGCAAGACGAGGTGTCCGGGGCGCTCGAGCATGCGGAATTCGCCGAAGTGTTCCTTCGTCTTTCCCTCGAGCGGATTCGGATAGGTCTTGTCGACCTCGAGAATGTCTACCATCTCTTCGCGTGTCTTGTAGGAGATCCTTCCTTCCTTCGCGCACTGAGAGCAGAAGAAGTCAGGGTTCAGAATCAACCTCGGAGTCGCCTCGCTGTGGCGATACTTCTTCGTCCAGGTCTTGGGATACCCGAAGTCGTAGACGTCCGGCTTCTCCATCTTCCCGCGAACGCTCCCCGACTGTCCACGAACGGGCAGGCTCGGAACAAGCAGAGCGACAAATACGGCCACGATCCAGATTCGCATGAAATTTCCTCATGATGTCGATCGCACCAGGATAGCTCCTGTCCCCCCGTTGACGAAAGAATTCGCGGCGACCCGGAGAATGGAGCACGCCCACGTCGCACGAAAAAGGCGAGGCATTCAAAATGCCTCGCCTTCTCTTCTGCGTGATCGCGGAAGACTACTTCTTCTTGCGAGCGGCCTTCTTGCGAGTCGCCTTCTTCTTGGCCGTCTTCTTCTTGGCGGCCTTCTTGCGAGTCGCCTTCTTCTTGGCGGCCTTCTTCTTGGTCGCCTTCTTCT
>CAZLGG010000094.1:0-15522 GCA_964559135.1 uncultured Planctomycetia bacterium
GGGAGCGAATGCGTGCGTAGAGCTCATGAACTCCTTCGGCCAGGTTGATCGGATCATGTCGGATCTGGGGTCCGTCCTCGATCACCGGAGTTCGAAGAACGAAGAGGTTGCCTTCATCGGCGCGGGCGGAATCCAGGGTGACCGGAAAGGAACCCGCCTTGGCGTAGAGATCCATGAGTTCGTCGCTGGCGCGGTCCGAGGGAACGATCACGGCTTCGACACGCGGCGAGGGGTCCAACCGCGTGAGCGCATCCAGGTGATCGATCACGTCGAACCCGTCGGTCTCCCCGGGTTGAGTCATGAGATTCGAAACGAGCACCATGGGAGCCTTGGACCTATTGAGAGCCTCGACCATGCCTGGCACGAGGAGGTTGGGAATGATGCTCGTGTACAGGGAGCCGGGCCCCAGCACGATGAGATCCGCGGATTCGATCGAGTCCACGATCTCCTGGGAAACCGGTGGCGGAACAGGAACCAGTCGGATCCTTCGAATCGGCTTGCCGGACAAGGAGATCACCTGCTCTCCGGTACTCTTCGAGCCGTCCGGGTGCTCGGCGACGAGCACGACCATGGTCTCCGTGGCTGGAATGACCCGGCCGCGAACCCCGAGCAAGGCACGAGCACGTTCGATCGCTCCTCGGAAATCACCCGTGAGTCGGGTCAAGACGGCGATGAACAAGTTTCCGAAGGCATGCCCCTCCAACATCGAATCCTCGAATCGATATTGAAAAAGCTCACCGAGGATCGGGTCCGCGTCGGAAAGGGCGACCAAGCAGTTTCGGATGTCGCCGGGCGGCGGAATCTCGAAGTCCTTCCTCAAACGCCCGGAACTCCCGCCGTCATCCGCGACGGTGATGATGGCCGTAAGATCATCGCCCCGGCGATGGAGTCCATTCAAAAGGCCATGGAGCCCCGTTCCTCCGCCGAGGGCCACGATGCGAAGCGGTTTGTCACTGGGCTGGGCCTTCATTTGCGAAATGACGATCTCCTTGAAACCTGCCCCGCGGCTGAGCGGCGCCTCATTGTAGGCGGCGACCACGCTACGAAAAGAGCCGGGGAAGGACATCCCCGGCTCATGACTCGAAATCGAGTTATCTGTTCAGGCTACGAAGGATGCGCCGTTCTTGGGGCGCTTCGCCTGGAGTCGCTCCTTCAGGCGCCGCACCTGCGCTTCAACCTTGTTCTTGGCGATTCTCGCGGCCTGTCTCACCGTGGGAGCATCGGCCCTTGCAACGAAGGCACGCCCCTTGGGGGCGCCGACTGTCAACTCGACGATCCTCTGATCACCGTCCTGATCCACGACGACACGCGCATCGTGGAGGCCATCGAAGAACCTCAGGAGTTTTTGAACTCCCTGGGTGATCTCCTCGCGAAGTTTGTCGGAAAGGGCCACGTGACGACTACTGATCACGATATCCATTGCAGGCTCCTCAGTCATGGAGGGAGCGGCCCACCCTCGCTGGGACGGACGCCACCGCTCCCTAAGCGCTCCCCATAGGATACCTCAAGCAGGGTCAACGCGTGAGGGGGAAGCGTGGGACCGGCGGATTCTCGCGTCCCTGAAATGAGGATTTCCGGGATATCGTCCGCCGCGATTTTTCCGAGACCGACGTAAACCAATGTCCCCGCCAGGATTCGCACCATATTGTATAAGAACCCACCTCCGGAGACGTCCATTCGGATCAGACGTCCCGAGCGGCGAATCTTGAAATGATGGATCTCGCGCACCGTGTCACCCTGCCTCGCGGCTTCCTTGCAGAACCCCCGAAAGTCGTGACGCCCCACGAAATGCGCTGCCGCGCGAGCCATGGCGTCGGTGTCCATGTCCGCGAACACGCGGTAGACGCGTCGCCTCATCAGAGGCGACCCGACTCGCCCCTCCAGGACTGTGTACCGATAGGTCTTGGACACGGCGTCGAATCTCGCGTGGAAGAACAGATCGACGACTTCGAGTTCGCGGACGGCAATGTCCGCCGGCAACAACGCGTTCAGAGCGCGATGCAACTCGTCGACCGCCATGGGGTTCTCGAGAATGAAAGACGCCACCTGACCTTCCGCGTGTACGCCGGCGTCGGTTCTCCCTGAACCGTTCAGCGTACACCTTTCCCCCGTGATCCGGAACAGCGTGTCCTCGATCACCTCCTGAATTCCCAGGCCGTTCTTCTGTCGCTCCCACCCGGCGTAGGCTTCGCCGTCGTATTCGATGACCATGCGGAAGTTCCGGGGCGCGGCGGGGAGCCCATTGGCTCGGTCAGGTTCCCTCGCCATTCTCATCGTCCTCGACGGGCCACCTCGTGCCGTCCAGTTTGCAATCCACGAAGCCATCGGTCACGATCTCGGTGCCGCGAAAATCCGCAGCGCTGAGATCGCACCGCAAAAAACGCGTCTCGCGGACGAGTGCCCCGTGAAACGTCGCCTCGGAAAAATCCGTCTTCCCCAGAAAAGCTCCCTTGAAGTCCACCCCGTCGAGCGTTGCCCCCTCGAAAGTGGCCTCGGTGAGATCGCAACCTCGCATGTGCGCGTCCTGCCAATGGCTCGCGGTGAAATCAGAAGAGGACAGATTGGCGTGTTCCAGGTCGGCCGCCAAGAAGGAAGCCCCGTCACACCGCGCCTCGGTGAGATCGACATGGCGCAGCCCCGCGGTGTCGAAAACGGCCTCCGAGAAATTCGCGTTGCGGGCGCGTGCCCCCTCGAGGAGCGCGCATTCGAACCGCGACATGGATGCCGACACCTCGCTGAGATCGGCCTTGCTGAGAATCGCCAGGTCGAATCGACCGCGGGTCAATACGGCCCCCTGGAAGTCGGCATCCGTGGCATCGGCCCTCACCAAAGAAGCCTCCGTCAGGTCGGCCAAAGCGAATCGCGCCCCAGTCAGACACGCTCCGTCGAGGTTGCATCCGGCGAGGTCCGCCCCGGTGAGATCACATCCCGACAGATCGATACCGGCGAGGTCGGCTCCGGCCAGATGCGCCCCCTTGAGAGCCCCTTCACGAGCAGCCGCCTCCAACGCCGCTCGGGCAGCCGCCCAGTCCACGACCTCCGCCGCGGGCAACCCCAAAACGGTCAGCGGTCGTCTGTTGTCATGTGTCGAAACCATGGGGCATGGTAGCCAACCCTACCCCCCCGGAGCCACCTCCTCGGGACAAGAACGACAGGGGACTGTCCCGTGCGGGTCGTCAGGGCTTGCGCTTCGTCGTCCGAATCCGTTCGAGGGCCTTCTCGAGGCTCCTGCGGGCCTCCGGATCGACGATGCGCTGCAACGCCTCCTCGAGGGCCTCCGCGTGAGCCGGCTGCAAGTTTCGAATCAGGAACTGAAGACGGGCATGGCTGACGCCCGGCCCCTTCATCCCGCGAAGCACTTCCGGGACGAGTTCGGGCTTCTTCATGAAGCTGAGGCTCTGGGCGGCCGCGTGACACACCTCCGGTTTCTCGGAGGCGGAGCAGGCGGTGGCGAGAACGGCCTTCGGGCCGGACATGCCGGACATACCTGCCAGCGTATTGAACACGCGGCAACACAGAACGGCTTCATCCGCGGGAAGCGAACGAGCGAACTCGAGCAGACGATCGACGACCTCGGGTGAACCGTGGAATCTGAGCAGCGTGACGACCTGACGAAGGGTTTCCGGTTGGGTCTCGCGGGCCAACTCCTCCACCAAGAACTGACGCACCAGAGGCTCGGGAAAGGCGTCGAGAGCCTGAAGAATGAGGAATCGGGTGCCGCTCTGCTTGGATTTCCTGTAGATGCTCACGGCCTGTTTGAAGACCTGAGGCCGCCCATCCCTCTTCCATCCCTCGATCACCCGGGTCGTGTGCTCCTTGAAGTATTTTTCCCAGTAGGGAAGTGCGCGATCGGTGCGCAGCGCTCCGGAAAGGGCGAGGAGGAATCCTCGAAGGCCCGTAGGAGGATTCGGGCGATTGAGTTCGGCCTCGATGACGGGCCAGTCCCCCGGCTGGACTTCCCGGACCAGGGCCTCCATGGCCGTCTTGAGCCGGTCTCGGGCCTGGGGTGTCTTGGGGCCGAGTTGCGTCAGGATCTTACGAAACGTCTCGAGATCGCTCCTGAACGACGAAGCCTGGCGGGGTCTCCCTTCCGCGCGAATCGTGAGGACTTTGTCCCCCAACCGAACACTCCATTCCTTGCCTTCGGTCGGCTTGGAAGGTTTCTTGCGCTTGGCCGCCGAATCGGTCGTGAGCAGAACACCCGCCATGCCGAGCATGACGCCCCCCAAGATCATCACAACCATCAGACTCTTGTATCGCGTCATTGCGGACCTCCGGGGTGCTTATCGGCACGACGGAGGTTCGAACTGAAGCGGGCTCGGCGGCGGAGCGCTCAGGCCTCCTCTTCGATTTCTTTTTCCGCGGGAGCCTCCCTGGACGCCTTCCGGCGACGGGGTGGGGGCCCCACGCTGTCGATCGTGCCGCGCTTGCCTCCATGAGCCACCTCCTCACCCGCGGCCGCCATGTCGACCATGACATCCCCGACCAGAGGCCGTGCCGACGTCGACGTCGAGGTCGACTCGGCCGTGTTCGGGCCGCCGCGCCGACGACGGCCCCGCTTAGGGTTTCCGTTTCCCGGTGACTCATCGGAGTCGGGCGGCACCATAATCTCACCGTCTTCCCCCACATCCTCGAATCGAACCCCCACCCGTCTCGATACGCCCCGCTCGCCCATGGTGACGCCGTAGAGCAGATCCGCGCGCGCCATCGTCCGGCGACTGTGGGTGATGAGGACGAACTGCGTCCTCCCCAGGAATTCGTCCAGGAGCATGCAGAATCGCTCGGTGTTGTCCTCGTCGAGGGCCGCGTCGACTTCGTCGAGCAGACAGCAGGGGCAAGGATGCGCCCGGATGATGGCGAAGAGCAGGGAAACCGCGGTGAGCGTCCGTTCCCCACCGGAAAGCAGCGTGATGCTGCGTGCCTCCTTACCCGGGGGCTTCGCCGTGATTTCGATGCCGGACTCCAGGGGATTCTCGGGATCGACAAGGACGATGTCGGCACGCCCGCCGCCGAAGAGCTTGCGGAAGATGCCCTGGAAATGGTCGCGCACGCGGTCGAAGGTCTCGATGAAGAGCTTCGTCGACTGGGCCTCGATGTCCGCGAGAATTCGAGTGAGTCGGTTCTTGCTGTGCAACAGATCGTCGCGCTGGGCGACGAGGAACGTGAGCCGCTCCTGAACTTCCTCGAGATCTTCGATCGCCGCCAAATTGACGTTGCCGAGACGGCGCAGGCTGTTGCGGACCTCCTCCAGCTCCGCCTCGACGGCCTCCCAATCCACGTCGTCGGGCACCTCGTAGTCCCTGTAGAGAGCCTGCAAGTCCAGGTCCAACTCCTCCCTCACCTTCTCCACGAGAGCCTCGCACCCGACGCGGAGTTCAGAGCGCCGGATTTCCAATCCGTGAATCTCCTCCGACAATTCCGCCAACACGCGATCCAACCTCTGGATCGCAGCGACGGCCTCGTCGTAGTGGCGTCGGATCGCGCCCACCGACTGCTCCGCTTCTGCGAGCTGCTCTTTCAGGGCGACCAATTCCTTCTCCAGCCGATTCGCGAGGTCCGCCTGCTCCGCCGCTTCCTTCTCGGAAGCGCTTCGGTCGCCGGCATAGGCGGAAAGCTCCTCCCTGTAGCGTTCCACGGTCTTGCGAGCTCTGTCACGCCTCTCCTCGAGATGGCTGAGCGTCTCTTCGGTTCCTTGCAACCTCTGCGACTCTCGCGCGAATTCGACGCGTTCGTTCTCCAGGGCGCGCTGAGCCTCGTCCAGGGCCTTCAGTCCCACCTCGCGCTCGCCTCCGCGGGTCGCCCGAAGGCTCTCGACCTCGGCAAGCGATGCGACCACCTGCTTCAACGCATCGCCCGCGTTCACGCGCTCGGCATCGAGCTTGGCCAAGCGATCCCGGGCGGCCGAGTTTCTTTGGGTCAGCTGGCCGTCCTCGTCCTCCAGACGCGCCATCTCCGCACGGAGCGCCGTCAATGCGTGTTCCGTTTCACCGCACTCCCGCGCCACTTGCGCGGAGGACTTCTCCGCCTCGGCGACCGCGCGTGCGGACTCCACGGCGCGAGCACGACTCTGCTGTAGAGCCGCTTCGAGACTCGGGACTTCCTCGTCAGCGACGGCGAGCTCGGCCCGCAATTCGAGCAACTCGGCGCGAAGGGCCAGCTGGCCTCGCTCGTCCGAAGCGCGACCGGTCGCGAGGACCCCCCCTTCTCGAACGACGGCACCGCGCGGCGTCACGATCACGCCCGAGGGATCCGTGGCGTCCTGGAGTACTCGGGAGAGATCCTCGTGATCCACGAGGCGAACCCCGCGAAGCAGGTGCGCCACGACGCGAGTGAAATCATCCCGCGTGACCCGCACCCCCTCGGGCAGCTCACCCGCCTCCGCGGTGAAGAGTTCGAGAGGGACGAAGACGGCCCGCCCTTCCCCCTTTTCATCCAACCACCGAGCGCCGGCGACGGCATCTGCAACCGTGTCCACGATCATCGCCTGGAGCGTCTCGCCCAGCGCTGCCTCCACGGCGTCGGCGTGGTTCAAATCCACCTCGATCCCGTCGATGAGGAGGCCTCGGAATCCGGGAAGAAAACTCTCGTCGGCGGCGCGCGCGTCGAGAAGCAACCGGACTCCGTCCTGCAGGATGTCCCTCCGACCCAGATGGCTCTCGAGAGCTTCCACGCGCGCCGCAAGCCGGGCCCGTCCGGCCAGGGCCTCCCGATGACGATCGCCGATTTCGACGACGCTTTCCTGGCAACGGGTCTTCTCCGCCCTGGCGGCCTCCAAGGCGCCGTCGGCCTCACTGCGCCGCGACGCGAGCCGCGAGGCTTCCGCCTCCTTGTCACGAAGAGATTGAACGAGCCCCTCCTTGCGCCGGGCGATCTCCTGCCCCGCTTCCTGGGCCCGTTCGATCTCGCCTTTCCAGCGCTCTTGCTCGGCCTCGATGCGAGCGATCTCTCTTTCCAGCTCGAGGCTCCGACGGCTGAGGGATTCGAACCTCTGCTCCGTTTCCCGCAGACTCGCCTCGAGGCCCTTCGATGTCTCTTTCAGCAGCCGGACCTGTTCTTCCTTGTCCCCGAGGGTGTTCCGACGCAACTCGAGAGCCGCCCTCAGAGCTTCCAGGTCCCCAGTCACTTCCTCGATGCGCTCGTCCGTACGCGTCGCCTCCGCGGCGAGCGCCTCGATTTCTCTTTTGCGGTTGGCCGCCCGTCCTTCCAGGTTCGAGAGGTTCCTCTCGTGGAGCGAGACGAGATCCCGCGCCCCTTTGATCTGCGCCTCCAAACGAGTCGTCTGCTGACGGAGAGCACTCAGGGCCTCGCCCTTCTCCTCGAGTTGCGCGCCGACGGATTCCCCCTTGGTCATCCACTCGGTCTTGTCCTCCTCCGTGGCGCTCCGTCGCTCCTGAAGCGACTGAAGCGAGGCCTCGACGCTCTCCAGTTCGCGTGAGTCCTGAGCGAAACGGTGCAGAGCGACCTGAGCCTGGAGTTCGGAGGCCTTTTGGCTAAATTCGCGGTAACGGCGCGCCTTGCCCGCCTGCCGCTTCAGGGAGTTTTCCTGACGGGTCAGCTCCTCGACGATGTCGGCCAGTCGCACCAAGTTGTCATCGACCCGGTCGAGCTTGAGTTCGGTTTCGTGGCGGCGGGCCCTGAATCGGCTGATACCGGCGGCTTCCTCGAACACCTTGCGCCGATCTGTCGGATTGCTCGCCAAGACGCTGTCGATCTTCCCCTGCTCCATGAAGGAGTAGCCGCCCGGGCCGAGGCCCGTTCCCATGAACAGTTCCCTGAGGTCCTTCAAACGGACGTTTTGTCCGTCGATCAGGTATTCGCTCTCCCCCGACCGGAAGAGACGTCGACCGATCGCAACCTCGTCGCGATCGACGGGAAGAACGCGCTCGGCATTGTCGAAGACGAGTTTCACCTCGGCCATGTCCATGGGCGGCCGTCTTTCGCTCCCGTTGAAAATGACGTCCGTCATCTCATTGCCGCGAAGAGACCGGGCTCGCTGCTCGCCGAGGACCCACTTGACCGCATCCACCACGTTGCTCTTGCCGCAACCATTGGGACCGACGATGGCCGTCACGCCGCGGTCCAGGTCGAATTGGACCCGCTCCGCGAAGGACTTGAAGCCGAAGAGTTCAATGAACTTGAGTTTCATGGATTCCCTGACTTGAACCGGCTGGAAGGACTAGCGCCCCGGTATTTCTAACCTCCCGAGGTGACAGATCAGCGCCCCTCGCGGGGGAAAAGGAGCCCCTTCAGCTGCGGATCCAGGGACTCGACCCGGGCCCGGCGTCCCAGGGCCGACACCCTCAAACGGCGAGATTCAGCCGAAAGACGGGGCCAGAAGGGCAAGAGACCGGATTCCACGTCCCGTCGGTCCTCTTTCGCTCGAACCTTGAAGACCCGATAAAGCAAGACTCCGTCCGACGTGATCAAGGGCCCGCTCAGGACCCCGGTCTTGCCGTCGAAGAACGCCGCGCCGGTCCAGGGCTCGACATCATCCCGTCCCACGCTGCGGCTGGGCGTCCACGTCCACCCCTCGGGAATGGGGACGTCCTCGCCCCCCGGAGGAGCTTTTCGCAGGACAGCCTCCAGGGCGGCCGCACGGGCGCGAAGAGTCCCCAGCTGCCGGCGCTCCCAAACGGCCGTCGCGAAAAGAGGGATCAGCGTGGACTCGAGCGCCAGACGACGGGCGAGCTTCCGCGTGAGAGGCGTTCCGCGGTAGCGCTCCTGGAGATACGCGGCGACACGATCCAGATCCTCGAGCATGAGTACCAGGCCGTCGATCCGGAAGGCCGGGTGACCGTCTTTGGGACTCGGAGACGCTTCGGTCAACGGTCCGCGAAACGCCCCCTCGTCAAGGTCCCACGCGGTCTCCTTGCCTCCCGCGATCTTGACCCGCTTGGAAACGACACCGAGGAGGGGATGGAACGCCTCCACCTCATACTCGCCCTCGGGCAGACCCTCCGCGAAAGCGTCCCCGGTGACGGCGGTGGTCAGGACGAGCCCCCCCTCGGGGTTCACGATCCATGCCTCCATCTCGTGCAGACGTTCTTCCATGATCCCGAAGCGACGACCGTCGCGGCCGGGCACCTGGACGGATTCGCCGGGGGGCACCGTGACGGCGCCCGTAGGCTTCTGCGATTCGTCGAGAAGAATGAAGCGATAGGCAATGTCGTCCCGATTCACGATGCGGAGGGGGCCATCGAGCCTGCCGACGGCGAACCGGGGATGGAGTTCGAGGTCTTCCACCACGAGCGTCGGTGTTGCGGACGACGAGCGCCTCTCCGAAGAAACCCCCTTGCCGTGCACCGTGAGAAGGACACCTGACAGCCCTCCCGTAGCCGCATCCACGCGCAACGTTTCGTCTCGATGCCGTCGGCGCAGGATCAGGTCCTCCCAACGGCGATCCACTCCGCGCAAATCGGGGGGGACGAACAGCTCTCTCGGTGTGGGGACCGCTCGCTTCCATGCGACGTGGACCCGCAGGGATCCCCGCGGTGCTTGCGCAGCGATGTGGGCCCCGAGAGCCATCCAGAGAATCGACGTGAGGATCGCTCTTCGGTGCATCACGTCTCGTCCCGGAAAAGTGTCTCCTGAACTTCGATCAGTTCCGCGCCGGCCTCCAGCTCGAAGTAGCTCAAGGCCGTACTCTCGAACAATCGCGTCAGCCATGCGCCGGTGGCCAACTCGTCGTCGCCTCGCGCGGGCAGGGCCAGCCCGGGGCCAAGCCGCCTCAGAAACCCTGCCTCCAGGAAACGGCGATTCTGTTCCGCATGGAGGGGGCTGACGAGGGGCAACGTCGCCAATCCGTCATCCTCGGCTTCGAGCGCCCGCATGAGCTCCCGGTCGGCCCGTCTGGCGGCCAAGCTGTCGGTGACGTGGAAGAATCGCTCCCTGAGGCGCCGGTCCCTCAGTCCTCCCAGGCGGATCCGGAGCCGCGCATCGTCGCGGGGTTCCCCGGCGAGGTAATCCAAACACGAGAAGATTCTCGTCAGCACTTCGGGCTCCTCACCCGCTTCGATGATGCCCCTCGCACGCATATACCGGGCGCATTGCAAAAGCCCCCAGAGTCGAATCGTTCCTCCCTGCCCCGCGCTGGCGATCCGCAACTCGCGGCCGCCGGGAAGCCGTGCGATGACGCCCCGCAGCGTCTCCGGGGCGGCCCCGCGGAGGAACCAGTACTGCTCCGAAAGCGCCTCCAGGGCCAGGGACATGGCGCCACTGATCGCGGAAGCCACGTCATCCAAGCTCTGAATGTCAGCGGTCGCCAAAGCGTGAGGGAGGTTGAGCGCGGCGGCGCCGACGTCGAGGACCACCTGCTCGGGTGCTTCGTCGGAGCCGCCCAAGCGGGCCTCGTCCGCTCCGCGCAACAAGCGGAACGCGACGCCGGGATGGCGCCGGGCCGCACGGAAAAGCCGGGTGAGCGTCTCGGACTCCGGCCAGTGATGGGGTGCCCGCGCCCGAAGCAGAAACGTGACGCACAGCCGTCCGCGAAGAGCTGAACGGCGCTCCAGGCGGTCCAACAGGAGGTCTGCCAAAAGTCGCATGCGCCGGGCCTCGTCGTCCGCCCCCGCGTCCTCCAGGTGTTCGCCCCCCAGATGCACCTCCAAGGTGAGCGCGGGCATGAGGGGTCGCCCGTAGACGTCGTCCCTGAGGAGTTGATCCAGGAGTCGATCGACGAAGGTTCGTAATCGCCGTAGGGAGACCCCCGCGGTGACGTGGGCCACGCCTTCGGCGAAGCGACGCACCACGACGCCCGAACGCACCAGCGGCCGAAGTGACTGGATGAGGCTCACCAGTTCCAGCAGGAAATCCTCGGGACGCTTGGCCGAGGCGAAAAGCGGCCCGCGCGCGTCGATTCTGGCCTCCTCGACTCTGAGGGGAGTGGCCAGCCCCATGATATGAATTCGACCCTCCGAGTGGGCGTCACGAACAGCCGGTGAATGGATCGCGTCGAGGGACCAAGGAGAGAGTATGGCCGCCGCGGTCTCGACCTCGGGATCGGGTGCTCCGCGACCGGTCGCGTGGATCCATCCGTCGATGCGAGAAGCCGCGACGCCGATGAGGCGGCAACGGTCGAGAAGCTCGCGATCTCCGCGTTCCAAAAGGACCAGATCGAGGACTTCTCTCAGATGAGTCGTGGACACGGCATCCACCTGCAACTCTCTCAGCCGCGACACGACTCGGTCGGCGATTTCCGTGGCGACGAGTTCGTTGACGCAGGCCTCGGCGGCAATCGAAGCGATCAAGCGATCCCGGTCGAAGCTCGTTCGCAGACCCAGTCCGGAATCGGTGACGTCCAGGCGCTTCGAAGAGGGTAAGCCGGCGCCCGACGCCCCTGGGAACTCGATGGCTCCGCTGTTTTTTCTATAGGCCGCCGCGACGCGCACATGACCCGTTTCGATGAGGACCCGATGGACGAGATGCCGGATATCCTCGACGGCGGGAGGGCTGTCGTCGCTGAATCGTTTTTCGAGGAAGAGCATCGCGACGCCGGTGAGCTCCTCGGCCATGTCCGCGTCCCCAGCGCCGCTGGCATCGACGGCCCTGCGGAGCGACTGCGCCAGACGATCCCTGGAAAAGGGCGCCCATTCATCTCCCTCGATCCGAACTCGACTAATCTTTCCCATGTCGCGTCTTCCCCAACATGGCTTCCAGCTCGCGCATGAACTCGCCCACGTCCTTGAATTCGCGATAGACCGAAGCGAACCGGACATAGGCCACCTGATCGAGTTCCTTCAGGGCCTCCATCACCAAGTTGCCGATGAACTTGGAAGCGACCTCTCGATCGAACATTTCGTGGACGCGAGACTCGATGGAGTCGACGATCCGCTCCAATTCCTCGGAGGAAACCGGACGTTTTTCACAGGCCTTCAACATGCCTCGATGGATGCACTCCCGGTCGAAGGACACACGCGTTCCGTCCTTCTTGATGACCTGGAAGGGAATGGCTTCGACTTTCTCATACGTGGTGAACCGCCGACCGCAGCTCAGACACTCGCGGCGACGCCGAATCACGGCGCCGTCCGCGGCGCTCCGGCTGTCGATGACCTTGTCATCATGTTTCTTGCAGAAGGGACATCGCATGGAATGCTACGTCTCTAACACGAAAGCCCGACACCGTCATGCCGCGGCACGCCCGATTCAGCTTATTTCCCGACGCAGAAAGTACTCATGATTCGAGTGAGCAACTCCTGGGTGGGTTCGGCTCCGGTGAGGCCGCTCAAGACCCGAAGAGCTTCGTGCAGATCCGCCGCCGCGAGCTCGGCTCCCAACCCTTCCTCCAAGCCCCGGGCGGCTCTCTCGACGGCTCGAGCCGTCTGGGCGAGGAGACTCCCATGACGACGGGAGATGTCGCCGATGCTTCCCGGCCGGTCCATTCCACGAAGAACCTCGCCGAGGGTCCGTTTCAGCTCGCCCAGTCCTTCTCCCGTGACGGGACTCACCCAAAGGGTCGCCCCCCCGCGCCTCTCGGAACGGGGCACCAAGTCCGCATGGGTGAAAACACCGATCTCGGCGGGTCCCGACGACGACGCCTGAGGAGCTTGAGGCGCGGCCTCCGCGATGCAACGTCCGTCCGTCACGCGCAGCAGCAGATCGGCATTTCCCTCGGCGCGGACTCTCAGGCCGTGTGCCAGATCATCCGCCTCGCCCCCGAGGAACCCCTCGCCGGCCGAGTCGAGGAGAATCGCCTGGAGATCCTCCAACGCGACGGTTGCTTCCAGGACATCGCGGGTCGTGCCGGCGTGAGGGCTCACGAGCGCCGCCCCGTCCTCGGTCAATGCGTTGAACAGGCTGCTCTTTCCCGCATTCGGAGGTCCGACGAGGAGAACATGGGGCCGAGCCCGGGACGGTCGCCACCGCCCCTGGTCCTCCACCAAGCCCCGCAGCATGCTCGCCAACTCGAGGAGGCGGGGAGCCGCGTCTTGGGGGATCTGGATCTCGATATCTTGATCAGAGAAATCGAATCCCAACTCGAGCGGCTGAAGGATGCTCAGGATCTCCTCGTTGGCGCGGGCGACACACCGGGAAAACCTCCCTCCCAGGATGTCGACCGCCGCCGAGAGTTCGTCCCCATCGCGAGCCTGAATCAGGGCGCCGACCGCCTCGATACGCGCGAGATCCCGTTTGCCGTTCAAAAGGGCGCGAAGGCTGAACTCGCCCGGGGCCGCCGGCCTGGCACCTTTGCGCTCGCAGAGATCCTGCACCATCTCGACGAAACGCGGATGACCGGGAAGATGGATCTCCACCTGGTCTTCCCCTGTGTAGGAGCGGGGCGCTCGCATCACGAGCACCATGACCGGGATCGCCGTCCCCGATCGCCCGAGTACGAACTGCCCCCGCGTCGCTCCGCGTCGCAAGGCACGAACGGTGGGTTCTCCATTCGCCGGGAGGTACCAGCGATGGACGATTTCGGACGCCCTGGGGCCGGAGAGCCGCACGATCGCCCTCGCGCCGATGCCGGGCGCGGAGGACGTCGCAACGATCGTATCCCCCAGACCACGGACGAATTCACTCGCGTCCATCGGCGCCCTCCCGGCGGGCGAAAAGAGATCGGCCCGTCAGCTCTTTTTTTCCTGGATCTCTATGGGGAAGAGTTTCTTGATCACTCTTTGCTCGAAGATCCCGAACAGACTGCTGGACAGCCAGTACAGGGAGAGACCCGCGGCATACCCGTACATCATGACACCGAACAACAGCGGCATGAACATCATCATCTTTTGCTGCTGACGCATGTTCGGGTCGGGCGACTTCGGCATCGCCAACTGGTTGAAGAACATCGCCGCGATCATCAACAGCGGAAACACGTTGACGCCCTTGATGGGTGGAATCGGCATGCAGCACGGCGGCGCGAAAGCGTTGGCGAAGTGGTAGACGGTGTCGGGCATGGAGAGGTCCTGACACCACAGGAACGTCGCGTGTCTCAGATCCACGTCGAATCGAATGGCCGAGAAGAGGCCGAAGAAGATGGGGATCTGCAGGAACATGGGCAGGCACCCGCCCAGCGGCACCATCGAAACGCCTTCTTTCTTCATGAGCTTCATCTGCTCGGAGGCGAATTTCTGGCGGTCCTTGCCGTACTTTTCCTTCAGCGCGTCGAGCTTCGGCTTCACCTTGGCCATCTTGTGGCTGTGCAGCTGCATGGCGGTCTGCGACTTCCGCGTGACCGGGAACATCATGACGCGCACGAGCAGCGTCAAGACGATGATGGCGACCCCCATGCTTCCGAAGAGACCTCCGAAGAAATCCAAGCACCAGATCACCGCCTTCGAGATGACCTGGACCACGACCTTCATGGGGCCGGCCGTGCATGGGCAGAAGCTTTGACTCATCAACTCCGAATCGGCCAGGTCGAGGTAGATCTCGCGGAGTTCCCCGTCCTCGTAGTTCTGCTTGATCCCACGGTGGTCTTTCGGCCCCACGTAGAGATCGAAAACCTTCTCGATCCTCTTCTTGGCCGAGTCCAGGTCGAATCGCACCCGCAACTCGGTGCGTGTCCCGAGCACGCCACCTTCTTCCTCGACGGTCGTGATCCGCCCTTGGTCGTCTTCGTCACCGGCCGCTCGGCTGAGAACACTTTGGAAATAGAATCCCAAGTCGGCGGCATAACGAATCCGTGGTAGCCGCTTCTCGTGGTCATCCTCACCCTTGATGTCCTTGGAGGTCTCGACGAGGGGCACGACCTCATCCTCGTCCAACTGCCCCAGGATGCTGCGTGCGGGGATCGGAGAAATCTTGGCACGATCGGGCGGATAGACGCCGCCCGAGTTGCACAGCCAGAATGTCGGGAGGGCCGCGGCATTGACTGCGCCCCGAGCCTCCAAAATGAGGGACACGGCAATACGGTTCCCGTGGTCGGTCAACGCGTAGCGGCGGGTGAACCGCAGGGGCATCCCCTCCCGCGTGAAATCCAGATGAAAGGAGATTCCGCCCTTCCCGTCCGGGCCGTCGGTCTCCCAGAGGACCGTGTTGGGCCAGAAGGGATCGATGTTGTCGCTCGACGCGTCGTCGTCACGCAGGGAGAGGGCCGCGGGAGCGCCTTCCCAACGTCGGATGAACCTCAACTTTCCCTCGTAGGTGCCGTCTTTGCCGCTTCCCACGGTTTCGTCGTAGTCCAGCAGCCAGAGGGTCTCGATCGTCCCTCCCTTTTGGTCGAAAAGGATGCGTTGAGTCTCGTTCTCGAGAACGAGCTCACCTTCGAAAACGGGAGCGTCGGATGTCTGGAGATGCCGCGTCGGAGAATCGGGCTGGGTCGCGGGCGCCGTCTCCCCCTGTTCTCCCTTCTTCGGTTCCCCGGCCGCGGCGGGCTGGGTTTTCGAAGCGGAGTCGGGCGCGTCGCTTGCCCTGTTTTGGTTCGCCGGTTCCTCTTGGGGCTTCTTCTCGGGCCTGGGCTGGAGCGAACTCCAAACCATGACCGTGAAAAAGGTCAAGAGAATGGCGAAAAAGACCCGTCGTTCCATCGTGCTCCCCTATCCCTCGAGTTCAACGCCCGACTTTGAGCCTCGCCGCCAGCGTGTCCGACAAGAC